>NZ_JBWQQI010000002.1:0-511256 GCF_056619545.1 Paraburkholderia sp. SSBN10T
TCCCAGGCTGGATGCGCCTGCCGCAGTTCGACGACCTGCTGCTCGACTGGCGGTGTCGTGCGCGCCGGACTCTGCCGGGGGCGACGCGAGTGATCCGTCAGCGCCGTCGTTCCGCCCTGCGCGTGGCGCGCGAGCCACTTGTAGCCGGTCTTCGGGCTGATGCCGAAGCGCCGGCACAGTTCACGACGGTTGGCGCCTTCCTGCGAGGCCAGGTGAACGAATTCCAGACGAAGGCTCATGGTGTCTCTCGGGTTCCAGGGCATAACCGGCTCCAGGCGATTCACTCGCCCGAAGTGTTACCCATGTCCCCGCACACCTGTTACCCATGTCTCCGGTCCATACACCGCCGCAAAGAAAAGTAGGTGCCGCCCCGCACAGGGGCAACACTAATAGACCACTAAGAAAGCAAGGAAAGGCCAACACCATAAGCAAACCAACAAACAGCAAGCCGCCGGAGGCAAAACCCCAAGCAGTCAAACCAAAAACCACCAAAACAAGCGCCGCAGGCAAAAAACCACCCCTAAGACCCAGATTTCTTCCCTATACCCCTCATGACTTTGCCGCCGCCATCTCCGCCCATTTCCCCCGATCTGAGAAGAACAGCCAAAACCATCCCCGAACAGCGCCGATCTACAAACGCAACAACAAAAAACACCCAAAACGAGGGTAGTGCATCAACGAAAAGAAAGCGCTAATCTCAACCCCTCCGCCGCAAGGCAACCACCCCCCAAGGCCCCGCGCAGCGCAAAAAAACGCCATGCGCAGCATAAAAAAAAGGCCCAGCGCCCAGCATCACACCGCGTAGCGAAACAGAAAGCCGGAGTAGTTTTGGACACACGATCGACCAACGACTGGGTCACCCGCAGCCTCAATGCCGTCTGGCATCCCTGCACCCAGATGAAACACCACGAGCGCCTGCCGCTCATCCCCATCGCGCGCGGCGCCGGCCCCTGGCTCTATGATCGCGATGGGCATCGCTATCTCGACGCCATCAGCTCCTGGTGGGTCAACCTGTTCGGGCACGCCAATCCGCGCATCAACGCCGCCCTCAAGGATCAGCTCGATACGCTGGAGCACGCCATGCTCGCCGGCTGCACCCACGAGCCCGTCGTCGAACTCGCCGAACGTCTCGCCGCGCTCACCCAGCACACTCTCGGTCACGCGTTCTTCGCCTCCGATGGCGCATCCGCCGTCGAAATCGCCCTGAAAATGAGCTTCCACTGCTGGCGCAATCGCGGTTTCGTCGACAAGCAGGAATTCGTCTGCATTGCCAACAGTTATCACGGCGAGACCATCGGCGCCCTCGCCGTCACCGACGTCGCCCTGTTCAAGGACGCCTACGATCCGCTGATCCGCCACGCCCATGTCGTCGCTTCGCCCGATGCGCGTGGCGCGCAACCCGGCGAAAGCGCTGCCGACGTGGCGCGCCGCGCGCTCGAAGACGTGCGCGCGCTCTTCGAGGCGCGCAGCACGAAGATCGCCGCGCTGATCGTCGAGCCGCTCGTGCAATGCGCCGCCGGCATGGCCATGCACGACCCGTCGTACGTCGCCGGTCTGCGGGCACTGTGCGATCAATATGGCGTGCATCTGATCGCCGACGAAATCGCCGTCGGCTGCGGTCGCACCGGCACCTTTTTCGCCTGCGAACAGGCCGGCATCTGGCCGGACTTCATTTGTCTGTCGAAAGGCATCAGCGGTGGCTATCTGCCGCTGTCCATCGTGCTCTCGCGCGATGAAATCTTCGCCGCGTTCTACGACGACGACACCGCCCGCGGCTTCCTGCATTCGCATTCGTACACCGGCAACCCGCTCGCCTGCCGGGCGGCGCTCGCCACGCTCGATCTGTTCGCCAGCGACAACGTGCTCGCCACCAACGCGAAAAAATCCGCCACGCTGCGTGCGGCGCTCGCGCCGCTTGCCGAACATCCGCGAGTGCGCAATCTGCGTCAGTGCGGCACGATCTTCGCGTTCGATGCCGCGCTCGACGATGTTCAGCAAGCCAAAACGTTCTCGCGCCGCTTCTTCGAAAACGCCTTGAAGCGCGAGCTGCTGCTGCGCCCGATTTCGACTACCGTGTATCTGATGCCGCCGTACATCCTCGATGACGACGAGCTCGCTCTGCTCGCCGCGCGTACCCATGAAACCTTCGAAGCCACACTCGCGGAGGCCGCATGATGCCGTTGCTCGAAACGCTCGCACAGGGTCTCGCCGAGCTCGACGCGCACGGCCTGCGACGGCGCCGGCGCATCGCGGATACGCCGTGTGCCGCGCACATGACGGTCGACGGCCGCGAGACGATCGGCTTCGCCAGCAACGACTATCTCGGCCTCGCCGCACACCCGCTGCTGGTCGCGGCGATCGCCGAAGGAGCGAGGCGTTATGGAGCAGGCAGCGGCGGCTCGCATCTGCTGGGCGGTCACTCGCGCGCCCATGCACAGCTCGAAGACGATCTGGCGGAATTCGTCGGAGGCTTCGTCGATGCACCGCGTGCGCTGTACTTCAGCACCGGCTACATGGCGAACCTTGCGACGCTCACCGCACTCGCCGGTCGCGGCGCGACGCTCTTTTCCGATGCGCTCAATCACGCCTCGTTGATCGACGGCGCACGGCTTTCGCGCGCCGACGTGAAGGTTTATCCGCACGCCGATGCCGAAGCCTTGAGCGCGATGCTCGAAGCGTCGGACTCCGCCGTCAAGCTGATCGTCACCGACACCGTGTTCAGCATGGACGGCGACATCGCGCCGCTGCCGCGTCTGCTCGAACTGGCGGAGCGGCATGGCGCGTGGCTGGTGGTCGACGACGCCCATGGCTTCGGCGTGCTCGGCCCGCAAGGCCGTGGCGCGATCGCCCACGAGGCGCTGCGCTCGCCGCATCTGATTTCGATCGGCACGCTCGGCAAGGCAGCCGGTGTATCGGGCGCTTTCGTGGTGGCCCATGAAACCGTGATCGAATGGCTCGTGCAGCGCGCCCGTCCGTATATCTTCACCACGGCTTCGGTGCCGGCGGCGGCGCATGCGGTCTCGGCCAGCCTGCGCATCATCGGCGGCGAGGAAGGCAATGCGCGGCGCGCGCATCTGCGGGAACTGATCGAACGCACCCGCGCCATGCTCAAGGCCACGCCGTGGCTGCCGGTCGATTCGCACACCGCGGTCCAGCCGCTCATCATCGGCGCAAACGACGCCACGCTCGAGATCGCCGCCACGCTCGAGCGCGCCGGCCTGTGGGTGCCTGCGATCCGTCCGCCCACCGTGCCGGTCGGTACGTCGCGGCTGCGCATCTCGCTCTCGGCTGCGCATTCGCACGCGGATCTCGACCGCCTCGAAGCGGGCTTGCAGCAACTCGGCGGAGCGGCCGCATGAGTACGCCGCTCTCCCTCTTCGTCACCGGCACCGATACGGAAATCGGCAAGACGCTGGTCTCGGCAGCGCTGCTGCGCGGCTTCACGCGCGCAGGGTTGCGTGCCGGTGCGATGAAGCCGATCGCCGCCGGCGCCTTCGAAGTGGATGGCGTGTGGCACAACGAGGACGCGGACCAACTGGATGCCGCAGCCAGCGTGCTGCTGCCGCCTGCGCTGCGCACGCCATATCTGCTGAAAGCACCGGCCGCGCCGCATATCGTCGCTGCACAAGAGAACGTCGTGCTCGATATCGCCCGCATCGTCGATTGCCACGCGCAGGCGCTGCAGCTTGCGGACATGGTGGTCGTCGAAGGCGTAGGCGGCTTTCGCGTGCCGCTCACCGCTACCCAGGACACCGCCGATCTTGCAGTCGCGCTGAACCTGCCGGTCGTGCTCGTGGTCGGCATGCGGCTCGGCTGCATCAGCCATGCGTTGCTCACCGCCGAAGCCATCGCGACACGCGGCCTGCATCTGGCGGGCTGGGTCGCGAACCGTGTCGATCCCGACATGGGCTTCGCCGACGAAAACATCGCGGCGATCCGCGAGCGGCTCGAGCGCCAGTATCACGCACCGCTCGTCGGTATCGTTCCGCATCTGAACCCGCTCTCCGCCGACGCAGCGGCCGACTATCTCGACACTCAATTGCTATTGCAGACGCTGCGTACTGCGCGGCGCTGAACCCTTTTCATCTCCATCCATGAGGATTGACGATATGACCCAACTGAACCTCGACCGCCCGCAAACCGATTCGACCGTTGCCAACGCCAACGCAGCCACGGCAGCGGCTCCGACCGCACGCTTTCGCGTCGCCGACATCGTTGCGCTCTACGAACTGCCGTTCAACGATCTGATGTTCCGCGCGCAGCAAGTGCACCGCGAGCATTTCGACGCGAACACCGTGCAACTGTCGACGCTGCTGTCCATCAAGACCGGCGGCTGCGAGGAAGACTGTGCGTACTGTCCGCAGTCGGTGCACCACGATACGGGCCTCCAGGCCGACAAGCTGATGCCGGTCGACGAGGTGCTCGCCGCCGCACGCGTGGCCAAGGACAACGGCGCGACGCGCTTCTGCATGGGCGCGGCATGGCGCAATCCGAAGGACCGCCATCTCGAACCGATCAAGGACATGATCCGCGGCGTGAAGGCGATGGGCCTCGAAACCTGCGTGACGCTCGGCATGCTGGAGACGCACCAGGCGCAAGGGCTGCGCGAGGCGGGCCTCGACTACTACAACCACAACCTCGATACCTCGCCGGAGTTCTACGGCCAGATCATCTCGACGCGCACCTACCAGGATCGCCTCGACACGCTCGAACGCGTGCGCGACGCCGGCATCAACGTGTGCTGCGGCGGCATTGTCGGTCTGGGCGAATCGCGCCGCGAACGCGCCGGCCTGATCGCGCAGCTCGCCAACATGGATCCGTATCCGGAGTCGGTGCCGATCAACAATCTGGTGCAGGTCGAAGGCACGCCGCTCACCGGCACCGAAGCGCTCGATCCGTTCGAATTCGTGCGCACGATCGCCATTGCCCGTATCACGATGCCGCGTGCGATGGTGCGGCTGTCCGCCGGCCGCGAGCAGATGGACGAAGCGCTGCAGGCGATGTGCTTCCTCGCCGGCGCGAATTCGATCTTCTACGGCGACCAGTTGCTGACCACCAGCAACCCGCAGGCCGAAGCGGACCGCAAGCTGCTCGAACGGCTCGGCATCCGCGCGGAAGCGGCGCAACAGATGCCGCTCGACAAGAGCGGTTGCGAGCATGGCTGCGATGGGCATGCCGCGGCGAACTAAGCGGATGTGATACGCGAGTGTCGTCCACAACGTGTGTGTAGCTTCCGGCTTATAACCACACGTAAGCGCTGAAAACATAAAAGGGCTGCCTCATCGAGGCAGCCCTTTTGCATGCTGTGTACCTAAAAACTAAAAACGCGCACCAGGAGAACAGCGATCGAATGCCACGCCTCACACCCAGGCGTGACCGATCTCCTCCACCACCTCTTCCTCACGAAAGCGCAGCGGCGCCGCGCAATGCACCAGCGTATCGACGAAGTACTTCGCGCGCGGCCACGGCCCGAACCCTGCCGCCGTGTTGATATGCCCTGCGTCGCCGAGATTCACGAACGCGCTGCCGAAGCGCTGCGCCAGCTCGCGCGCCCCGGCGAGCGGCATCCACGGGTCGGTCTCACTGCCGATCAGGATGGATGGCACGCCAAGACGGCGCGCCTCGAAGGGGCCGGCGAAGGCGAATTTCGCGGGACTGGCCGGCGCCACGAACAGCACGCCCACCACGTCGCCGACATACGAGGCCTGCTGCAGCGCATAGGCCGTCGCCAGACAGCCGAAGCTGTGCGCCGCCAGCACGAACGGACCGCGCTCGCGCGCAAGCAACTCACGCACCTTGCGCGCCCAGCCCGCCACGTCCGGTGCATCCCAGTCAGCCTGTTCGACGCGCAACGAGCGGGCGAACTGCCGTTCGAGCCAAGTCTGCCAATGCGCCCCTTCGCTGCCGTGCAGGCCCGGTACCGTCACGAGCCGCGGCGGCCATGTCGATTTGCTGCATGAAAGCATGATTCTCCTCGCTGCCGGAATCCGAGAGCCTATTGTGGAGCGCCCGCCCGCCGCGGCGAACCAACTTTTAGTGATTTGCTTATTGGAGGCCTGCGTACGGGATCGGGCGCGATGGCCGTCGAAAAAGTAGAATGAATCCTGTCCATAAAACGGAAGAGGCTCTCATGTCGCAAGTGTCGTCTGCCACGGCTCGCGCAACCCGCGCATCCTGCGAAGCGAGGCCGGTACCGCGCGCATGAAAGTCATTCTCTACACGCCGCAGAACGAGGCCGCCGCCTGGCTGGACGATTTCTCCCGCGCGTTGCCCGAGGCCGAGCTGCGCGCATGGCAACCGGACGATACCGCCCCCGCCGACTTCGCCATCGTCTGGCGGCCGCCGCGCGAGATGCTGGCCGGCCGCAGGGGTTTGCGCGCGATCTTCAATCTCGGCGCCGGCGTCGATGCGATTCTTGCGCTCGAGCGCGCCCATCCCGGCACGCTGCCGCGCGAAGCCCAGCTCATCCGGCTCGAAGACACCGGTATGGCGCGGCAGATGGCCGAATATGTGACGCACGCGGTGCTGCGCTATCTGCGCCGCTTCGACGAATACGAAACCTTGCAGGCGCAGCGGCGCTGGCAGGTACTCGAGCCGCATCCGCACAGTACGTTCACGGTCGGCGTGCTGGGACTCGGTGTGCTCGGCACGCACGTCGCGCGCACGCTGGCCGGGTTCGGCCTGCCGGTGCGCGGCTATAGCCGCAGCCCGCGGCAAATCGAAGGCGTGACCACCTATGCGGGCGAGGCGCACTTCGAGGCATTTCTCAGCGGCGTGAAGGTACTGGTGAACCTGCTGCCGCACACGCCGGACACGCACGACGTACTGAACCGGCGGACCTTCTCGAAGCTCGCGCAGGGTGCGTATCTGATCAACGTCGCGCGCGGCGCCCATCTGGTGGAGCAGGATCTGCTGGACGCGCTCGCGCAAGGTCAGATCGCCGCCGCGACGCTCGATGTGTTCCACAAGGAACCGCTGCCGGCCGATCATCCGTTCTGGCAGGAGCCTCGCATCACGATCACCCCGCACAGTTCGGCTCAGACCTTACGCGAGGAGAGCGTGCCGCAGGTCGCGCGCAAGATCATGGCGCTGATGCGCGGCGAGCCGGTGAGCGGCGTGGTCGATCTCGAACGTGGATATTGAATTGATACAGCGCCGCCTGGTGCGAGCGCAACTAGGAGACACATCATGGCCTTGCCCCAAGCCGTCAAGATCGTCGAAGTCGGTCCACGCGACGGACTGCAGAACGAAAAAGACTTCGTCCCGACCGCCGTCAAGATCGAACTGATCAACCGCCTGTCGGCAGCGGGATTTCGCAACGTCGAATCCGCCTCGTTCGTCTCGCCGAAGTGGGTGCCGCAGATGGCCGACGGCGCCGAAGTCATGGCCGGCATCGAACGCCGCGCCGGAACGATCTATTCCGTGCTGACGCCGAATCTGCGCGGCTTCGAAGGCGCGCTCGCGGCGCACGCCGACGAAATCGTGATCTTCGGCGCGGCCAGCGAAGCGTTTTCGCAGCGCAACATCAACTGCAGCATCGCGGAGAGCATTGCGCGCTTCGAACCCGTGGCGCAGGCTGCCAAGGAACATGGCGTGCGGATTCGCGGCAGCGTCTCGTGCGCGCTTGGCTGTCCATATCAAGGCGAGGTGCCGGTAGCGTCGGTGGTGGATGTGGTCGAGCGCTTCGCCGCGCTCGGCTGCGACGAGATCGATATCGCCGACACCATCGGCGTCGGTACGCCCAAACGCACGCGTGAAGTGTTCGCTGCCGTCACTCAGGTGTACCCGCGCGAGCAACTGTCGGGGCACTTCCACGACACCTACGGCCAGGCGCTCGCCAACATCTATGCCGCGCTGCTCGAAGGCATCGAGATTTTTCACGCATCGGTGGCGGGCCTCGGCGGCTGCCCGTATGCGAAGGGCGCCACCGGCAATGTCGCCACCGAAGACGTGTTGTACCTGATGAACGGCCTCGGTATCGAGACCGGCGTCGATCTCGCCCAGGTCGTGGCGATCGGCGATTTCATCTCGAGCTCGATCGGCAAGCCGAACGCCTCGCGCGCAGGCAAGGCCTTGCTCGCGAAAGCACGCAGCGAACAAGGCTCGTGCGTCTAACCTCTCATTCAATGGAAAGCGCTTTATGACGGACAACGCTCCTCCCCACGCCGACGATCTCAGCGCGCTGCCGGATTCGGCACGGCGCGTCGCCTTGCTGCTGCGCGAGCGTGGCCACGCCGGGCAGATCGTGATGCTGCCGGAAACCGGCAAGACCTCGGCCGAAGCCGCCGCCGGCCTCGGCTGCGAAGTCGCGCAGATTGCCAAATCGATCCTGTTTCGCCGCCGCGAAGACGACGCGCCGGTGCTGGTGGTGGCAAGCGGCGCGAACCGCGTCGATGAACAGAAGGTCGCCGCCCAGGTCGGGGAGATTGCCCGCGCCGACGCCAAATTCGTGCGCGAGAAGACCGGCTATGCGATCGGCGGCGTCTGCCCGATCGGTCACGCCGCGCCGCCCGTCACGCTGATCGATGCGGATCTGCTCGCGCTCGACAGCCTGTGGGCCGCCGCCGGTCATCCGCATGCGGTCTTCAATCTGTCGCCGCAGGAGCTGGTCGCGCTGACCGGTGCGCCGGTGGCCGACGTCGCGCTGCGAGAAACCGCATGACGGCCGAGACCGTGGAACAGAACGAGGTCGTCGCGCCGGTGCCGTCGCCGTGCATCAACGTGTGCCGGATGGACAAGGCGAGCGGCTGGTGCGAAGGGTGTTTGCGTACGATCGACGAGATTCGCGGCTGGTCGTCTTACGACGACGCGACCAAACGCGCGGTCTGGGACACGCTCGATGCTCGCCACGCGCAGTGGCTGGCGCAAAACCGCCAGGCACCGCAATGAAGACGGCGCCGCGCGTCGTGACGATCGGGGAGAGCTTCAGCAGTACGCTCACGCTGTCCCCGGAAGCGGTCAAATCGTTCGCGACGCTCGTCAACGATCTGAACCCGCTGCATCACGACGACGCTTATGCCGGGCAAAGCCGCTTCGGCGGCCTGATCGCTTCCGGCACGCAGCCGACTGCGCATTTCATGGCGCTGCTGGCGACGCACTTTTCGCAGTACGCACAGCCGCTCGGCCTCGAGTTCGATATCAAGCTGAAGAAGGCGGTTCGCGCGCGGGATACGCTGACGATGCGCTGGCGCGTGAGCGATGCGTGGTGGAAGCCGAGCCTGGATGGCGATCTCACGCAACTCGACGGCGCCGTGCTGAACCAGCATGGCGAGACGGTGCTGCTGGGCGCCGCGACGATCCTTGTGATGGCGAAGCCGGCTCGTGAGTCGGTCCATCAGTTGGCTCATGAACCGGCTCATCGGTCACCTCAAGAATCCGCGCCTGTCTCCGCGCCTATGTCCGACCGATCCGCTCAGGAGTCCGGCGAATCATGAGCCTGCCCGAGTCGATCCAGGTGTTTGAGCGCGGCTGGCTGTCATCCAACAACGTGCTGCTGGTCGACGACGCCTGCGCCGCGCTTGTCGATACCGGCTACGCGACCCACGCGCCGCAAACCCTGGCGCTGTTGCAGGCGGCACTCGGCGAACGGCCGCTCGATCTGATCGTCAACACCCACCTGCACTCCGACCACTGCGGCGGCAACGCGCTGCTGCAGACGGCCTGGCCGTGCCGCACCGCCATTCCCGCCTCGGAAGCCGAAGCCGTGCGTCGCTGGGACGAAGCGCGCCTGACCTTTCGCGCCACCGGGCAGACCTGCGAACGGTTCACCTTCACCGAAACGATCGCACCGGGTGCGCACCTCACGCTCGGCGCACTGGACTGGGAGGTGCTCGGCGCACCGGGTCACGACCCACATTCACTGATGCTCTATTGCGCGCAAGAGCGCGTGCTGATCAGTGCGGATGCGCTGTGGGAAAACGGCTTCGGCGTGATCTTTCCGGAACTGGAAGGCGAAAGCGGTTTCGCTGAAGAACAGGCGGTGCTGGAAGCGATCGCGAAGCTCGACGTGCGCATGGTGATCCCCGGTCACGGCGCGCCGTTTACGAACGTTGCGCAGGCCCTGGAGCGGGCGTTTTCACGTGTCGCGTGGTTGCGTGCCGATCCGGCGCGCAACGCGAAGAATGCGCTGAAAGTGCTGATCGTGTTCAAGCTGCTGGACGTGCGGGCCATGACCTTTGACGCGCTGGTGCAGATGCTCGATAGCGCAACGGCGATGCACGCGGCGGCCGCGATGCTCAAGCCGCGCGACGCATGGCCGGCGCTCTTGCAAGGATTGATCGAAGAGCTGGCGGCGAACGGCGGCCCGTTGACGGTGGAAGGCACGCGGATCGTGGCGCGCGGTGCGTGAGCGCCGAGGCTTCAAAGACGTCAGCACATCCGCCGAAAGCAGCCGCGCAAAAAAGAAAGCCGCTCGCCATGAATGGCGAGCGGCGGAATTCGGTCGACGTGATCATCGTCTGTTGAAATCATACCCGTGCAGGATTTCTGACCGCATCGGTGATTTCCCTACAAAAGCTTGACACATTGATGTCAGCGCAGCGACTCAGATCGACGCTCAGGTCGACGAATAACGGCGTTGCGGCACGAGGCGCCAGCCGAGATTGGCGCCCGCGGCAGCCAGCAGAATCAGCACGGCGCCGAATATCTGCACCCAGGCCAGCTTCTGGCCGAACGCGACACGGTCGACCACGATCGCGACAACCGGATAGATGAACGACAACGCGCCGGTCATCGCCGTCGGCAGTTTCTGGATCGCGCCGTACAGCAGCACATACATGATGCCGGTGTTCACGACGCCGAGCGTCACGAGTTCCAGCCAATGTGCGCCGGTGGTGGGCAACGCATCGAAGCGCACGAACGGCGCGAGCATCAGCACGCCGAGACCAACCTGAATCAACGCGATCAGATGCGGCGGCGTGCCTTTCAGATGCTTGGTGATAATTGACGACACGGCATACATGGCGGCAGCACCAACCGCATAGGCAATCCCTTCGAGGTATTGCCCCGGCACCGCAAGCACGGCAGGCTCGACCCGCACGACAAACACGAGGCCCACGAACGCCACCAGCAACCACACTACCGTCGAAGCGGTGACGCGTTCGCGGAACACCAGTGCACCGAGCGCGACCAGCATGAACGGCTGCGTGTTGTAGACGGCGGTGGCCATCGAAATCGACGCACGCGAATACGCTGCAAACAGCAGCACCCAGTTGACGACGATCGCCACGCCGCCGAACGCCGCGAGTCCCAGCATGCGCCAGGAGAACAGATTGCGGCGCAACAGCCCCAATGCGGCGCAGACCAGCGTCAAGGTCGCGCCGCCGAACACACAGCGGAAAAACACCACATTGAACGCGCTCTGCTGCGACGATACGACCAGCCAGCCGATTGTCCCCGACATCAGCATTGCGACGGTCATCTCGGCGGCGCCGCGGCCGGTAGCGTCCTCGCGCATTGCATGGGTTCCCATCTTCAGTCTCCCGGATCGATCACTGTATGGAGGCAGTCTATTCAATCCGGATGACCGAATATATGGCTAAAATTAGGCAATCCAATTTCGCAACCTAATAATCGAAGGTGGGTATGGCAAAGCGCCTTACACCGGCTAGCCCTCCTGCGGCGCTCGACAACACGGACCGTGCCCTGCTGGCAGCGCTTGCCGACGATGCACGCCAGCCGGTCAGCGAACTGGCGCGTCTGGTGGGTTTGTCCGCGCCCAGCACCGCCGAGCGTCTGCGCCGGCTCGAGACACAAGGCGTGATCGAGCGCTTTACGGTGCAGATCGATCAGCGCGCACTCGGCTACACGCTGCAGGCGATCGTGCGCGTGAAACCGCTGCCCGGACAGTTGCACCTCGTGGAAGAGGTGATCAGACGCATCCCGGAGTTCGTCGAATGCGACAAGGTGACGGGCGACGATTGCTTTATCTGTCGTCTATACCTGCATTCGATCGAGCAGCTCGACGAAATCCTGTCGAAGGTGACGGAGCGCGCGGAAACCAGCACCGCCATCGTCAAGTCGACGCCGGTTGCGCGCAGGCTGCCGCCGCTAGGCTGAGCGCGTCCCGGGTCCGGCCGGCTGCATCTACTGCTCCACGGCTTCGAAGAAGGACAGCATCTCCGCAACCAGTTCCGCGGGCAATTCTTCCGGTATGTAGTGTCCGCACGGCAATGCCCGTCCGCTGACATCGCGCGCCACGCGGCGCCATTCGGCGAGCGGTTCGAAGCACTTCCCGATCACGCCCTCCTCGCCCCACAGCACACGCAGCGGACAGCCGATCTTGTGGCCGCGCTCGATATCGGCGCGATCGTGTTCCAGATCGATCGTCGCCGATGCGCGATAGTCCTCGCACATCGCGTGCACGGCGCCCGGTTGCCGCAACGCGCTGCGATAAGCGTCGAGCGCCTCCGGTGCGAACGGCGCCAGCCCGGCGTGACGGCTGCCCATCACGCGCTCGACATAGACGTCCGGGTTCGCGCCGATCAGCGTCTCCGGCAACGGCTCCGGCTGGATCAGGAAGAACCAGTGGAAATACAGCGTGGCGAAGGTGCGGTCGGTGGCTTCGTACATCGCAAGCGTCGGCGCAATGTCGAGCAGCATCAGACGCTCGACGGCATCCGGATGATCGAGCGCCATGCGGTGCGCCACCCGCGCGCCGCGGTCGTGAGCGCAGACCAGAAAACGTTCGTAGCCGAAGTGACGCATCAGCGCCACCTGATCGGCCGCCATCGCGCGTTTCGAATAGGCCGCGTGAGTGGCGTCGCTCGCCGGTTTGGCGGAAGCGCCGTAGCCGCGCAGATCGGTAGCGATGACGGTGAAATGCTCGGCAAGCTGCGCCGCGCATCGAAGCCAGATCAGATGCGTCTGCGGATGGCCGTGCAGCAGCAACAGGGGCGGCCCTGCCCCGCCCTTGACCCCGTATATGTCGACCTCGCCCGCGGCGATCCTGAACGGCGTGAAATCCTCGAAGGACATGGCGCGTCTCTTGTCGTTGTTCGTCAACGCATTGTAGGAGCGCTGTGTGTCCACACGGAGTGGGATAGGCCACGTAAGCGTAGAAGCTGAACACTCCTTCCAACCGTGCCTGTCCCACACGCGCTGCACGCGAACGGTCGTTCGCCTATAATCGAACGACCGTTCTTAAATTTGACCGCACTGGCGGACAAAGCAGGCGCAGCGGAGGCCCCGGTGACGGCTGGCTACCGGGGGCATCACGCTGCGGCTTGTCCCGCTACACTTCACATACGCCGGGCGTGCCACGCGCACCGGTCCGCTTTACAGGAGACTTGCACCATGGCATTGCCCGCCGTCCTGCAGCACCTTGCGCTGCCCGTTGTCGCCTCGCCGATGTTCATCGTCAGCTACCCCGAGCTGGTGCTGGCCCAATGCAAGGCCGGTATCGTCGGCTCGTTCCCCGCGCTCAATGCACGGCCGGCCGAGCTGCTCGACGAATGGCTCACGCAGATCCAGGCGTCGCTCGCCGAGCACAAGGCCGCCCATCCTGACGCGGTGATCGGTCCCATCGCCGTCAACCAGATCGTTCACCAGTCGAATGCGCGGCTCGAACACGACGTGCGGGTCTGCGTCGAACACAAGGTGCCGATTTTCATCACCAGCCTGCGCGCGCCGGCCAAGGAGATCGTCGACGCGGTGCATAGTTACGGCGGCATCGTGCTGCACGACGTGATCAACATCCGTCATGCGCAAAAGGCCCTGGAAGCGGGCGTCGACGGCCTGATCCTGGTGGCCGCGGGCGCCGGCGGCCATGCCGGCACGACCTCGCCGTTCGCGCTGGTCGGCGAAGTGCGGCGGATTTTCGACGGCCCGATCATCCTCTCCGGCGCCATCGCCAACGGCGGCTCGATTCTCGCTGCGCAAGCGATGGGCGCGGACCTCGCCTACATGGGCACGCGTTTTATCGCGACCCAGGAAGCGCATGCGGTGGAAAGCTACAAGCACGCGATCATCAACTCGAGCGCGTCGGACATCATCTACACGAACCTGTTCACCGGCGTGCACGGCAACTACATTCGCGAGAGCATCGTCAACGCCGGACTCGATCCGGACGCGCTGCCGGAATCGGACAAGACCGCGATGAATTTCGCCAGCGACAAGGCGAAGGCGTGGAAAGACATCTGGGGCGCGGGCCAGGGCGTGGGCTTGATGGACGACGTGCCGAGCGTCGCCGAGCTGGTCGAGCGCCTGAAGCAGGAATACAACGACGCCAAGGCGCGGCTCGCGATCGCCCGCTGATTCGCTGCTTGTCGCGGTTTATCGCTGTTCTCCGGCGCTCACATGTTGCGCCGGTACTGCCCGCCCACCTCGAATAGCGCGTGCGTGATCTGCCCGAGCGAGCAGACCCGCACCGCGTCCATCAACACCGCGAACACGTTCTCGTCGTCGATCACGGCGTGCTGCAGCCGCGCGAGCGCGGCCGGCGCGGCCTCGCGATGGCGCGCCTGGAAATCGCGCAGTCGTTTGAGCTGGCTCTGCTTTTCGTCCTCGGTCGAACGGGCAAGCACGAGCGGTTGCGGCGCCTCATGCGGATGCGGGCTCAGAAACGTATTCACGCCGACAATCGGATACGAGCCGTCGTGCTTGCGATGCTCATAGAGCATCGACTCGTCCTGAATCCGCCCGCGCTGATAACCCGTTTCCATCGCCCCGAGCACGCCGCCGCGCTCGGTGAGCCGTTCGAACTCCGCCAGCACAGCGGCCTCCACGAGGTCCGTCAGCTCCTCGACGATAAAACTGCCCTGATTCGGATTCTGATTTTTCGCGAGGCCCCACTCGCGATTGATGATGAGCTGAATCGCCACCGCGCGGCGCACCGAGTCTTCGGTGGGCGTGGTAATCGCTTCGTCGAACGCGTTGGTATGCAGCGAGTTGCAGTTGTCGTAGATCGCAATCAGCGCCTGCAGCGTCGTGCGGATATCGTTGAAGTCGATTTCCTGCGCGTGCAGGCTGCGCCCCGACGTCTGCACGTGATACTTGAGCTTCTGGCTGCGCCCGTTGGCGCCATAACGCTCGCGCATGGCGACGGCCCAGATGCGCCGCGCGACCCGGCCGAGCACCGTGTACTCGGGGTCCATCCCGTTCGAAAAGAAGAACGACAGGTTCGGCGCAAAATCGTCAATCGACATGCCGCGCGCCAGATACGCTTCGACATAGGTGAAGCCGTTCGCGAGCGTGTAGGCGAGCTGGGAAATCGGATTCGCGCCCGCTTCGGCAATGTGATAGCCGGAGATCGACACCGAATAGAAATTGCGCACGTCGTGTTCGACGAAGTACGCCTGAATGTCGCCCATCACCTTGAGGCTGAATTCGGTCGAGAAGATGCAGGTGTTCTGCCCCTGGTCCTCCTTGAGAATGTCCGCCTGGACCGTGCCGCGCACGTTTTCCAGCGCGTAACGGCGGGCTTCGTCGAGATCGGCTTCGCTCGGTATGCGGCTCTCCTGGCTCAGGCGTTCGGTGAGCTGCGCGATCTGCTGATCGATCGCGACGTTGAAAAACATCGCGAGGATGGTCGGCGCCGGACCGTTGATCGTCATCGAGACCGAGGTTTGCGGCGCGCACAGATCGAAGCCGTCATAAAGCGCTTTCATGTCGTCGAGCGTCGCCACGGAGACGCCGGAATTGCCGACCTTGCCGTAGATATCCGGGCGCTCGTGCGGCTCTTCGCCGTATAGCGTGACCGAGTCGAAGGCAGTGGACAGGCGCTTGGCGGGCATGCCTTCGGAGAGCAGCTTGAAGCGCCGGTTGGTGCGAAACGGGTCGCCTTCGCCGGCAAACATCCGCGTCGGGTCTTCGTTCTCGCGGCGGAATGGAAACACGCCCGCGGTAAACGGAAAATAGCCAGGCAGGTTCTCGAGCATCAGCCAGCGAAGAATTTCGCCGTGGTCGACGAACTTCGGCAAAGCGACCTTGCGAACCGCCGAGCCGGACAGGGTCGTGACCGTGAGCGAGGTGCGCAGTTCACGCTCGCGGATCCGTACGACGTGCTCGTCGCCGGAGTACGCCGCGACGGTCTGCGGCCATTGTTCGAGCAGGGCTTGCTCGCGCTCGCCGAGTTGCGCGGTGCGCGCGGCGATCAAGGGATCGAGTTCGGCTGCGTGCGGCACTGCCGCTTCGCTCAGCATGCGGCGCGCTTCGCTCAATTGCCAGCGCTCGCGCGCCACGCGTGCCTGCTCTGCGGCACGCTTGCGGTACGCGAGGACGGTTTGCGCGACGTCCGCCAGATAGCGCACGCGCGCCGGTGGCACGATCGCATTGCGGCCCGTCGAATGACGGATGCCGTCGAGCCGCGGCAAAGCCCCGCCGCCGTCGGCGTCGGGCAAGCCATGCTCGCGCAGCGCCTCGGCGAGCCGTTGATACAGCGCCGTGACGCCGTCGTCGTTAAAGCGCGAAGCGATCGTGCCGAACACCGGCATCGCCTCGGGTGCGGCATTGAAGCTAGCGCGATTGCGCTGCACCTGCTTCGCGACATCGCGCAAGGCATCGGCGGCGCCTTTGCGGTCGAACTGGTTGATGGCGACGAAATCGGCAAAGTCGAGCATGTCGATCTTTTCGAGTTGGCTCGCCGCGCCGAACTCGGGCGTCATCACGTAGAGCGAGGCGTCGGCGTACGGCACGATCGCCGCATCGCCCTGGCCGATGCCCGAAGTCTCGACCACGATCAGATCGAAGCCCGCCGCCTTGCAGGCGGCGAGGGCGGCGGGCAGCGCGTCGGAAATCTCGTGCCCAGCGCTGCGCGTGGCCATCGAACGCATGAACACGCGCGGTCCATTGCCCCAGTCGCCGATCGCATTCATGCGGATCCGGTCGCCCAGCAAGGCGCCGCCCGATTTACGGCGCGACGGATCGATGGCGAGCACGGCGATGGTCAATGCATCGCCGTAGTCGAGCCGCACGCGGCGGATCAGTTCGTCGGTCAGCGACGACTTGCCGGCGCCGCCCGTTCCGGTGACGCCGAGCACGGGAACCTGCGCGGTCTGCGCCCGCTCGGTGAGTCTGTCCTGCACGATCGGATCCGCGCGTCCCGTCTCAAGTGCGGTGATCAGTTGCGCGAGTTGGCGGAACGTCTGGCTGGTGAGTTCGGCGTTGCGCGCGCGGCGCCGCGCGCCCGGAGCCTCGGCGCCGGAGGCTTGAAGCGCGTCCAGCAGAGCGTCGAGGCGCGCCGGCTCGAACTCCGTGTGCGCCTCCGCTCGCGCCGCTTCGGCACAGCGCGCCATCATGTCGTCGATCATGCCTTGCAAGCCGAGCCGCTGGCCGTCCTGCGGCGAATAGATGCGGGTCACGCCGTATTGTTCGAGTTCGGCGATTTCCGCCGGCACAATCACGCCGCCCCCGCCGCCGAACACCTTGATGCGCTCGCCGCCGCGCTTGCGCAGCAGATCGATCAGATAGCGGAAGTACTCGACATGGCCGCCCTGGTAACTCGACACAGCGACGCCGTCCGCATCTTCCTGCAAGGCAGCCGTGGCGACCTCTTCGACGGAGCGGTTGTGGCCGAGGTGGATTACCTCTACGCCGCTGGCCTGCAGGATGCGGCGCATGATGTTGATCGAGGCGTCGTGGCCGTCGAACAGCGCGGCGGCCGTCACGAAGCGCAGACGCCGCAATGGCTGCGGCTCGTGCCGAGAATGATGCCCGGCAACGCGTTGCGGCGCGGAAAGATCCGTCATGTCTCCCCCAGATCGTGACTCGTATCGGGTGTTCTCTCCAGAATATAACGAAATGATGGGAAGGGCCTGCGGGACGAAGATTGGACAACCGGGCCCGCACCCGGTCGCAGCTCACGCGCCCGGGCGGGCGCTCACGCGTCGACAGCGGCAAACGCGGGCGCGTCAGTTCACGGCCAACGCCTTGATCTGCTCCAGCGACGGCCACAGCGTCTCGTCGGCAAAACGGGCCGCAAGAAAATCGACGAACGAGCGCACCTTCGCCGATAGATGGCGCCGGCTTGCGTACACGAGGTGAATCGGCAACTCGCGCGGCGGCGACTGCGTGACCAGCAGCGGCAGCAAACGGCCGGTGGCAAGGTCGTCGCCGATCACTTCGGTGCCGAGCATGGCGATCCCGGCGCCTTGCAGCACGAGAACCCGCTGCGCTTCAAGCTGATTGACGATCAGATTGCCGGAGAGCCGCACGCGCGCCCCACCGTCGCCGCCCGCGGAAGCAAACTCCGGCGTCGATACGCCCGCGTACTGCAGATAGTTGTGGCGCGCCAGGTCGGCGAGCCGCTTCGGCGCGCCATGCCGGCGCAAATAGTCGGGTGAGGCGCACAGCACGAGGTGCGCGGTGGCGATCTGGCGCGCGATCAGCGAGGACGACCGCAAGCCGTGCGGCGAGGCGCGGATTGCGACGTCGAAACCCTCGTCGATCAGTTCGACAACACGGTCCGACAAGGTCATGTCCACCGTGACCTGCGGATACTGCGCGGCATAGTCGGCCACCGCGCTCATGACATGACTGAGGCCGAATGCCGAGAGCGACGAGACCCGCAGCCGCCCCTGCGGCACGACGCTGGCCGCGCCCACCGCCTGTTCAGCCTCGTCGAGCTCGGCCAGCACCTGGCTCAGCCGCTCGTAATACTCGCGTCCGGCTTCGGTGGGCGCGACGCGCCGCGTAGTCCGGTTCAGCAGACGCGCACCGAGTTGCTGCTCCAGATGCATCACGTGCTTGCTGGCCATCGCCGCGGACATCTCCATGCGCTCGGCCGCGCCGACGAAGCTCCCCACTTCGACGACGTGACGAAACACTTTCATGCTGACGAGGGTATCCATGGCAATCGCTCGCGGGAGGAATCAATCGGCGTCATTTTGCCGTCTTTATCAAAGCAGCGTCAGCAAAGTAGCCGCGATGAGGCGGGCCGAAGCCTCCAAAAGCGACAAACCCCGCCTTCTTTCGAAGGCGGGGTTTGCACAGCGCCACGCTTGGTTGCCGGAGCCGCTCTCAAGGAAACACCGGGCCGCCCCAAGTTTCCCGCCCCGAAGGGAGTCCCCTTGGGGGATTGGGGGATTGCCCCTCGGGGGGCCTGACGCGCAAGCGGCAGGTCTGGGGGCGCTCAGAACTTCGTGCGGATACCCACGCCGTAGGTGTCGCCCGAGGTCTGGCTGGTGAAGTGGTCGTACATATAGGCCGCGTAGACATCGGTGCGCTTGGACAGCGGATAGTCGTAGCCGATCGCCGCCGTCTGGCGCGTCTGGTCCAGACCGCTGCCGTCGCGCGAGTAAGCAAACGAGGCCATGATCGAGCCCGGGCCGGCCGGAACCGTGACGCCACCCTGTGCGGTGTTCACATGCCAACTGCCGGTGTCCTGCGCGTTGTACGTGTACATGTACTGGCCGAAGAACTTGACGTATTTCAGGTCGTAGGACACGCCCAGTTGCGCGACGCTCTGGCTCTTCATGTTCGTCAGCCCGACGCTCTGCGCGAGGCTCGTCAGGTCGCCCGGGGTGTCGTTGAAGTTGACATACTGATAGACGCCGGTTGCCGCGAACGCGCCGTGGAAGTACAGGAACTGGGCGCTCCACTTCTTCGCGCCGTTCTGACCCGCCGTGTTGCCGAGGGCGTACATCACGTTGCCGCTCAGGCCGTTGAAGCTCGGCGTCGAATACTGCACCGCGTTGTTCCAGCCCGAATCGCCGGCCACGCCCTGATCGGTGTTGTAGGTCGGGAACGTGCCGAGGCCGAGGTACGTATGCCAGACCATCGGCGAGAACTGGTACGAGTCGATAAACGGGTTGAACAGAATCGTCGACACGAATAGCGGCGTCGTCAGGCGTCCGGCCGTGACCGTGCCGTACGGCGATTCGATACCGACATAAGCGTTACGCGAGAACATCGTGTCGCCGGTGAAACGGCCGTACTGGCCGTTCTGCGCCAGGAAGAAGCCTTCGAGCGCGAAGATCGCCTTGTAGCCGCCGCCCAGATCCTCCGCCCCCTTCAAACCCCAGTAGGAGGTGGACATACCGCCGCCCGACACTTCCGCTGCGCTCTTGCCGTCCGGGAATTTCTGCGCGCCGACCCATTCGTCGACCTGGCCATAGAGCTGCACGCTCGATTGTGCGAAGGCCGAAGATGCGCCAGCCAGCAGACCGGCGACCACGCTGGCCTTGAGAGTCGTGCCAAGTGCACGGCGGAAGTTTGAATTCATGGGTTCTCCTGTCTTTGTCAAAAAGGGGTATGGCTGTGTGGCGGGGGCCGGCGCCAACGGTTTCTTGTTCGTCCGTTAGATCACCGAGCTAATCTGGGCGGGACCATCTTTGCGGACCATTTTTATGGACAAAAATATGGGTTGTTATTGCCGGTATAGCTGTCTGATTAGTTTTGCCGGTTATCGGACTGATAATGCCCACTGGACGCTAACGGTCGCCGCCGCGCGGCAACCGGGGCAACGCCCCGGAAGGCCCGCCAGGATTACAGCGCAAAGACGGATAACGGTTCAGGCGCGGCGCGGATGACGCGCGGGGTCGGGAATCGAGCCATTGGACGGAGCGGAGCCGGACCAGGCGTCGTGTTGTGACAAAAGTGTGGCGTGCATACGTCACTTATTGAGGCGAGGCACGACGATGCCGTGCCAGGCGAGCGTCGGCTGACCGGTTCAAACCCGTCGAAGCTGGGAAAGCGTGTGGAAGGCAGGGGAAGACTGAAGGGATCGGCTCGGGGGACGGAGAGCCTGCCGTTGCAACAGCCGCAGTTCGCAGTTAGTTGCGGTAAGGCGAAGGGCCCTGCGGCCGGCCCATGTACTCGGGCGGGCGCGGCACTTGCCGAGAGGGGGCGGCCCGCTCCTCGTTGTAGCGGGCGACGTCCGCACGGATCGAGCCGGCGCGGACCACCGTCTCATCCTCCGGAGGACGCGGCACCGAGTGCGTCTCGGCGCTGACGGGCGTGATCGCCCCGGCGTACTGGAAGCCGCCGCGCGTGTCGCCCCGGTTCTCCGCCCGGTAACCTCCGGCGCCGGCTATCCGCTGCTGCGCGTTAAAACCGCCGCGCGGGCCTCCCGTGCCGTTCGCCATACGCAGATTGCGTTGTGCAGGTGCCCCTCGTTCAGCGCGCGCACCGTAGGCATGCGCATTGCGCCCCTCGTGCTGGAAGCCGGAGTGTGCGAAGCCGCCGCCGGAGCCGCCGCCATGCGGGGCCTCCGCCGCCTTCGCATAGACGAGCGAGCAGAGCGCAGCGAAAGCTGCGCCCATGACCCACCGCCTCGTTTTCACCCACCCTGCGTCCACCATGACTCACCTGCCCGAAGACCCGCCTGAAGCCCGCCGTTCGAGCTGCGGCGAAGCTTGTTCCGGGATTCGCTCTGCCGCCGCGGTCGATCCGCAACGGGCGTATCCCATTGGCCTTTGAGACGTAATTTATGGGGCACTCCGAGGGGTGTCGAGGCAAAAAGTGTTAGGCCCCGCACTGCGATGTAACACCATGTTACTGCGACGTTTTTTCGCGACAAACGGCTTGCGCGCGGGCGCCGTTAGGGCTTGTTGATCGATGCGTTGAAGGCGTGCAGAGGCCCGTCGGAAGCCTATTCCACCGAATCGTTTTCAGGATGCGAAAACGGCCCAAAGGAAGTGCGCCTTCGCCGCGAGAAAAGCTTCTCGAAGCGAGCGAACAAAGATCGAACCGTGGACTTCGCTCGACAATACTGGTGTCTATGCCGAATGGTTCATCAAGGGGGCGCCACGGTTCACTCAGGGCACTCGCAGAACTAGAAATGCGCGGAATTCATCAATCAATTTGGCAAATGAATTTGATTTTTCAATCGCTTTCCTTTACTAATGGATCCTTCCCCTACAGCAAACGCCCCGTGCCGGCGCGCACGCGTCTCTGTATTTCCGCATCACCCGTATTGAGATTTCCGAAATGGCTCGCCCGAAACTGCTTCCCGATAACTTCACGTTGTGCCTCGTCAGCACGGTGGTTCTTGCCAGCCTGCTGCCCGTGCACGGGCAGGCCGCGGTCGGCTTCAACTGGCTGACCAACTTCGCGGTGGGCCTGCTGTTTTTCCTGCACGGCGCCAAACTATCCCGCGAAGCGATCGTGGCGGGCGCGACGCACTGGCGTTTGCATGCGCTCGTCCTGCTGAGTACGTTTGCGCTGTTTCCACTGCTCGGGCTCGCGCTCAAACCGCTGCTTTCGCCCCTTGTTACGCCTGCGCTCTATGCCGGCATCCTCTTCCTCTGTACGCTGCCATCGACGGTCCAGTCGTCCATCGCGTTCACTTCGATTGCCAAAGGCAATGTGCCTGCTGCGGTGTGCAGCGCATCGGCTTCGAGCCTGCTCGGCATCTTCATCACGCCGGCCCTCGTCAGCCTCGTGGTCACCAACCAGACGGCCGGCAGCGGCTCCGCCTGGCATACGGTGTGGAATATCGTGCTGCAACTGCTGGTGCCGTTCGTGGCCGGACAGTTGCTGCGGCCGCTGATCGGCAGATGGCTCGAGCGCAACCGCGGCGTGCTGAAGTTCGTCGATCAGGGCTCGATCCTGCTGGTGGTGTACGGCGCCTTCAGCGAAGCCGTCAACGAAGGCCTTTGGCGCCACACCTCGCTGGGTGCCCTGGGCGGCCTGGTGCTCATCAACGTCGTGTTGCTCGCGCTCGCGCTGAGCGTCACGATGTTCGCGAGCAAGCGTCTCGGCTTTAATCGTGCGGACCAGATCACCATCATCTTCTGCGGTTCGAAGAAGAGTCTCGCCGCCGGCGTGCCGATGGCGAAGGTCATCTTTGCGTCCCACGCGGTGGGCGCCGTGGTGCTGCCGCTGATGCTGTTCCACCAGATCCAGTTGATGGTGTGCGCCGCGCTTGCGCAGCGCTGGGGCGCGCGCGATACCAGTGGTGAAAGCCATGCAGCCACCACTGACAGCACGGCCGCTGCGGTGGCGCGCCGCTAAAGCGCGGTGCGAGTCGAACAAGAGATTCATAAAGCGCCCTCCCTGAGCCTGTCTGAACAAAGCCGCCCTCGCGCGGCTTTTTCGTTATTTCACGCCGAAACGCGCGTGCCGTCGCCCTGTCCTGATGGCATAGGCCAAATTACACGTGCGTCGGCTCACCACTGCAGCGCTATTCCGGCGCATCTCACGGCACCTCGCAGACGCACCATCCAGGTGCATTACGTCACTAAAGATTCACTTAATTTATCGGCCACGCCGCCGATAAGCATGCGGTCCACCGCTTTGGCCTACTGCCATGCCATTCCTCTCGCGCCCTCGATCCGCTGCATCCAGCATCGAGGATCTGATCGCCCGGCGTGATCTGTCCGCTGTATTCCAGCCCATCGTGGAATTCGACGACGGCGCGATTCTTGGCTACGAGGGGCTGATTCGCGGACCGGCCGGCTCGGCGCTCGAAAGCCCGTTCGCCCTGTTCGCGCAGGCCAGCGCCGAGGGCCGCGTGCTCGAGCTGGAGCGGGCTGCCGCGCTCACCTGTATCGAAGCGTTCGCGCGGCTGGCATGCGAGGGCAAGCTGTTCCTGAATTTCAGCGCGGGCGCGCTGCGCCAGCTCGCCGAAGCCCGCGACGACACGCTCGCGCTGCTGCGCCAGGCCGGCGTCGACCCGGAGCGCATCGTCATCGAGCTGACGGAGCAAAGCGCCATTCCCGATCTCGGCAGCTTCCTGCCCGCGCTCACGACCTTGCGCACCGCCGGCGCGCAATTCGCGCTCGACGACTACGGCACCGCCAACGCCAGCATGAACCTGTGGGTGCGCCTGCAACCGGACGTGGTGAAGATCGACCGCTTCTTCATTCACGACATTGCCAGCGATCCGCTCAAGTTCGAAGCCGTGCGCGCGATGCAGCATTTCGCCAACGCGAGCGGCGCGAGGCTGGTGGCGGAGGGCATCGAGAACGAAGCGGACCTGATCGTGGTGCGCGACATGGGCATCGGCTGCGGGCAAGGCTATTTCTTTGGCCGTCCGAACGCGAAGCCGGCCCGCATGGTGACGGACGACGCCCGCCAGGCGATCCGCGCGGGCCACATCGCCGTGTTTCCGGAGACGACCCGCTCGATGAGCGCATCGCCCTCGGGCGGCATGGCGTCGGCGAAGATGATGGTGCGCGCGCCGGCTCTCGAGCGTCTCGCCACCAACAACGACGTGCTCGAACTGTTCAACCGCTTGCCCGATCTGCATGCGGTGGCGGTGGTCGAAAACGACGAGCCGGTGGCACTGATCAACCGGCGCGCCTTCATGGAACGCTACGCCTTGCCGTATCACCGCGAACTGTTCGGCAAGCGGCCTTGCCTGCTGTTTGCGAACGCCTCGCCCGTCATCATCGAAAAATCGATGACGGTCGAACAGATGGCCAAGCTGCTCGCGAGCGACGACCAGCGCTATCTGGCGGACGGCTTCGTGATTACCGACAACGGCAAATACGTGGGCCTCGGCACCGGTGAGAACCTCGTGCGCGCGGTCACCGAAGTGCGCATCGAAGCGGCGCGCTACGCGAACCCGCTGACCTTCCTGCCCGGCAACATCCCGATCAGCTCGCATATCGCCCGGCTGCTCGGCAACGACGCGGCGTTTTACGCCTGCTACGTCGACCTGAACCACTTCAAGCCCTTCAACGACCAGTATGGCTACTGGCAAGGCGACGAAGTGCTCAAGTTCGCGGCGGCCGTGCTGGCCGACGTGTGCGATCCGACCCGCGACTTCCTCGGCCACGTGGGCGGCGACGACTTCATGATCCTGTTCCAGAGCGACGACTGGCGCGAACGGGTGATGCGCGCGATCCAGTTGTTCAACGAAGGGGCGCAACGCTTTTATGCGCCCGCCGACCGCCTCGCCGGCGGCATCCACGGTGAGGACAGGCGCGGCAATCCGACCTTCTTCGGCTTCGTGACGATGGCGATCGGCTGCGTGCACGTCGAATCCGACGGCGGCCCGACGCTCTATAGCAGCGAGGAAATTGCCTCGGTGGCGGCGATTGCGAAACGGCGCGCGAAGCAGGAGGCCAGTGGCTTCGTGCTGATCGAGGCGGACGAAAGCGCCACGCTGTTGCGCGGACACGTCGAAGCGCAGCACGGTCCGCTCGACTGACGCAATCCCCTTGGCGGGCCACTCCGGCGGATCGCAGAACCGCCAAACCGCCGCTCGCAAGCGCGCACGGCTTGCATCGCGCAGCTACCCAATCCCCTGCCGGTTCGTTGCTTCGGCACCCCGAGCAATGCTTCGCATTCCTACTATTCACCCCTGAAAAATCACCTTTCCGGCCAATCCAGCCACCTTGTTTAGTCGTTTTTACTAAACACAATAAAACTACCTTTCCCCCGTATATACGGGTATTTACGCGTATCGATTCACGCTAAACGAAGCATCTTTTCAGAGGTTTTACTATACAATCCCCCGAAATCAACTTGCCCTGCGGCGCGCACGACGCTCGCCGCCCACCCCGATGGCCACAACCATCCGCGATGTCGCTCGCGCCGCCAGCGTGTCGATCGGCACCGTCTCCCGTGCGCTGAAAAATCAGCCAGGCCTGTCCGACGCCACCCGTCTGCGGGTCGTCGAGGCTGCGCGCCAGCTCGGCTACGACCCCGCCCAGTTGCGCCCGCGCATCCGCCGGCTCACCTTTCTGCTGCACCGCCAGCACAATAATTTCGCCGCCAGCCCGTTCTTCTCGCACGTCCTGCACGGCGTCGAAGATGCCTGCCGCGAGCGCGGCATCGTGCCGTCGGTGCTGACCGCCGGGCCCACGGAAGACGTGATCCAGCAGATGCGCCTGCACGCCCCCGACGCGGTCGCGATCGCCGGCTTCGTCGAGCCCGAAACGCTGACCACGCTGGTCGCCATGCAGCGTCCGCTGGTGCTGATCGACCTGTGGGCGCCGGGCCTGCGTTCGGTGAATCTCGACAACGCCGCCGGCGCGGCGCTGGCGATGCAGCATCTGTTCCAGCAAGGCTACAAGCGCATCGCTTTTATCGGCGGTTCGCTCGCGCATTTCAGCATCGCCCAGCGCGCGCTCGGCTACCGGCGCGCATTCTTCGAAGCGGGCCTGCTGTTCGATCCGTCGCTTGAAGTCACGCTTGACGCCGGGCTCGATCCCGACACCGGCGCCGCGCTCGCCATGCAACGCCTGCTCGATACGCCCGGCCCGCGCCCCGACGCCGTCTTTGCCTACAACGACGCCGCCGCGCTTGCCGCCCTGCGCGTTTGCCTCGCGCGCGGCCTGCGCGTTCCGCAGGACATCGCGGTCATCGGTTTCGACGATATCCCCGCCGCCGCCCACGCCACGCCGCCGCTCTCGACGATCGCCGTCGACAAGGAGGCGCTCGGCCGACGCGGCGTCGAACTGCTGCTTGAAGAGTCGCCTGCCGAACTCGAAGTCCATCTGCCCGTTCATCTCATTGCCCGTGCCAGTACCTCGGTGAAAACGCCATGACGCAATCCGATACGCTTCAATCCGACCATCGCGACCACGCCGCTGCGGCATTGCCCAGCGTGCCCGCTGTCGCCAGCTTCCGCGAGGCCGGCTTTCTCCGCTCGCATATCCAGGACACCCTGCGCTTCTACGCGCCGAACGTGTTCGACCCCAGCGGCGGCTTCTATCACTTCTTCCGCGACGACGGCTCCGTCTACAACCGCACCACGCGCCATCTCGTCAGCAGTTGCCGCTACGTCTTCAACTACGCGATGGCGTATCGCGAGTTCAGCGACCCCCAGCACCTCGAATACGCGCGCCACGGCCTGAATTTCCTGCGCGACGCGCATTGGGACGCTGAACTCAAAGGCTACGACTGGGAGCTCGAATGGCGCGACGGCCACAAGCACACGCTCGACGCCACCCGTCATTGCTACGGCCTCGCCTTCGTGCTGCTCGCCTATGCGCATGCGGCGATGGCCGGCATCGAAGAGGCCCGGCCGCTGATCGGCGCCACCTTCGAACTGATGGAGCACCGCTTCTGGGACGCTGCCGCGGGCCTCTACGCCGATGAGGCGACGCCGGACTGGCGCGTGAGTTCGTATCGCGGCCAGAACGCCAACATGCACACCACCGAAGCGCTGCTCGCCGCCTACGAGGCAACCGGTCATCTGGTGTATCTGGACCGGGCGGAACGGGTGGCGTCGAACATCACGCTGCGCCAGGCGAAGCTCTCGCAAGGCCTGGTGTGGGAGCACTTTCATGCAGACTGGTCGGTGGACTGGCATTACAACGAAGAGGACAGCTCGAACATCTTCCGTCCGTGGGGCTTCCAGCCCGGTCACCAGACCGAGTGGGCCAAGCTGCTGCTGATCCTCGAACGGCACCGTCCACTGCCGTGGCTGCTGCCGCGTGCCATCGAACTGTTCGACGCGGCCATGACGCACGCCTGGGACGACGACCACGGCGGCCTCTACTACGGCTTCGGCCCGGACGGCACGGTCTGCGATCACGACAAGTACTTCTGGGTCCAGGCCGAAACCTTCGCGACCGCCGCGCTGCTCGGCAAGCGCACCGGCAACGAACGCTTCTGGGACTGGTACGACGAGATCTGGCGCTATAGCTGGGCGCATTTCGTCGATCACAAATTCGGCGCGTGGTATCGCATCCTGACCTGCGACAACCGCAAGTACAGCGATGAAAAGAGCCCGGCCGGCAAGACCGACTACCACACGATGGGCGCGTGCTACGAAGTGCTGATGCATGCACTGTCCCATGCGCTGTCCACGACTGAATCCGCACGGTGAGCACCATGAGCGCGAGCACTGAATTTCCTCTCTTCGTTTCCGCCGGCGACATCCTGACCGACCTGGTGCGCACCGGCGCGTCGCAATGGCTGTCGCGCCCCGGCGGCGCCGGCTGGAACGTCGCCCGCGCGGTCGCGCGGCTCGGCCTGCCGACCGCCTGCGCCGGCTCGCTCGGCACCGACAACTTCTCCGACGAGCTGTGGGACGCCAGCGTCGCCGCGGGTCTCGACATGCGCTTCATGCAGCGCGTGGAACGGCCGCCGCTGCTGGCGATCGTGCATCAGACGCATCCGCCCGCGTACTTCTTCATGGGCGAGAACGGTGCCGACCTGGCCTTCGATCCGTCGCGCCTGCCGCAAGGCTGGATGAACGAGGTGAAGTGGGCGCACTTCGGCTGCATCAGCCTCGTGCGCCAGCCGCTTGGCGATACGCTCGCCGCCCTGGCTGCGCAGTTGCGCGAACGCGGTGTGAAGATCAGCTTCGACCCGAATTACCGCAACCTGATGGCGCACGGCTACGAGCCGACGCTGCGCAAGATGGCCGCGCTCGCCGATCTCATCAAGGTCTCCGATGAAGACCTGAGCCTGCTGTTCAAGACCAGCGAAGCCGAGGCGCTCGCCGAGCTGCGGGCGATGAATCCGAAGGCGACCGTGCTCGTCACGCGCGGCTCGGAAAAGGCCACGCTGATCGATGGCGACGCGATCGTCGAGGCGCAACCGCCGCGCGTCGAAGTGGCCGATACGGTGGGCGCGGGCGACGCGTCGATCGGCGGTCTGCTGTTCAGTCTGATGACGGCGCCGCAACGCACGTGGCACGAACATCTCGCGTTCGCGCTGGCAGCGGGCGCTGCGGCCTGCCGCCATGCCGGCGCGCACTCGCCGTCGCTCGATGAAGTGGTCGCGCTGCTGGAGGGCTGAGCCGCGCGCAGCCGGCGTTCGAGCGGAACCTGCGCGGAACGCCGGCCTGTCACGCAGATGACCGGAAAGTCATAAAACGGCGTGCTACGATGGAATCTCCCCCTTTGCTGGAGAAGCATCATGGAGGACGTCACCTATACCAAGGGACTCTACACGGCCACCGCCACGGTGCGCCCGGCAGACGCAGGGGAGTACCGCGGCGTGGTCACGCTCGCGCGTGACGAGGGCGGCGAGCTGGAGAACACGGTCTACGAGGTCGAGGCCACCTCGGCCACCGAGGAAGAAGCCCTCGAAGAAGCCAAAGCGCTGGCTCACCGCATCCTCGGCGAAATCGAATTCTAGGCAGGCCCGGCACTGCGCACGCCGGTGCGTTCGCCATTGGGTGGTTACCGCGCGGTGTCTTTCTGGAAACAAACGGCTGGAGGCGAAGATGGTTGAACCGCTCTTCCTCTATGGCGTGTACTCGATCCACGTACGTCCGCTCGAACTGCAAGGCGTGCGCTGGGACGCGGAATACGAAATCCGCCATCGTGACCAGGCGGTCCAGGTGTGGACCACGGTCGGCGGCGACGCCGGTTACGCGAGCGAAACCGAAGCGATCGAGGCGGCCCGCCAGCAGGCCATTGCCGATATCGAACACGGCGCAGGGATTCCGAAACCGCGCACGTTTCCTTGATGGCGTGAATTCGCGCGAGGCGAATTCGGCCGGCTTCGCAGCACATTGCCGAGCGGCGGAGAATCTGCAAAAGCGGCGCGTGCGGCATGCTACGCTTTGCGCGTTTTCATGCTGAACGACACGCAATGGCCACAGATACGTCAAACCGCACAACGGGGTCCACGGCGGGCGCCACGACCCAGACAGGCGGCGGCGCTGCCGCGGCGGACTCCACCGCCGCCGGGCGCAAAAGCCTGCCGCGCGGCAGCCGCGAATTGCGCCTCAACTCCCGGGTGATCGTTGCACACGGCATGCCGGTACGCTTCTGGCAGGACATTTACCACAGCGCCTTGACGGTCACGTGGCCGGTATTCTTCGTCTCGCTGGCGCTGATGTTCCTGCTGCTCAACGCGACGTTCGCTTCACTCTACATGCTGGGCAAAGCGCCGATTGCGAATCAGTTTCCCGCGGGTTTTGCCGGTGCGTTTTTCTTTAGCGTCGAAACGCTTGCGACAGTCGGTTACGGCGACATGCATCCGCAGACGATCTACGCGCACTGGGTCGCCACCTTCGAAATTTTTGTCGGCATGTCCGGGATCGCCTTGGCGACCGGCCTGATCTTCGCGCGCTTCTCGCGGCCGCGCGCCAGGATCATGTTCTCCCGTTATGTAGTGATCCGGCCGATCGACGGGCACATGACGTTGATGGCGCGCGCGGCCAACGGCCGCCAGAATGTGATCGCCGAAGCACGCGGCAAACTGCGCATGATGCGTCTCGAGACTTCGGTCGAAGGCTACACGCTGCGTAAGCTCTACGACCTGACGCTGGTTCGCGAACAGCATCCCGCGTTTCTGTTTAGCTGGACCCTGATGCATATCATCGACGAGACGAGCCCGCTATTCGGCGAAACCGCCGAATCGATGAAAGCGCGCGACGCGTCCTTGCTGATCACCATCGAAGGCGCGGACGAACAGACCTCGCAGACCATGCAGGCGCGTCACACCTGGGAAGCAGACGATATCCGCTGGCAGCACAAATACGTCGACCTGCTGCGCGAGGAAAACGGCGTGAGCCATATCGACTACGCCCATTTCCACGAAATCGAACCGCTGGAACCGATGTCGCCGCCCGTCCCCGCCGCGGCGATCGACCCGCAAGCGGTGCCGGGCGCCTGAGGCGTCTGGGGCACCCGGGCGGCACACGGCGCCTGAGCCGCCCGAGCCGCACGCGGCGCCTTGGGCCTCCCGGGGCACCCGAGCCCCGCGTGCGGCACCCCGCTCGAACCGCAGTCGCTACTTCAGCGCCGCCAGCTCGCGCTGTTCGACCGCCGCCGCGCGCACGTGGGCATCGCGCGACACCGCACGCTCGACGTAGTCACCGATCGCGCCTTTCGGCTCCAGCAGCTTCGCCATGAAGACGATCTGCAGCGTGCTGGCCAGCAACAGATCCGCTGCGGTAAAACGCTCGCCGAGCAGCCACTCCCCTTCCTCCAGCGCCGCTTCGACCGCGTGCTTCACACGCTCGAAATCGCCCCAGCCGAAGCTGAAGGTATTGCCTGGCGAGCCGACGATCTTTTCGGCCATCGCCGGTTCGAGACAGCCCGGCGTGAAGAAAAGCCACTGCAGAAAGCGGCCGCGCAACGGATCGTCGAGCGCCGCACCGAGCTGCGCGGCAGGAAACTTGTCCGCCAGATAAAGCAGCACCGCACCCGATTCGGCCACCTGCACGCCGTCGTCGTCGAGCACCGGCAGTTTCGTCATCGGATTGATGCTGCGAAAGCCCTGCTCGCTCTGCTCGCCCGCGCGAATATTGACCCGCACCAGTTCGTACGGCACGCCGATTTCTTCCAGCATCCAGAGCGCACGGAACGCTCTCGTCTTCGGCCAGTAATAAAGTTTCATGTGGCGCTCGCTGAGCAACGGAGAAGCGCATAGCGTAATACGGCGAGACCCGGCGCGGCGCATCCCGCTGCGCCTCCGCGTCCGGCACAAGGGTATTCCCGAACCCCGGCAACGGCCGGCAGATCTATCTCAAAAGCCTGCGAATTCGCCAAACACTTCGCGCCTGAGGACGAGGAAACCCGGAAACTAGCAAAACTTTTCTCCAATTGGCGCTAAAAAATAGAGTCTCTTTCGACGCGAAGCCTTTGTGGTCCCCATCCACTTCGCGCGAGTGCATAAAAACGGAGACTCACCATGACCGCTCGCTTGCCCATCGACGGCACGCCCGCTCTCGCCGATTACAAGCTGTCCGATAACCTCACCGCCACCCGCGGCCGCATTTTCCTGACCGGCACGCAGGCGCTGGTGCGTCTCGTCCTGATGCAACGCGCGCTGGACAAAGCGCGCGAGCTGAACACCGCCGGTTTCGTCAGCGGCTATCGCGGCTCGCCGCTCGGCATGGTCGACCAGCAGTTGTGGAAGGCGAAGAAACTGCTCGAGGCAAGCGATATCCGCTTCCTGCCCGCCATCAACGAGGAACTCGGCGGCACCGCCGTGCTCGGTACGCAGCGCGTCGAAGCGGACCCGGAGCGCACAGTCGAGGGCGTGTTTGCGATGTGGTACGGCAAGGGCCCGGGCGTCGATCGCGCCGGCGACGCGCTCAAGCACGGCAACGCCTACGGCTCGTCGCCGCACGGCGGCGTGCTGGTGGTGGCGGGCGACGATCACGGCTGCGTGTCGTCGTCGATGCCGCATCAGAGCGACTTCGCGCTGATGGCCTGGCACATGCCGGTGGTGAATCCGTCGAACGTCGCCGACATGCTCGAGTTCGGCCTGTACGGCTGGGCGCTGTCGCGCTTCTCGGGCGCATGGGTCGGCTACAAGGCCATTTCGGAGACGGTCGAATCCGGCTCGACCGTCGATCTCGATGCGCTGCAAACGCAGTGGACCGTTCCGCAAGATTTCGTCGAACCCGCCGGCGGCCTGCATAACCGCTGGCCCGATCTGCCGAGCCTCAGCATCGAAGCGCGGCTCGCCGCCAAGCTCGACGCCGTGCGCCATTTCGCGCGCAGCAACAGCATCGACAAATGGATCGCGCCGAGTCCGCATGCGAACGTCGGCATCGTCACCTGCGGCAAGGCGCATCTGGACCTGATGGAGGCGCTGCGCCGCCTCGACCTCACCGTCGCCGATCTCGAAGCAGCGGGCGTGCGGATCTACAAGGTCGGGCTGTCGTTTCCGCTGGAGATGACGCGTATCGATACCTTCGTCGAAGGTCTCTCCGAAGTGCTGGTGATCGAGGAAAAAGGCCCGGTCATCGAACAGCAGATCAAGGACTACCTGTACAACCGGCAAGCCGGCGAGCGCCCAGTCGTGATCGGCAAGCACGCGCAGGACGGCACGCTGCTGCTGTCCTCGCTCGGCGAGCTGCGCCCGTCGCGCATCCTGCCGGTGTTCGCGAACTGGCTCGCGCGGCACAAACCCGCGCTCGATCGCCGCGAACGCGTGGTCGATCTGGTCGCGCCGCAAATCCTCTCGAACGCTGCCGACGCGGTCAAGCGCACGCCGTACTTCTGCTCCGGCTGTCCGCACAACACTTCGACCAAGGTGCCGGAAGGCTCGATCGCGCAAGCGGGGATTGGCTGCCACTTCATGGCCTCGTGGATGGAGCGCGATACGACCGGCCTGATCCAGATGGGCGGCGAAGGTGTCGACTGGGCCTCGCACTCGATGTTCACGAAGACGCGCCACGTATTCCAGAACCTCGGCGACGGCACCTATTTCCACTCGGGCATTCTGGCGATCCGCCAGGCGGTTGCCGCGAAAGCCACCATCACCTACAAGATTCTCTATAACGATGCGGTCGCTATGACGGGCGGCCAGCCGGTCGACGGCAGCATCTCGGTGCCGCAAATCGCGCGTCAGGTGGAAGCGGAAGGCGTCTCGCGCTTCGTCGTGGTGAGCGACGAGCCGCAGAAGTACGACGGCCATCACGACCTGTTTCCGAAGGGCACCACGTTTCACCACCGCAGCGAACTCGACGCGGTGCAGCGGCAACTGCGCGATACCGACGGCGTCACCGTGCTGATCTACGACCAGACCTGCGCAGCCGAAAAACGCCGGCGCCGCAAAAAAGGCGAATTCCCCGATCCGGACAAACGCCTGTTCATCAACGAAGAGGTCTGCGAAGGATGCGGCGACTGCGGCGTGCAATCGAACTGCCTGTCGGTCGAGCCGGTTGAAACTGCTCTCGGCCGCAAGCGCCGCATCGACCAGTCGTCGTGCAACAAGGACTTTTCCTGCGTGAACGGCTTCTGCCCGAGCTTCGTGACGATCGAAGGCGGCAAGCTCAAGAAGGCCGCGGGCGCAGCATTCGATGCCGCGGCGCTGGCGGCCCGTGTCGAGGCGCTGCCGCTGCCGGCGACCCAGCTCGATGCCGCGCCGTACGACATTCTGGTGACGGGTGTGGGCGGGACGGGCGTCGTGACCGTGGGCGCGCTGATCAGCATGGCTGCGCATCTGGAGGGCAAGAGCGCCTCGGTGCTCGATTTCATGGGCTTTGCGCAGAAGGGCGGTTCGGTGCTGTCGTTCGTGCGTTTCGCCGCTCGCGACGAATGGCTCAACCAGGTGCGCATCGATACGCAGCAGGCCGACGTGCTGCTCGCGTGCGACATGGTGGTGGGCGCGAGTTCCGACGCGCTGCAGACGGTACGGCATGGCCGCACGCGCATCGTCGTGAATACGCATGCGATTCCGAACGCGACGTTCGTGCAGAACCCGGATGCGAACCTGCACGCCGACGCATTGATCGACAAGATGCGCCATGCCGCAGGCGAAGAGCGCATGTCGTCTTGCGATGCGCAAGCGCTGGCGACACGTTTTCTCGGCGATACGATCGGCGCCAATATCCTGATGCTGGGTTTTGCATGGCAGCTCGGCCTCGTGCCGGTGTCGTTCGGCGCGATGATGCGCGCGATCGAGTTGAACAACGTCGCAGTGCAGATGAATCAACTGGCGTTTTCGGTGGGCCGTCTGGCTGCTGCCGATCCGGCGGCGCTCGAAGCGCTGTGGCAGGCGAAGCATGCTGCACAACAGCCGGTGCGCATCGATACGGTGGACGAACTGATCGCGCATCGTGAAGGCCGCCTCGCGGTGTATGGCGGTGAAGCTTACGTGAAGCGTTATCGCGCGCTGGTGGATGCGGTGCGGCGTGCCGAAGCGGGTCTCGGCGGTGCGTCATCAGGTGAGCCGGTGACGCGTGCGGTGGCCACGACGTTCTATCGCTTGCTGGCCGTGAAGGACGAATACGAAGTGGCGCGCCTGCATACGGACAGCGCGTTCCGTGCCTCGCTCGAAGCGCAATTCGAAGGCGTGGCGGGCAAGGACTTCGGCGTGAAATTCAATCTCGCGCCGCCGACGCTGTCACGTCCGAAGCATGGCGCGACGCCGCTCAAGAAGACCTTCGGTCAGTGGCTGTGGCCGGTGCTCGGTACGCTGGCGAAATTCCGCGGGCTGCGCGGCACGCTGCTCGATCCGTTTGGCCGTACGCTCGAACGGCGGATGGAACGCGAACTGGCCGGCGACTATGAAGTGACGATGCAAAAGGCGCTTGCGAAACTCGATGCGGCTAACGCTGAAGAGATTGCCAGGCTGGCGGATCTGCATGCTCGCGTGCGCGGTTATGGGCATGTGAAGCTGGCGAATCTCGCGGGTGTGAAGCGTAGCGAGCGTGAACTGGCTGCGCGTCTGAACATCGAGGCGGCCACCGGCGCAGCGGTCAAGCAAGCGCTCGAGGAAGTGAAGGGCGCAGGGACGCTGCGAGGGATTCCGGTGGTGGTGGCGAAGTAAGTGTGTGACAGGCGTGCCGCTTCGAGCGAGGTTCGGAGCGGCGTGCTCGGGATTAGTCCGCCGCACGTCCGGATTCACCGAAACGCGGTGACTAGCAATCGGCGTCAGTTTTCCCGGGTTGCGCCAACGCATCGGCGAGACTCGGTCCAAGCGACGCCCTCGCCCGAGCAACCTTCTGCGGATCCACCGGCGCCAATCCGTTCCCGCCAACCCGCACGCCTGAGCCGAAGTGCACCGCGCTGACCCGAGTGGCCTGAACAAACCCGGCCACCGCATCCACGGTCAATCCCGCACCGGCCAACACCGTGCAATGCGAACCGGCCGCCTGATGCACCAGCGCGCGAATCGTCTCCTCGGCCTGCAACACGGATGGCTTGCCGCCAGAGGTCAGCACATTCGTGACCGCGTCAAAACCCAGCAGGACGTCCAGCGCCTTGGACAAATCGCGCGTCTCGTCGAACGCGCGATGGAAGGTGATCGCCAAGCCATCCGCGGCGTCGACCGCGCGCGCTAAACCCTCGCGGTCGATTTCGCCCTCAGGCGTCAGCATGCCGATCACCACACCATGCGCACCGGCCGCAGCGACCGTGCGGACGTCACGTAGCATCACGGCATAGTCGTCGGCGTCGTAGACAAACGACCGGCTATGCGGACGCACGATCACATTCACCGGGATATCCACGGCCGCCACCACCGCTTCGATCAAGCCGAGACTCGGCGTCAGGCCGCCCTCGCCCATTGCGGTGATCAACTCGAGCCGGTCAGCCCCCGCCTGCGCGGCGAGCCGCGCGTCGGCAACCGTGGTGGCGATGATTTCCAGCAAAACGGGAGCTTGAGACATGGCTGTGGATCGGTGTCGTTGAAACCGACATGATCGCTCAAGAAAGCGGGGCGTTCTCAAGGAAACGCCTAGCCGCCCCAAGTTTGCTTGCCCCCTCGGGAGGCCTGACGCGTAAGCGGCAGGTCAGGGGGCGTTCAGAACCGCTCTTCATCCACCCAGTCGATATCGCCGCACAGCACGCAGGTCTGCTCGCCGACATGAGTCGCCACCGACAAGGTCACGCAGGGCAGCGCCTCGTTGATCGACAGATACGGCCGCGTCACATGCACGCGTTCCGGCGCGTTGATCGCCGCCCGGAAATACGGCCGGCGCAACCAGTTCGCGCCCTGCGCATCGGCGAGCGGCAGAAAGCGCGTCTCGTGCGCGGCGCGGTCGGCGCGCAGCACCACATTGCGGCCCGCCTGACGGCCCTTTGCATCGAGCAGGAAGCAGCGCGCCGCATGATCGAGCGCGAGGAAATTCCAGCACACCTCGTCGAGCGGTTCGCCGGCCGCGAGCCGTTCCGCCGCCCGCTCGAACGCACGGATATACGGCGCGAGGCGGCTCGCATTGCGCCGCTCGCGCTCTTCGGTCTGGTTGCGGTAGCGCTCCGTGACCTCGCCGATGCAGGTCACCGCCTGTGCGCTATCCGCCGCGCCCGGGTTCGGCCGGCCAAAGAAAAAGCCCTGCACGAAATCGGCGTCGCAGGCGAGCGCCATCTGCGCCTCATGTTCGGTTTCCACGCCTTCGATCAGGACCAGCTTGCCCGCTTCGTGCAGCAGCGCGACGAGCCCCGGCAGGATCGTCGCCATATCGGCGCGATGCGCGGCATGCGAGAGCATGATGCGGTCGAGCTTGACGATGTCGGGGTTCAGTTGCCAGATCCGTTCGATGTTCGAATGCCCCGCGCCGAAATCGTCGAGCGCGATCAGGAAGCCGAGTTCGCGGAACTTGCGCACGGCGTCCGCGAGACGCTCGAGATCTTCCGCGCGTTGTTCCAGCACTTCGAGCACGATGCGCCGCGGCGGCAGATCGAGCCGTCGCAGGTTCGCGAGCAACGCGGCGGCGTGGTAGGGGTCGGTCAAGGCGCCCGGGTGAACGTTCAGAAACAGCCACTCCTTCTCGGCGCCAAGCACCTTGAAGTTCTCCAGGTGCAGCGCCTGGGCAAGCCGGTCCAGTTGCAGCACGTCACCGAGCCGCGCCGCCTGGCCGAATACGTCGAGCGGCGACACCGGCCGGTCGAGCGCATCGTGGGCGCGCAGCAATCCCTCGTAGCCGACCGCCCGCATGTGCGACAAACTGAAGATCGGCTGAAACACGCTCGTCAGCTCCAGATCCCCATGCCGCACCGAATACCGTTCCAGCCCCGAAGTTACGCTCACCTCGAAGCCGTGCGGTGCGGCGCTCGTTCTTTCCTGTTGCGCAATCGTCATGCATTCCTCTCACGCGAGAGCCGGGCCGGTCCGAACGCGGGAGCGAACAACCTCGGCGCCGATTCTCAAAATGTGCGTCATCGACACTCCTTAAGCAAGCTCCGTGCGCACGCTGCCACACCTTCCAGCGAAGTTTGTATGCGCAACCGCGCCGCTTGACGCTGCGGCCGGTGCGTCCGCGCGCATGACGCACCAGATCAGTGCAAATGCCGCAGCCGGCAAGCGCTAATCGGGGGCATGCGGGGTACTCACGCTGCACGAGCATGCCTTGCTGCGGGCGGCGCGGCGCCCGATTGCCGCCTCGGGCTAAACTCCTACCTTACGTTTGTTAATGTCCGAGCATGAGCTGCCCGCTGTGCGTCCCGCCGCCTGTCCGCGCTTCGCGAACCGGCCTCACGGCGCACGGGGCCTGCCGCCTCTCTTTAGACGAGCCAGATGGAAATTGTCTTTACTGTCCTGATCCTCCTGCTTGCGGTCGCCGTCTCCGGTGTCGGGGTCCGCGTGCTGTCGTTCAAACTGCCGCTGCCGCTCGTGCAGATCGCCCTCGGCGCCCTGCTCGCCTGGCCGAAGCTAGGTCTGCACGTCACGTTCGATCCGGAAATCTTCATGATGCTCTTCATTCCGCCGCTGTTGTTCGCGGATGGATGGCGCATTCCGAAGCGCGAGTTTTTCATGGCGCGGCGCGCGATCCTGCTGCTCGCGCTCGGGCTCGTGTTCATGACCGTGCTGGCGGTCGGCTATTTCGTGCACGCGCTGGTACCGGCGATCTCCTTGCCGGTCGCCTTTGCGCTCGCCGCCGTGCTGTCGCCCACCGACGCCGTTGCGCTGACCGGCATCGCCGGCAAGAACCGCATCCCGGCGCAACTGATGCATATCCTCGAAGGCGAGGCGTTGATGAACGACGCCTCGGGTCTGGTCGCGCTGAAGTTCGCGATTGCCGCCGCGTTGACCGGCGTGTTCTCGCTGCGCGATGCCTCGATCAGTTTCGTGATTATTGCGCTGGGTGGGCTGGCGACCGGCGCCGCCGTGAGCTGGTTGTTCAGCGTCGCGTCGACGCGCCTTCTGAATCTGACCGAGGAAGACGATCCGGCACCCGGTGTGGTGATGACCCTGCTGATTCCGTTCGCGGCCTACCTGTTCGCCGAGCATTTCGGCTGGTCGGGCATCCTCGCGGCGGTCGCCGCCGGGATGATGATGAACTACACCGACATCGCAAATGCGGGGCCGGTCGCCGCGCGCATGCGCGGCCATAGCACGTGGACGATGATCGAATTCGTCTTCAACGGCATGGTGTTCATCCTGCTCGGCTTGCAGTTTCCGTATATCCTCGGCCGCGCGCTGATCGACGCGCACGAGACCAGCAACAAGCAGATGCTGGTGCTGATCGGCTATATCGCTGCGGTGGCGCTCGCGCTGTACGCGCTGCGCTTCGTCTGGGTCTGGCTGCTGCGCTGGTACGCGAGCCGCGGCGCGGCGAAACAGGGCATGGCGAGCGCGGTGCCGGGGTTGCGCATCGTGACGGTGACGACCGTAGCCGGAGTGCGCGGCGCGGTGACGATGGCGGGCGTGCTGTCGTTGCCCGATACCTTACCGAACGGGCTGGCGCTGCCGGGGCGCGACCTGGCGATCTTTATTGCGTCGGGTGTGATTCTGGTCTCGCTGCTGGTGGCGGTGCTCGGGCTGCCGCTGCTGCTGCGCGGCTGGCGGCGCGGGCGCGATCCGCACGCCGCCGAGGAGCAGCACGCCCGCAAGCTCGCGGCGCAAGCGGCGATCCGCGCCATCGACCAGTTGCACGAAACCGCCAGCGCCGATCTCGACGAATCGTCCGCCGCCTACGCAGCGGATGTGACGGCGCGCGTGATGGATATCTACCGGCGCCGGCTGGCCACGTTCGGCGACGAGAGCACCCCGCCGAGCGAGCAGGCGCGTCGCGCGGAGGCGCTGGAGTTTCAGATGAAGCTGGCCGCGATACGGGCCGAACGCGCGGTGCTGCTGTCGTTGCGCAACGTGCAGAAGATCAATGACGAGACGCTCAACAAGCTGATGCGCGAGGTGGATCTGTCGGAGACGGCACTGATCACGCGAAGCGCAGCGCGGGCCTGACTGCAGGCGCGCGCTTGCCCGTGGCCCGGCCGCAGGTTGCCGCGCCGGCGCCTCGCCTAGAGCGCCGGCTGCTGCGCGGGCTTGCGGCGCAGCAACGCGTAGAGAATGATCGCGCCGAAGGTCGCGGTGCCGATACCGCCTAGCCCGAAGCCGCCCACCTTCAGCGAGAAATCCCCGGCGCCCAGCACAAGAGTCACCGCCGCGACGATCAGGTTGCGGTTATCGGAGAAGTCCACCTTGTTGACGACCCAGATGCGCGCGCCCGTCACCGCGATCAGGCCGAACACGACGATCGATACGCCGCCCAGCACCGGCCCCGGAATGGTCTGGATCACCGCGCCGAACTTCGGCGAGAAGCCGAGCACCAGCGCGATCGCCGCGGCAATCACGAACACCAGCGTCGAGTAGATTTTCGTCACCGCCATCACGCCGATGTTTTCCGCGTAGGTCGTGACGCCCGTGCCGCCGGAGAAACCGGAGACGATGGTGGCCAAACCGTCGCCAAGGAACGCGCGGCCCACATAGCCGTCGAGATTCTGGCCGGTCATCGCGCTCACGGCCTTGATATGGCCGAGGTTCTCCGCAACGAGGATCACCGCGATCGGCGCGAGCAGCGTCATGGCCTGGGCGTTGAACACCGGCGCGGTGAAATGCGGCATGCCGAACCAGGCGGCGTTCGCGACAATCGAGAAGTCGACCGGCTTGCCCATGCCAAGGCCGTTCGTGACGATTGCATAGATCACGTAAGCGGCCAGCAGGCCGACCAGGATCAGCAGGCGCTGCAGCATGCCGCGCGCAAAGACGGCGACCGCGGCAACGCACAGCACGGTGACGAGCGCCATCCACGAATCGAAGTTGCTGCCGCTCACGCCCCTGACGGCGATCGGCGCGAGGTTCAACCCGATCACGCAGACAATCGCGCCCGTTACGACCGGCGGCATCAACGTCTCGATCCATCTGGTGCCGACGGCCGAGACGATCAGCCCGATGATCGCGTACACCACCCCGCACGCGACGATCCCGCCGAGCGCGACGGGCACGTTGAGGTTCGGACCGTGTCCGCCATAGCCGGTCACAGCGATCACGAGGCCGATGAAGGAGAAGCTCGAACCGAGATAGCTCGGCACGCGCCCGCCCACCACCACGAAAAACAGCAGCGTGCCGATCCCCGACATGAAAATGCACAGGTTCGGATCGAAGCCCATCAGCAGCGGCGCGAGCACGGTCGAGCCGAACATGGCGACGACGTGCTGGATGCCCATCGCGAACATCTGCGGCCAGGCAAGCCGCTCATCGGTATTGACGACGCGGCCCTCGGCGGCACTCGGTTGCGTGCGCCAGCGGGGGAAATAGGAATCGGCCATGGCGGGGGTTCTCCTCTATCAGCTTCGGCGTGTTGTTCGAATTACGCGCGAGTGTACGGAGAGCGCCTGGCCCTGGCAAGCGAAGTCGTGGAGGCGCTGCAGCGCACTCAAACCCGGCGCGCTTCGAGCGCGAACACCGCGACCGCCGTCTTCAGTTCGCGTGCCTGGTCCGCCATCGAAGCCGCAGCGGCGGCGGCCTGCTCGACCAGCGCGGCATTCTGCTGGGTGACCTGATCCATCTGCGCGACCGCGCGGTTCACCTGCTCGATGCCGGTGCTCTGTTCGTGCGATGCAGCAGAGATTTCCCCCATGATGTCCGTCACACGCCGCACCGCGTGCGTGACTTCGGCCATGGTCCGGCCGGCTCGCTCAGCGAGCGTCGCACCGCTGCCGACGCGGGCGGTGGAATTTTCGATCAGCTCCTTGATCTCTTTGGCGGACAGCGCGCTGCGCTGCGCGAGCGAGCGCACCTCGCCCGCCACCACCGCAAAGCCACGGCCCTGCTCGCCCGCCCGGGCTGCTTCGACGGCCGCGTTGAGCGCCAGAATATTCGTCTGGAACGCAATGCCCTCGATCACCGCGATGATGTCGGTCATGCGCTTCGAGCCGGCGGCCAGCTCACGCATGGTCTCCACCACGTCGTCCACCAGCGCGCTGCCGCGCGCCGCGACCTCCGAGGCGCCGTGCGCGACGCCGCTCGCCTGCTGGGCATTGTCGGCGTTCTGCCGCACCGTGGCGGTCAACTGCTCCATGCTCGAGGCGGTTTCTTCAAGTGATGCGGCCTGCTCTTCGGTGCGCTGCGACAGGTCGGTGTTGCCCTGGGCGATTTCGCCGGAGGCGAGCAGGATCGACGCGCTCGATTCGCTGATGCCGGAGACGATCCCGGCCAGCCGGTCGCGCATATTACGCAGTGCGAAGAGCAGGCTGTGGGCGTCGCCGGTGCGGGTGTCGACCCGTACGCTCAGGTCGCCGTCGGCGATCCGGTTGGCAATCTGCGCGGCGTAGCCCGGCTCGCCGCCAAGTTGCCGCGCAAGGCGTCGTGCGATCAGCCAGGCGAGCAGCATGCCGGCCACCAACGCGCCCAGCACCAGCGACGACAACACGATGCGCATCCGCCGGTAGCTGGCGGCCGCCTCGGCTTGCGCCTCGCTCGCTTGCCGGCGGCGATAGTCGATCACCTGCACGATGCGCTCGCGCAAGGCTTCGCTCGACGCGATTGCGCGGCGCACCAGTTCCTTGTTGTCGACTCCGGCCGGTATCGGCTCCTGGCCGATCTGCTGGTGCACGATCTCTTCCCACACGGCCGACTTGTGCAGCACTTCGTCGAACAGCGCCTCGCCCTTGGGGGTGGACAGCGTCGCCCGAAAGCGGTCGTAGGCGTCGTGCATGTTCTTGAGCGAAGCGACGATATTGGCGTCGAGGCGCTGACGTCCCGCGTCGTCTTCGGCGTAGCCGAGATTCGCCGCCGCGAGATCCGCGTCGATCTTGTTGCGGTTCGCCTCTTCCATCCAGTAGAGGCCGTCCATATGCCGATTGCTGATTGTGTCGGTCAGGTCATGCATCGAGGACAATGTCCTCAGGCCGGTGCCCCCGACGACCGCGCAAAAGCCAATCACGATCGCGAAGGCCAACAGCAGGCTTTGCAACACCGTCATGCGCTCGAACCACCTCATGTCCCCATCCTTTGCATAGAAAGCGCCGTTGCTGCGGCGGCGATGCGCGCTTAAGCGCGGCCAGTTCTATTACGGCGAGGTGGTTCCTGACTTAACCTGCTGATGGTGGGAATAAGCGGGACAGGATGTTGAAAGGCGCAAAGCCACATCGACATTGGGATCTGTTTGATTTGTCTGGAACGTCCCGCTAGCCAAGTCAGCTTTGCCGCACATCAGCCTTGGTGGCCCTCACCGAACGCCCCTACAGCCAGCCGCCCCGCATACTCCCGCACATCGACAGGCCACCGCGCGATTGCAGCGTGAAAGCGCGCCCGGTCCGCGGCAAACAGCGCCCGGGTTGCGTCTTCATAGTCGGGAAGATTGCCGGCAAGCGCGGTCATGAAGCGATAGGTTGCTTCCTGCGCGCGACGCACGCGCTCCTTGTCGTCGCCGGCGAGACGCGCCGCCTCGACCAGCTTGCGCAACGCCACCGATGCCCCGCCGGGCTGACTGTTCAACCAGTCCCAATGACGCGGCAGCAGCGTCACCTCGCGCGCCACGACGCCCAGCCTGGGGCGGCCCCGGCCGCGCGGCGTCTCGTCACCGGCAGGCTCGCCGGCTTCGGCCGTCTCGGCATGGCCGCCGGGTTCGTCCGCCAGTCGCGCCAGCACTTCGGCATCCGAACCACGCAGATCGAATTCGACGGGCTGACTGGTGAGGTCGTCGAAAACCAGCACAGGCGCTTGTTCACCACGCTCGATCACCCGCCTGACCGCCAGCGCGACCTCGGCGCGGGCGCCGGACGCGATGCGTCTCAAGCCTTCGAAAGCGGTGCAGGTAGCGGGTTGGGGCGTCATTGCGAAAATCCTCAAGGTCGATTTTCGCAAATTATATCCGGGTAAAATTTGAATGCAAATATCACCCGGGTGAAAATTACTCAAATGCAGTGACCAAGGATTGCGTTCGCACGCGAGAGCGGCGGCCGAGCGCCGCCTAATGCCCCGGTTGCGTCGCCATCCCCGGCTGGTCGGCGCGCTCCGCGACGGGGTAGCAGAGAATGCGATTGCGGCCGGCATCCTTGGCGTCGTACAGCGCCGAGTCGGCGGCATTGACGAAGCTGCGATAAGTCGCGAACGGATGGTTCGCGGTGCTCGCAATGCCGATGCTGATCGTCAGCACATGATGCGCACTCGCCACGTGGCGCACCTGCAGCGCCTGCACGGCGGCGCGGATCTGCTCGGCAATCTGCGCAGCGCCGATACCGTCGGTGTCCGGCAACAGCGCGGCGAACTCCTCGCCGCCGTAGCGCGCCGCCACGTCGCCGGGACGCCGGACATTGCCGTCGATGCAGCGGGCCACCGCGATCAGCGCATCGTCGCCGGCGGAGTGGCCGTACAGATCGTTGAAGCCTTTGAAGTTGTCGACGTCGATCAGCAGCATCGACAGCGGCCGCCCGCTGCGCAGCATCGCCAGCCAGGCCTGCTCGGCGCGCTCTTCGAAGGTGCGGCGGTTGTTCAGCCCGGTCAGCCCGTCGGTGCGCGCCAGTTCCCGCAAGGCTTCTTCCATTTGCTGACGGCGCCGTAGTTGCTGCGAGAGCAGCACGGCAAGCGCGATGATCGCGATATCGAGCGCCGCCATCATCGAGCCGATAATCCATGCGCGGTGCCGCCATCCGGCATAAATATCGCGCGTCGAGATCGCGACATCGAGCAGCAGCGGGAAGTGGCCGATATGGCGGAACGCATACCAGCGCTCCACGCCGTCGATCGCCGCCGTGCCGAAGAATTCGCCGCTGTCCTGCTGGGTGAAGCGCGTGTAGTTCGCGGTGCCGGTCAGATTGATGCCGATGATCTTCGGGTCGTAGGGACGGCGCATCAGCATCGTGCCGTCCGTGAGCATCAGCGCCATCGAGCCGCTGTTGCCGAGATTCATGCCCGCGAACAGGCGCTGGAAGTAAGTGAGCCGCAGCGTGCCGACCACCACGCCGGCGAAGCTGCCGTCCGGGTGCGAGAGGCGCCGGCTAAGCGCGATGGTCGCGCCGGCGTCGCTCAACCTCGGCATGAAGGGCCGGCTGACGTACAGCCCGACGTTGGGCGAATCGCGATGCACGAGGAAGTATTCGCGATCGGCGACGTCGATATGGCGCGGCGGCACGGACGCCGAATCGAAGATGACTTTGCCGGTTTCGTCCAGCACCAGCATCGAGCCCAGGTCCTGCGCGCTCGCGGAGCCGTCGAACAGCATCCTTTGGCGCAACGCCGGGGGCAGGGCCATGACGCCCGGCTGGTCGAGTCCGGCGATCACGGCACGCAAGGAGAGGTCGTAGAGTTCGAGGTTGCGCGCCACGTCGCGCTCGACCAGCAAGGAGACGTTCTCGGCCGAGTCCTGGGCGCGCCGCAACGCGTCCGCACGCATCTGCGCCAGCACCCAGATGGCGATCGCAAGGATCGCCGCAGCTAGCACGATGCTAATGACAATCACGGCGTTCGGTCGGCGCGTCATCATTTCCTGGCTTGTTTTAAACCTGCACGTAATCTCGGAGAGTGCAACGTCTTACGAATCCCGGCATGGCGTCAAACCAGACACGCGGGTCAGCCATACAAGCGGCTGCCGGGCCACTAGCGTATCAGACACTGAGGCGCGATGAACCATCAATCTGCCGGTCATGTCTTTAGCCACCCTCCTGACTGGATATCGACCTCGCGCGGCTCAAGGTTGAATGCACAAGGCATGGCGCGGCACGACCGCTTTGTATTTTGCGTACTCGGGCGCGACGCTGCCTATACTGGTCATAAAGCTGAAGAATAGGCGAAGCGCCGCCGTCTGACGCTCGCGCAGCATAGCGAGCGCCGTTGCGTTCAGTCCTGCCCGCGTGAGGAGGAACCCATATGTCCGCAAGCGTCGAGGTTGATGAGCCGTCCGCAACCGTGCAGTGGGTCACCCGTGCCTATCTGGGGCTGTTGATCGGCGGCTTTGCGCTGATCCCGGCTTACCTGATCGCTTACCTCTATGTTTTCCAGAACCCCGCGCTGACGTTCGAGAACCACGCCTTTCACGAAATCGCGATTACGGCCGCGACGCTCGAAGGGCTGTTCGTCGCCTACGTTTCCTGGCGCTGCTATCTGTCCTCGGGCGAACCGATGCTGCGTTGGCTCACGCTCGGCTTTCTGGCCTTCGTGCTGATCTACGCCCTGCACGGTGCCTTCACCGGCATGGCGCACCACAACATCTGGCTGTTCCTGCTATACGGGCCGGCCTCGCGGCTCGCCATGGCGGCGCTGCTGCTGGTCGCGCTGCTGGCGTGGCATCGGACGGCCGACCCCGCCACGCTGCGACGCGCCCCGAGCCGCTGGTTCGGCTGGATCGGCTTGTTCCTGTTAACCGACATTGCAGTAGCCGTCATCGCCTATTCGCCGGTGGCCGGCAACCTCGCGGTGCGCGTCACGATGGAGGGCGGCGCGCTGCTGGTCTCGAGCGTCAACGTAGCGGTCATGCTGGCCCGGCGCATCCGTTCGCCGTTGATGAAGGTTTTCGGCATCTCGGTGACGTCGTTCGCGTTGTCGTCGCTCGCCTTCATTCTGGCGCGGCCCTGGAATCACATGTGGTGGCTCGCCCACGCGATCTTCGCGGCCGGTTTTTTCCTGCTGAGCTACGGCGTCGTGCAGGCGTTCCGCACCACCCGTTCGTTCTCGACGATCTATAGCCAGGAGGAACTGATGGCGCGCCTCGCCGAAGCCATGGCGGATACCGAGCGCGCCCTGCAGGAACTGAAACGCACCAACCTGAAACTCGAACATCTCGCCGCGACCGATCCGCTGACGGGCGCGGCCAACCGGCGGCAGTTCATCGAAATGGTCGATGCCGAGATCACGCGCGCGCGGCGCGGCGGCGCGCCGTTCTCGCTGCTGGCGCTGGATCTGGACCACTTCAAGGCGATCAACGATTCCTACGGCCATCTGGTCGGCGACGAGATCCTGCGTGGCTTCGTGAAGAAGTGCCTCGACGCGATCCGGCCGTACGACGGCGTCGCGCGGGTCGGCGGCGAGGAGTTCATGGTGCTGTTGCCGCAGGTGGCGCTGGGGGTGGCGCAGTCGATCGGCGAGCGGATTCGCGAGGCGATTGCCAATGGCGTGTTCGGCGGCCAGTCGGGCAAGTCGGTTGCGCTGACGGTGAGTATCGGCGTGTCCCAGTTCGGGCGCGACGGCGACACGATCGACGCGATCCTGCGTACTGCCGACGAACGGCTTTATCGGGCCAAGCATCTGGGCCGCAACCGGGTGATCGCCGGTTAGACGACGCCCCGGCTGCTAGTCATCATCCTGCGCGTGGCGTGAGCGGCGGCGTCCCCGCCGCACCGGCCGGACCGCGGCTCAGTGCGCCGATCTCAGCCTGCTCCAGCACCGCCCGCTCGGTCACGCCGCGGCGCGCCAGCGCCAGCATCGCGCGGCCCACCTCCTCGGTGGTCACGATATGGGCGGGTGCGAAGGCGTGCAGCAACGCCATCACCGGCCGCAAAGCCGGGTAAAGCAACCGGTACAGACGGGTCTTCGACTGAATCCCATGCATCGGCTCGATGACGCCCGGGCGGAACAGATAAACCGCGCGGAACGGCAACTGCTTGAGCGCGTTCTCCGTACGCCCCTTCACGCGAGCCCACATGCTGCGGCCCTGCTCGCTGCTGTCGGTGCCGCGGCCCGAGACGTAGACGAAAGTCATCTGCGGGTTGAGGCGGGCCAGCGTGCGTGCGGCCGCGAGCGTCAGATCGTAGGTCAGGCGGCTATAGTCCGCTTCGCTCATCCCGAACGACGACACGCCAAGACAAAAGAAACACGCATCGAAGCCCTGCAGCGACGACTCGATGGCGCGATAGTCGAACATGTCCGGATGAACGATTTCGTGCAGGCGCGGGTCCAGTTGGCCAGTGGACGAGCGGCCCACCGTCTGCACGAATTCGACGTCGCCGGCTCGCAGGCATTCGCGCAGCACGCCCTGCCCTACCATGCCGGTCGCACCAAACAACAACACTCTCATGACACACGCTCCGCTTGGGTGCTGGGCCAACGAACGTTGGTCAGCGTTTCAGAGATGCCCCACAGGCGCGCGGCAACCGCGAGGTCTTGCGCTCGTGACGCAATCGCGGCGGCCCCGGGTGGGCCCTTCAGTTCCAGCATGCCGGTCGGCCCGTAATAGCCGCCCGGTTTGGCGTCGGGCGCGGTGGCGGCATACAGCGTGGGCAGCGCGCCGGCGGCAGCCGAGTGGCTCATCAGCGGCTCGATGGTCACGCTGCTCAAGCGCTGCATCAACGAGTCGCTACCGGGTCCGTTGGCAATCAGATCCGTGCGCGCATAACCGGGATGGGATGCATTGCTGAGGAGTCCCCAGCCATTCGCATCGCTGCGGCGCTGTAGCTCCAGCGTGAACATCAGCATGGCCAGCTTCGATTGCGAATAGGCGAGCCACGGGTCGTAGCGGCGCGTCCATTGCAGATCGTCGAAATGAATCGCGGCCCGCAGCTTGTGGGCGACGCTGCTCAGGTTGACGATGCGCGGCTGACTGGTGTTGCGCAGCACCGGCAGCAGACGCGCCGTCAGCGCGAAATGCCCCAGGTAGTTGGTGCCGAACTGCAGTTCGAAGCCATCCGCGGTGGTTTGGCGCGTGGGCAGCATCATCACGCCCGCGTTGTTGATCAGCAGATCGAGCGTCTCGTGCTGCTGCACAAAGCGCTCGGCGAACTCGCGCACCGACGCGAGACTCGCCAGATCGAGATGCTCGTAACGGATCGACGCAGCCGGATGTTGCGCGCGAATCGCCGCCAGCGCCGCGCTGCCCTTCGCCGCGTTGCGTCCGGTCAGAACGACACGCGCGCCCGCTGCGGCCAGCGCGAGCGCGGTCTCGAAACCGAGTCCGCCGGTCGCGCCGGTGATCACCGCGAGACGCCCGCTCTGGTGGGGGATATCGCCGGTGGTCCAGTTAGCCATGTTGCTCGCCCTCAGGGTTTGGGGAAGTCAGGCAGCGCCGCCGGGGCGGCAAAGTCCGTCGCCAGACTGACCTCGCGCCATGCTTCTCCACTTGCCGCACGCGCCTTATCGGCTTCGCCGGCGTAGTGCAGCGCGTCGCTGCCGAGCAGCAGATGCACCGGCGGTTGCTCGTGATATGCGAGTTTCAGCACGACCTCAGCCACTTTCGCCGGATCGCCCGTCTCATGGCCGACGTACTGGCCGAGCATCTGCACAACCGCGCCTACAGAAGGAGCATAGTCCTCCAGGAGCTCGGGTTGCGCGCTGCGTGCTTCGACAGCCCACTCGGTTTTCATGCCACCCGGCTCGAGCGCGGTGACCTTGATGCCGAGCGGCGCCACTTCCTGGCTCAGCACCTCGGTAAAGCCGCCAACGGCCCATTTGGCCGACTGATACGCGCTGAACCCCGGAATGCCGATCCGGCCGCCCACCGACGAAATCTGGATGATGTGGCCGCTGCGCTGCTGCCGCAGGATCGGCAACGCCGCGCGCGTGACGTTGACCACGCCGTAGAAGTTGGTGTCGATCTGGGCGCGGAAATCCTCCTCGCTGGCTTGCTCGAACGCCGCCAGGTGGCCGAAGCCCGCGTTGTTGACGACCACGTCGAGCCGCCCGAACGCCTCGAGTCCCGCTTGCACGGCGGCGCGCGCGGCGGCGGAATCGGTCACGTCCAGTGCGACCGCGCGAATCTGCTCGCCGAAGCGCTCGACCAGATCCGCGAGGTGGCGCGGATCGCGCGCCGTCGCGACCACGCGCTCGCCCGCTGCCAAAGCCGCTTCGACAATCTTGCGCCCGAGTCCGCGAGCGCTACCGGTAACCAGCCAGACTTTTGCCATGATGCCTATTCCTCCATTTAGATGAGCGCGTAATCACTCATTAACTACACAAAAAAACTTCACAGCATGGCGACAGCGTGCCAGAACGCCTCGAAGCCAGCGGCGCGATAGCGCTCCGCCTGAGCGGGATCGCGTTCGATAAATTCCATGGTGGTCTCCGCCAGCGAACCCATGATTGCCGCCACGAAAGCCGGCGGCTGATCGCGCATCACGCCACTGGCAATACTCATCTTCATCATCTCGTTGACGTCGGCGAATGCCTGCAGGCCGATCGCCCGGGTCTGCTCGCTCAGGCGGTCGGAAACCGCCAGTTGAGCGACGGCCCGGCGCTTGTCCGGAAAGGCGACGCCCCAGTCCACGTATTGCTGCCACACATACCGTGCGCGCTTCTCGATGCTCTCGGATTTCGGGTAGGCCGTCATCATGATTTCGCGCATTGCGGACTTGATGTCGAGGTACAGCTCGTTGAGCAGCACGTCCTTACTTTCGAAGTAGGTAAAGAGCGTGCCTTCCGCCACGCCGGCGACCTTGGCAATCCGCGCGGTAGGTGCACCTAGGCCCTGCTCGGCGATCACCTGGGCGGCGGCGGCAAGGATGGCGTTGCGTTTGTCTTCGCTCTTCGGACGGGCCATGCTGGATTCTGACTCGATGAAATAAATGAGTGATTGCTCAATCATAATCGCACGAACCCACTTGTTCAAGACAAATTTGCGACGGCTGGGCAGCAATGCTGCCTGCCGATCGGTTCACCTGCTTTAGCGTGCGCCTGGCATGGGATGAAAGATATTTGAAATGTCCTGACGATTCGGCAGTTTCACTGCTCAGCCAATATTTAGGTATGCATTATAAAAAGTGGCGCAACAATTTCTCCTCGAAACACGCTCTCGTGCGGACGATTCGAATAGCGTTTGACCCTCGTTTCACAGGCATGGTGCATCTTTTCGCGCTGAAACCGAGAGATTGTTCATACGTTACAGGTCGTTACGTCTTTTATGCAGACCTAATAAATTTCGTTCGGTAGGATTCAGCGGGCAAAAAACTAACCACCTCCAACATCGGTAAGTTCGCGCGGGCGACGCACCAGGCGTCCGTACCTCGCGCCTCGAACCACCGATATCTGCGGGCAGCGATCGCCTGAAGCTGCGCTCCAGCATCGCCTGTCTGAAGTCAAACCCGATATGGGTCCGCGCAGCGACGCATCTGATGCAAAACGCCGCCAGACCGGTATTCATACTTTGCTCCGTACAGATGAAATACCCTTCGTTACTGCTTTCTTCCTTGTTACTCGTGCTGGCCGGCTGCGGCGGTGGTGGCGGCTCCGGCAGCGGCAACAGCGCCACGGCGAACAACGGCACGAGCTCGACGGCGAGCGGCAGCACGACCTCAGGCTCGACGAACGGCACGACAAGCGCCACCTTGACCGCCAACACTCAGGCGGGCGAAACGATGTCCTGCCAGGCACCCAGCAGCGCCAGCGCGGCCGCAGGCAGCGCACTGATTTCCGCCGATACGCCCAGCGCCGACGCCACCCGCATGTTCGCCTCGGGCAGCACCTTCCAGCTCGTATTCACCACCCACGCGCCCTCCGCCGACAAGGTGAACTGGGCGGTCAGCGACCAGCTCGGCAATGTCGCGGCGAACGGCAGCTTCCCGGTAGCGAGCGGCCCCGTCGCCAGCACGCTCAGTTGCACCTCGACGCTCGCTGGCTATTTCGCGGCGTCCGCCACGCTGGCGGCCAACGGCGGCCAACTGCCTTCGGCCGGCACCCGCCCCACAGGTATCGCCACGTTCGGCGTGCTGCCGAACCTGTCCGGCGTCGTGCCTGCTGTGACCTATGCCCATCAGGACGAACACCGCTTCGGCATGCAGGGCGAGAACGACAACGGTCCGCTGCTCGCCGACCTCGGCATCTCTTCGACGATCGACAACCGTCAGCTCTCCGTGATGGAGCCGAACGCAGCGAACACCTTCAACCCGGCCGCCAACAACCTCGATCCGTTCTATACGTCGGGCAAGGTGATGCGACTGATCCGTCTGGACGGCATTCCCGCCTGGGCGAGCCCGACCGGCGCGTTCGAAGACGACACCAATCCGCCGACGAGCCTTTCGTACTACCAGAGTTACATGAGCCGGGTGGGTACGGAATCCAATACGATTCGCACTACCTATTTCCCGAACCAGTTGAACAACTACTACCAGGTGACGTGGGAACCGAACCAGTTCTGGAACGATACGGACGCCAACTTTGTCGCGCTGTATCAATCGGTCTATCAGGGCATCCATTCGACCGACCCGCACGCGGTGGTAATGGGCCCGACCGACGCGTTCCCGTCACTCACGACCACGCGCCTGAAGCGTATTGCATCGCTTGGCTTCGGCAGCTACATCGACGGCATCTCGACGCACGGCTACTACGACGCGGGCACCTCGCCCTCGCATCCGCCTGAGCGCCTCGCCACCGACCCGAACCCGGCGAACGCCGCCAACGCGCTGATGAACGAGATCCGCGCCCTGCGCACGGAAATGGTGACGGACTACAAGTCCGGGATGAAGCTGTTCCAGACCGAGGTGGGCATTAGCTACGACCTCGGCAGCTCGTATGGTCCGAACTATCCGACTGCCAACATCCTGTTCGCGCAAGCGGCTGTGGTGGCGCGTACGCACATCATCATGCTGGGTGAAGGGGTCGATCAGACCTACGTGTTCTACGGCGCGGACTATCCGGGCGAAGTGGGCTACGGCACGTTCTTCGACCTCGCCGATGCGCAAGGCGCGTTCGGTGCGACCAACATCAGCCCGAAGCCGGCCGCGATGGCCGTGAGCGCGTTGACGCACGTGCTGGACGGCACCAACACGCTGGGGCCGGTCAACGGCACGCCGTCCGGCGTCTACGCTTACGCGTTCCAGCAGCTCGGCAACGGTTCGGTGATTACTGCGCTGTGGACCCACAACAATAACGTGTGGAACGCGAGCACGGGCTTCAGCTCGACGTATAGCGTGCCGTACAGCCTCACCGTCGATGCGCCGGGCACCAGCGGCACCGTGAAGGTCATCGACATGATGGGCAACCCTCTGCCGGTGAGCTACAGCAACGGCACGCTGACGCTCAACCTGACGGAAGCGCCGGTGTATGTGGTGTCGAACAACGCAGCGGTTGCCAAAGCGAATGTGACGACGCCGACGGGGTACGTGGCGAACTAAGCGCGCTGCAATGCGCCGCTTTAGCCTTGCGTGGACGACGGCTGACGCGGTGCGTGCGCGGGTTTGGCCGGGTTCGGCAGGTCGCCTGCGATGATGCCGAACTCGACCGGGTAGCGCACATAGAACACATGGACCCCTTCGGTGCGGACGATCTCCAGCAGCCGTTCGGCTTCCTCCGCGGTCACCGCGAGGATGATTTGCAGCGGTTGATCGGTGAGTTTGAGCACATGAGCGGCGTGACGCGCACCCGCATGACCGATACCCTCGGCGCAATTGATCACGGTCGCGCCGCAGATGCCGAGTTCACGAATTTTCTGCAGCAACCATTCGCAGACGGTCTGATGACCGTGCCTGCGGTTCTTCTCCGTATAGAACGTCAGTTGATAGCCGTTCATGGCTGCATCTTCCCGCGCTTCAACGATCTGCTGCGCCTCTTTCATTCTAGTGCATGGGTACCGCTGCGCTCGATGGTGCGGCGCGGGACATGGCGCGCGTATTCGATGGCCTCGGCGAGCACGCCGGTGATTTCAGCGATGCGGTCGCGCGTGATGCGAATTTCGATCCACTCGCGCATCGGCGCCTTGCCGTAGGGCTGGAAAGCGAAGGCGCGGCCCGCGTCGACCAGCGCGGCGGCGCGCACAGCCGGGAGCTTGATGCCGATACCGCTGCCGTACACGCAAAACGCCAGGCGCGCGCCGACAAAGGCTGCGGGGCAGCCGAACATCGCGCCTTCACGCACCGACGCGTCGATATGCCGGACCTGGGCGAACGCGACGTCGAACAAACCCCGGTCATGCAATAGTCTAGGGATACCGTTCATGGTTACTCTCCTGTGTCGACCCAAGTTAGAGCTTTAGCGCTTACTTGAGTCCGATGCAAAGCTGTCGACTGGAGTTAGCGCTTTAGCGCGTTACTCTGGTCCCCTGCAACGCTTGCCGGTTTCTGCATGCCAAGCACTTCGTATTCGACGGGACAGCGCGTGTAGAACAGCCGCACGCCGCCGTGGCGCAGGTCATCGAGCAGCGCATCGATACGCGCATCGTCGGCCGCTACCGTCACCACGACCGGTTGGTCCACCAGTTCGAAAAAACGCGCCGCGTGGTACTTGCCGTGCACGTCGATGCTCTCGCTGACCTCCATCACGGTCGCGCCCTCGATGCCCGCTTTTGTGACCTGGGTGAGAATCCACTCGACGAGCGTCATGTGAGCCTTGCGATGGCTCTGATTGTCCGCAAACACGGTCAACTGACTGCCTTTCATGAGGACCTCCATCAGGTCCCTGGGGGTGCGCGACGGCACGGGTGAGAGTGGCGGTGCTGCTGCCGCGAGCGACGGTTCTCGCGGTTCGCCACGGCTTACCGACTCATGGTGCTGAAGATAAGGATAGGAAATGGATCGACGGTGCGCACGAAACGAATGCGCCGTCATGGTTCGCGTTGGTGACGGTGTGGAATTTAAGCTACCCGTAACCTATGAAAAATGCTTTATCTGTTCATTTTTTCTAGCTTTCATCTCACATTAAAAATCTCTGTGTACCATAAACGATCGAGACTTTAGGACTATGGGGTGAGACAACCTTGAGTGACTGCGTGTCGATTCCGCGGTCGCTCATGCGTCGTGTAGGATCGGAGGACTGCCCTCCGCTTCTGGAGTCAATCATGCCTGGACAAACCATCCACCTTCACCGCGTCGTTCGCTCCGCGCCCGAGCGTATCTATCGTGCATTCCTCGACGCCGACGCCCTGGCCAAGTGGCTTCCACCGAATGGGTTTACCGGCAAGGTTCATCAATTGGACGCGCAGGTGGGCGGGGTCTATCGGATGTCGTTCACGAATTTCACCACGGGCGATAGCCACTCGTTCGGCGGGGAGTATCTCGAACTGGTGCCGCACGAGCGCATTCAGTACACGGGTAGATTCGATGATCCTAACTTGCCGGGTGGGATGCAGACCACGGTGTCGCTGCGAGCGGTGTTTTGTGGGACCGAACTGAGCGTCGTTCAGCAGGGGATTCCTGAGGGGATTCCTGAGGGGATTCCTGAGGCGATTCCGGCCGAGGCTTGCTATCTTGGGTGGCAGGAGTCGCTTGGGTTGCTGGCGGCGTTGGTGGAGGCTGAGATTCGGCAGTGAGGGGGAATGCGCGTCGTGTGGATCGAGGTGGAAGGTGAAGCCAATGCTGATGCCAAAAACACAAAAGGGTTACAGGCAAATCACCTGTAACCCTTTGGAATTCTGGTTGGTGGAGAGGAGGAGGATCGAACTCCCGACCTTCGCATTGCGAACGCGACGCTCTCCCAGCTGAGCTACCCCCCCAACGACCAAATGATTCTAGCACAAGGTTTTTCGCTTTTGCCAAGCGGCCCAGTACATGAAAAAGTCACTTCGAAGGCGAGCCGGCCAGCACCCAATCCACCACCGTACGAATATCCGCATCGCTCATCGCCGGGTGGGCCGGCATCGGAATCGCGCCCCACACACCCGAGCCGCCATTCTTCACCTTCAGCGCCAGCTTGACCGGCGCCTTGGCGTCACCCTTGTACTTAACACCGATCTGCTGGAACGACGGGCCAACCAGCTTGCGATCCACCGCATGACAACCCATGCACGCATTGGAGCGCGCGATCGTCAAACCGCGCGGAGCGTCATCGGCACGCGCCGTTGCAGCCAGACCGGACAGCGCCAGCGCCGCCCCCACGCCCAGCAATCCACCCCGGACGACGCGGCGCGAAAAGAGTCCACCCCGCTTCATTGGCTCACCGCCGGATTGCCCGGATGCACCTGGGTCGAATTCGTCACGGGCGCCGGCGCCTGCTGATCGAGCGGCCGCGAACTCACCGAAGCATCCGGCACCGCGCCGACCGTCGCATCGGTCGTCGGCGGAGGCGGCGCAGCCGGCGCGCTGGATGCCGCGGCGGTCGCTGCGTTGGCGTCTTCCGGCAGGATGTACTGGAACACCTTCACCACCTGCGTCACGCCAGGCACGCGGCTCGCCACGTCAGCGCCGCGCGCGCCTTCATCACGCGTGACGAGGCCCATCAGATACACCGAGCCGTTCTCACTCACCACCTTGAAGTTGTTCGCCGAAATGTTCTTCTCGGCGATCAGCGCAGTCTTGACCCGTGTTTCAAGGTACGAATCGTTGGTCCGCGAGGACAGCTCGGCCGCCGGCCCGATCGTCAACTCGTTGACGATCGCATTGACGTTGTTGAGCGAGCGCACGATCTGCTCGGCCTTCTGCTTCGATGCGTCATCCGGCACTTCGCCGGTCAGCAGCACGCGCCGGTTGAACACCGTCACGTTGACGTGCGCCGCCTGCGGCAAATTCTGATTGATCTGCGCGAGCGATTTCACCTGGATCTCCCGATCTTCGGTTTGCGCACCGAGCGTGCGCCGGTCGGTCGCCATCAATGCGCCGCCACCCGCCGCGCCGGCCACCAGCAGAAAACACCCCTGCAACGTCGCGGACAGCCCGGCCGCCAGCCCCACCACCAGTGTCGTTCTCACCAGTGTCGTCTTGATGCGAAATACGCTCATCAACTAGCTCTCCTTCAGAATCAGTCTTCGCCCAGCAACATGGCATCAATGCCGTCGCACAGACAATGGATGGTCAGCAAATGCACTTCCTGAATGCGCGCGGTGCGATCGGAGGGCACGCAAATCTGGATGTCGGTATCGGCCAGCACCTCGTGTACCCTGCCGCCGCCCTTGCCGGTCAGCGCCACGACGATCATCTCGCGCTCGTGCGCCGCCTCGATTGCGGCCAGCACGTTCGCCGAATTGCCCGAGGTCGTGATGGCAAGCAACACATCGCCTGGCTGGCCAAGCGCCCATACCTGCTTCGAGAAGATCTGCTCGAACGCGTAGTCGTTGGCGATCGCGGTGATCACTGAGGTGTCGGTAGTCAGCGCAATCGCCGGCAAGCCGGGCCGTTCACGTTCGAAGCGGCCGATCAGCCCGGCAGCGAAATGTTGTGCGTCGGCAGCGGAACCGCCGTTGCCGCACGCAAGAATGCGGTTGCCATTGGCAAGCGCCATAAACATCGTGTCGATCGCAGCGGCAATCGGCATCGACAAGGTTTCGAGGGCTTCGAGTTTGACCGCCGCGCTGTCGCGGAAGTGCTGTTGAATGCGTTCGACTGACATCGAGTCTCTATCTTTTACCGCGTATGAACCGCTCTCAAGCGGCCCTGTTGTGAAGACATGTTGTTGTAGCTGAAGGTGCAGGCAGCGCCCATGCATGACCGGGCATCGCAAATGATGCAACACCGTGCCACCCGCACGCGAGCGCAAGTTTATCGCACTCAGGTGCAATCTCCGCGCAGCGGCTTAGACTTCGTCGGCGCGAAACGCATCGCGCAGCCACACGAGCCGCCCTCCTTCGAACGCGACCACATCGAAACGGCACGCCGGCACAGCGCCCACGCGAGTCGCCAGATAATGCCGCGCGGCCCGCACCAGCCGTTGCCGTTTCTGCCAGCCAATGCTCGCGGCCGCTCCGCCATAGCGCCGCTGCGCCCGCGCGCGGACTTCGACGAACACCAGCGCGCCGTCGCGCTCGCGCATCACCAGATCGATCTCGCCGCCGCGGCACACCACATTGCGCGCGACCAGACGCAAACGCTGACGTTGCAAAAACACCAGGGCGTGGGCCTCAAAAGCCGCTCCGACGTCTTTGGACCCAGCGCGCCCCAAAAAGTTGTGAGCGTTCGCGAGGGGTGCCGAACCCTCTGCCGCTGCGTGGCACAATGTCGGCCTTGCTCCGTCTGTCTGCGTCTTCTGCCTCATGACCCCTCTCTCCGAACTTGCGCAAGGGCAGCAATATCCTGCCGCCGCGCTCTATGTGGTGGCGACGCCGATCGGCAACGTCGCGGACATCACGTTGCGCGCACTGCATGTGCTGGGACTGGTGGACCGCATCGCCGCCGAGGACACCCGCAATACCGGCCAACTGCTGGCGCGCTACGGCATCTCGAAACCGCTCCTCGCCGTGCATCAGCACAACGAGCGCGCCGCTGCGCTGCGCATCGTCGAACATCTGCAGGCGGGCGAGCGGGTCGCTTACGTGTCCGACGCCGGCACCCCCGGTATTTCGGACCCCGGCGCAAAGCTCGTCGACGCCGTGCGCGAAGCCGGCTTCCCAGTGATTCCGTTGCCGGGCGCGAGCGCGCTCGCCACGGCCCTCTCCGCCGCAGGCGATTGGGTTGCCACCTTCTCGTTTCTGGGTTTTTTGCCGCCCAAGGCAAAGCAACGCGCAGCAATGCTGCAGCCGCTCGCGACGCATTCGCACGCGATGGTCTTCTACGAAGCGCCGCATCGCATCGTGGAAACGGTCGAGGCACTCGGCGAAGCATTCGGCGGCGCCCGCAAATTGCTGATCGCCCGTGAGCTGACAAAGTTACATGAGGCGCTGCATCAGTGCACCCTGGCCGAAGGGCCAACGTGGCTGGCCGAAGCCCCGAACCGGCAGCGCGGCGAATTTGTCCTGGTGGTGGAAGGTGCGCAGGCGCAAGCTGCAGGCGAACACGACCACGACGTGTTGCTGGGCATCCTGCTGGAAGAACTGACGGTGAGTAGCGCGGCGAAGGTCGCGGCGGCCATCACGGGTGTGTCGCGCAACGCGTTGTACACGCGCGCGCTCGCCTTGAAGAAAGATGAGGACGACGAAGGCGAGGAAAGCGAAGACTGAAGTGCCGCGCGAGCGGCGCTCTTCAAACCCACACGCGAGCGGCAGGCCTGGCCGCGCGTGGGGTGAAGCGTGGAGGTAAGCAGCAGATCGGGAAGCAAAGAAAGCGGTAAGCCGCCGCCTCAGTTACATCATTTGACGTCGTTGCCGCTCGACGCCAGCATCTCGGCCTGTTCCGTCTTGGCCTCCTGCGGCGTCAAACCTTCGATCTGCACGCGCGCCGTACCGGCGTGCTGCATATGCAACACCGTCGCCGCTGCCATGGACAGATCGATCACCCGTCCGCGCGCGAACGGCCCGCGGTCGTTGATGCGGACGACCACCGAACGGTCGGTGGCCGGATTGGTCACGCGCACATACGAGCCAAGCGGGAGCGTGCGGTGCGCGGCCGTGAGCGCATGCATGTCGAAGCGCTCGCCGTTCGCGGTGCGGCGGCCGTGGAAGAACCTGCCGTACCAGGAGGCGCGGCCGGTTTCGTGGTAGCCGGCTGCGCTAGGGCCTGAAGCCCCGAGGGGCTGGGCGTCGGCTAGCGAAGTAGCGCTGGCGCCAGAAGCCGCTGCGGCAGGCGAACCGAAGGCTTGCGGAGCGAATGCGCCCGCGCCGCCTGCTTGCGCGCTCCGGGTGCTGAGCGGCGGGTTACTTGCCTGATTGGCCGCGTTCGGGGGCACTGCGCACCCTGCGAGCACAAAAAAGGCAAAAAGACTCCCCATACTTCGGGACGACCGAGTTTTCATAAGACGTGCAATCACAATGTCGAGCCGCATCACGCGATAGCTGCGTGTTGCTGCGACTCCGGCGGAAGGCGAACGACTACGCGCCGCGCAGCAATGCGCAGTACGCCGAAGCCCGCACGCGGCATACGCTGCCGCTCCCGCACGGTTAATTTTCACGTCTGGCGCAACCTGTCCCCGGCAGCCTGACCAGACCCCACAAGCCGCCATCGAACGTGGCAATCACGTTCTTGAGCGCTCAATACGAGCGCGCAGGAACGGCGGCGTAGGCCCCACCCAGCGTCACGGCAGTAAACCGTTGCAGGCGCGTGGCACCTGGCTGGACGAGACGTGCGCATCGGACGCATCCGATGCTCGATTTGCCGTCGAGAACACCGACGGCACTTACTTGACGACGATCAGCGCTCCATTTTTCATGGGGACGCATCGCTTTTTGGCAGTACGTTTTCCGTACACTAGGGCGCATTATACCCAAAAGATAATTTCGAGATGTCAAGGTGCTGATAACTCTGATGAATTTTCACTATTGATGCAAAAATAGGCATTGCGGACCAGCCATCCGGCATATCGGCGGAGCCCGGCAGCGCCGGTACAATCAACGTTTTTGCCGCGGCTCACCGTCCTCATGAAAGTCACTCTGATCCCTGTCACGCCGTTCCAGCAGAACTGCTCGCTGCTCGTTTGCGAGGCAACGGGACGCGCCGCCGTCGTCGATCCAGGCGGCGATCTCGAGGTCATCCAGGGCGAGGTCAAACGCCAGAATGTCTCGGTGGAAAAGGTCTTCCTGACGCACGGCCATATCGATCACTGTGCCGGCGCGAAGACGTTGGCCATGCATTACGGTGTGCCGATCGACGGCCCGCATCCTGACGAACGCTTCTGGCTCGACAAGCTGCCGGACCAAAGCACGCGCTTCGGCTTCCCGGCCGCGCAGGCGTTCGAACCGGACCGCTGGCTGCAGGACGGCGACACCGTCCAGTTCGGCGATGAAACGCTGGAGGTCTACCACTGCCCCGGCCATACGCCCGGCCATGTGATCTTCTTTAGTCGCGCGCACCGGCTCGCGCTGGTGGGCGACGTGCTGTTCGCCGGCTCGATCGGCCGCACCGATTTTCCGCGCGGCAATCATGCCGACCTGATTCGCTCGATCCGCGAAAAACTCTGGCCGCTTGGCGACGACGTCACCTTCGTGCCCGGCCACGGGCCCACCTCGACGTTCGGCGCCGAGCGCCGCACGAACCCGTATGTCGCAGATGGAGTCAGCGCATGAGCGCCGAAATCTATGTGAGCACCGATGTCGAAGCGGACGGTCCGATCCCCGGCCCGCACTCCATGCTCAGTTTCGCCTCGGCGGCCTATACCGAAGACAAACAACTGATCGGCACCTTCTCGGCGAACCTCGAACTGCTGGAGGGCGCGAGCCCCCACCCGGTCCAGGACGCATGGTGGAAGACCCAGCCCGAGGCCTGGGCCGCCTGCCGCGTGGATCTGCAGCAACCCGCCAAGGCGTTGGAAGCGTACGTGACGTGGGTCGAGGCGCTGCCCGGCAAGCCGGTCTTCGTGGCGATGCCGGCCGGCTTCGATTTCACCTTCATGTTCTGGTACATGATGCGCTTCACCGGCCGCTGCCCATTTTCATGGTCGGCGCTCGACATCAAGACACTTGCGTTTGCGATGACCGGTCTGCCCTATCGCAAATGCATCAAGCCGCGCTTGCCGCAGCGGTGGTTCGACGAACACCCGCACACCCACGTCGCGCTCGACGATGCGATCGAACAAGGCGCCCTGTTCTGCAACATGCTCGCCGAACTGCGCGGCAACCAGGCCGCCCTGGCCGGCCACACGAGCGCGATTGCCGCAGCGGCTGCGGCCACCGCAGCCGCAAAAGATGGGGACGGCACAGGGCAAAATGTCGCCGTCAAACCGGCAAATTAGGTAATCTCCCTCGCTAGGGCCGTTTTACATTGCGTTTCGTTTTCACCGCCTCTACTATTAGGAACATGGCATGCCAACGGAGGCGCAGTTGACACTCGATACGTTCTCTCAAAAGATCCTGCGCCTGTTGCAGCTCGACGCTCGCCGCTCGGTGCAGGAGATCTCCGACCAGGTCGGCCTGTCCAGCACACCGTGCTGGCGGCGGATCAAGGACATGGAGCAATCGGGGGTGATCCAGCGCTACACGGCCTTGCTGGATCGCGAAAAGCTCGGTCTGCATGTGTGCGCACTCGCCCACATCCATCTGACGCGGCACACGGAGGGCGGGGTCGAACAGTTCGAGCGGGAGATCGCCACCTGTCCCGAAGTGACCGAGTGCTACAGCACCACAGGCGAATCCGATTACATCCTCAAGATCGTCGCGCCGGACATCAAGGCTTACGATGCGTTTCTGCACGAGCGCATCTTCAAGATTCCGGCGGTCGCGCAAGTACGCACGAGCGTCGTGCTGCGCGAGATCAAGTTCGACACGCAACTGCCGCTTTAGGAGCTTCGGTGCCGCGCGGCTAACTGGCTGCGATGGTCTCCGCGCGATAGCCCGCCGGCCTGTGCGCCGGACCTGCCGGTCCTGCCTGTCCTAGGCGATATCGTGGCGCTGCGCGGACGGTTGCGTGGACGCCGCGCTGGGCAAATCCGCATCCATGGCCCGCAACACGCTCAGGTGGCGTGCGCCGAGCCGGTTCTTCAATCCCGTCAGGTCCAGTTGCGCCAGGCGCTGCGCGTCGCTATCGCTGGCGGACAGCGTTACGTCGACATCGAGACCGGTGCTCAAGTAGTGAATATTCACCGCAGCGGCGTGCTCGCCCTGCGCGGCCAAGGCCGCCTCGACCTCCGCGACGACGCGCTCGCGAGGCGGCAAGTTGGCCGGCGGCCGCGCCACTGCATCGTTTTCCGGATCGACGTGGATCAGCGCATCGAGCACCCGGCTATCGGTCAGCACGCGCGAGCGCGCCGACTCGGCAATGTAGTGCCCTTCAGAAACGGAGATCAACGGATCGACCAGGATGTGCGCATCGACGAGCGCGAAGTCGCCCATCTTGCGCGTGCGCAGTTCGTGCACGTCGCGCACGCCGGGTGTGGACATCAGCAGCGTGCGGACATCGTCGGTCGCGGCATCGTCGAGGGCGCGGTCCGAGAGATCCTGCAGCGCATCCCAGCCAAAGGTCCAACCCATTCGCGCGACCATGAAACCGACAATCGCGGCCGCAATCGGATCGAGAAGCCGCACGCCGGCCAGACTGCCGATAATGCCGATCGCGACCACCAGCGATGAAGCCGCATCGGAACGCGCATGCCAGGCGTTGGCAATCAGCATGGCCGAACGCACGCGTTGCGCTTCACGCAGCATGTAACGAAACAAGGCTTCTTTCGAGACGAGTACCAGCACGGCAACGGCGAGCGCACTCAGATGAACCGCCGGAATATCCTGCAAATCCGCAAGGCGCGTTCCGGCGCGCCACAACATCCCGACGCCCACGGCAATAAGCAGTGCGCCGAGAAACAGCGAAGCGACTGTCTCATAGCGGCTGTGGCCGTAATTGTGATCGGCGTCCGGCTGCGCACCACTGTGACGATTGGCAATCAGTACGACAAAATCCGAAACCAGGTCGGCGAGCGAATGCACGCCGTCGGCGACGAGTGCCTGCGAATGGGCAATCACGCCGATGACGATTTGCAGCGCCATCAACACCGTATTGAGCGCGATACTGACAAACGTACTTTTGCGCGCGACGTCGTGTTTTTCTGCGGATTGGGCGTCGAGAGTGGAGAGCATGTGTGCGGACTGGATTTTGAATGTCCGGATTCTAACCGCCGCACTGTGACAAATTCTCTAATCCCCTAAATTTTTCTTTTAAATCAGATGCTTATCTAAACACGAAGCATTCGTGTTCCATGTAAGGCCGAATGGTTGCACGAAGCACAGGAAACCTGTGTCCGCGCAGTGAGCAGGATAGATAGTGGAAGACAAAAAAAACCGCGCACCTGAAGGTTGCGCGGTTCTTTGGCCGGTAGCGCGATAATGCACTACCGGAGTAGTGCAATTAACGCTGGATCAGAAACTTCTCACGATCCTGACCGGCGATCCAACGCGGCGGTTTGCCGCGGCCGGACCATGTGCTGCCGCTATCCGGATCGCGATATTTCGGTGCGACGCCGGCACGCGGGCGGCCCACTTTCGCATTCTTGCCACGGCCGCCGCCCAACTCAGCGAGCGTAATGCCGTAGTCGGCCATCTTCTGCTTGATCTCGTTCAACACTTCCGCGTATTCACGCGACTTTGCTTCTTCGATCTGCTTTTCCAGCTTCTCTCGCTGCGCGAGTAGTTCCTTGTAGGAAGACATAGGTTCCCTTATGGTTTGGATAAATGACTACCAGTCTGAGCCGGTTTGCCCTTTGAAGGTGTTCATGCCTCGGAATTTGCAGGCGAGATTAACACAAAATAGAAAGCGCGGAAAAGTCGAACTCTTAAATTAATTAAGTTTCGTTTCGAAAAATTTCCGTTAGCGACGACGTTAGCAAACCTTTCATTTACTTCTTTTTCGCAGGATATGGAAAAACTAGCCGCCGAGGGAGTAAATGCTGGAATCAACTCTCAAATTATGAAAATTAATATGTGGATTGCACCAAAACATTTCACGGGATGAAAGCTTTTCCGTAGATTCATAGAAAAATACGAGATAAATAGTCCGGATGCATCAACGACTCGGTGTTTTCCCGCAATAGGAGTCGTCATGAATCGTTCATATGCCACGCTATGCAATCTTCTAGTGCTACGTGCAAGGAATCGGTGTCTTCGGCGACGCTTTTAAATGTGAAGCGGCTTCGCAAAGCCCCCTTCTTGAGATCCGCGCCATAGCGGTCGATGCCCAGCAGTTCCAGGTCACGCGTCCGCCGAGGGTGAGCGTCGAACCACGCCAGCAACGCGCACTCGTCGTCGAGCGGGACGGGGTCCAGCGGATCGAGCTCGGCGCCGTCGAGCCAGCCCATGGCGCCAAAGCCACCGATATAGCGCAGCCGCTCGAGCGTCATCACCCAGAAATCGAAATCGCCTAGCGCGAGGTAGCGCTCGGCGTCCGGGTGATAGCGCAAGTAACGGCGCACCGCGGCAGGCTCCAGTTCGACCATCTCGAACGAACCGAGCAGCGTGACCCGCTGACCGTTGAGCACGTCGCCATCCGGAGCGTGCGCCACCAGAAATCCGGCACGCGCATCAGCCTGCAGGTTGCGCGTGTGTTCGGCGAGCCGGCTCACGAGGATGGTCGGACGGTGCCGCGCATCGGGCGCAAACGGCAGAATCGACGGATAGGGAAAGCCCTCGGGCCGGCGCGAGTGGGTCGCGAGCGTGCCGGCCGCGGCCTGATGCAGCAGATGGAGCGGGGCGTGAGCAGGGATATTCAAGTGCGCGTCCTCGGTGGATGGCGTGTCCTCGAGCGTCTGCTGTGAAACAGCGCGGTCGTGAGAGCGGATAGATAGAGATATTAGTTCACCGCTCGTCTGCAGGACTGCGGCTGCTTCGTTAGAATCTGAAGTTCGCTTTCAGGCGGCTTTCTCGGCGTCGCCCGTTTCCTCATTTCCGATTCTTGCTCCTCCTAGCCGTGTCCGCCAACGAGACTTCCGTGTCCGACCGTCCATCCGGTTTCACCGCGCTTCCCGCCGCGCATCGCGACCTGCCGGCCGCCTCGCTCAAGCGCGCCCGCCTCGCGACCATGGCGCTCTTCTTTATCGCCGGGATGATGTACGCGTCCTGGGGGGTGCATGTGCCGACCGTGCGCGACCGCTTCCACCTGAATCCGGCGCTGCTGTCCTTCGCGCTGCTGGCGGTGGCGGGTGGTTCGATCACTGCAATGGCGACCAATGCGTCGTGGATTGCCCGTGTCGGCACCCGTCGCGCGTGTCTCGCCGGCGGCCTCGCGATGGCGCTCTGCGCGGCGCTGATCCTCGTCGTGCCGTTTTACTGGCTGCTGCTGGCGGTGCTGGCTCTGTTCGGCGCCGGCATGGCGACGCTGGACGTCGCCATGAACGCCGAGGCAAGCGCGGTCGAGCAGACGCTTGGACGGCCGATCATGTCCTCGCTGCACGGCATGTTCAGCGTCGGCGGGATGGTTGGCGCGGCCGTCGGCGGAGCGCTGCTGGCGCGCGGCATGGCGCCCGCCGTGCACCTGGCGCTGACCGCCGTGCTGAGCGCGCTGGTCCTGCTGATAGCCTGCCCCGCGGTCTTGCCGCACGTGCCGCACGCCGACCATCCGGATGCCGCGACGCCGCGCGCCAACCGCTGGCGCTCCCCGGCGCTGTGGGCGCTCGGAGCCACAGCCCTGGTTGCGTTGATCGCCGAGGGGGCGATGTACGACTGGGCCACCATCTATATGCGCGACGTTGTCATCACGACACCCGCGCTTGCGAGCGCGGCCTACGCGGCGTTTTCCGGCGGCATGGCGGCGGCCCGTTTTGCCGGCGATGCCGTGCGCGCCCGTTTCGGCGCGCCGCAACTGGTCATGGCGAGCGCATCGCTCGCGTGCGCCGGGATGATCGGCGCGCTGCTGCTGCCGTATTCGTTCACTGCGCTGTTTGGCTTCACGTTGATGGGCCTTGGGCTGGCGAACATGATGCCGGTGCTGTTCGCGGCGGCCGCGCGGGTCGAAGGCATCCACGCGGCCGAGGGGCTCGCGCATGTCGCGGGACTCGCCTATTTCGGCCTGCTGCTCGGGCCCGTGATCATCGGCGGCGTGACGCAGGTCACCAATCTGCCGATCGGGCTGTCGGTGGTCGCGGTGTGTTCGGCGCTGATCGCGTTCGCCGGACCGAAGGTGCTGCGCCGTTTGAAAATCTGATGCGGATTGGCTCAGCACGCCGCTGAGCGGCGTGTGCCGCCGCCGGAAACACACCCCCGTGAGTTACGTTACACGCGCCGGGTGCGAGGCCATGTTCCGTGACACATGGTTGCCCGCGGCACTCGCCGTGACGTTCTCACTTCCTTCCTTCGCCTTGATTTTTAAGGATTTATCCTTGCTGGACGATCACGTCTTACGAATGGCATAGGCCTTGCAGTTAGCTCCCCATCAGTTCAATACCGGGGGAGCAGAAACATGAATCGCAATTTCCAAATGACGGCCATCGCCATGTGTGTGTCGTCAATGATGGTTCTTCAAGGTTGCGGATCGACCTTGACCAAGCAGTCGCCCAACCTTGGCGGTGGTTCCGGCAGCGGCGTCGTGACCGGTGCGGGTAGTGGTTCCGGCAGTGGTTCGGGAAGCGGTTCTGGGTCTGGTTCCGGATCGGGTTCGGGTTCTGGGTCTGGCTCGGGTAGCGGCACGCCAACGCCCACTCCGACTCCGACTCCGACTCCGACTCCGACTCCAACGCCGACACCGACACCTACGCCTACACCGACGCCTACACCCACGCCAACGCCCACACCAACCCCATCGCCCAGCGCCAACGCCATCGGTGCGCTCGTCCAGAACACGGGCAACGTCGTCACCGCGACTGGCCAGACCGTTTCCGCACTGGGCAGCCAGATCGGACTCACCCCGATCCCCGGCGGCAACACGGCGACCACCACCGCGCTCGGCAACGTCGTGTCGAATCTCGGCAACGGCGTCACCGCACTCGGCACGGGCGCCACGAACGGCCTCGGTCAGTTGGGCGTCTCGACCGATCCGCTCGGCACGACCCTGTCGAGCAGCGGCAACCTCGTCTATGACGTGGGCCAGGCAGTCAACAGCACCGGCCAACTGGTCACCAGCCTCGGCAGCGGTCCGACGGCACCGCTCAGCCCGCTGACTACGCCGCTCGGCACGACCGTCTCGGCGGTTGGCAACGCCGTCAGCGGACTGGGCACCACGCTCGGCACGACGCTGTCCACCGGCCCGATCGAGCAGGTCACCCAATCGGTCAACACGGCCATTACGCCGATCACCACCACGCTCGCGCAGACGACGCAAACCGTCGGCGACACCACCGGTCTCGGCGCGCCGCTGAACGGCCTGCTGTCGACCATCGGCCACGGACTCGACAACGCGGGCAACCAGATCAGCAGCGCAACCACCAACCCGATCGGTCAAAGCCTCGGCAATGTCGTCACCAACCTCGGTAACACCGTCACGTCGGCGGGCGGTTTGCTGACTAGCGGCGCGAGCAGCAGCAACCCATTGGCGCCGATCACCGGCATCCTGACCGGCACGAGCAACCCGCTCAGCGGAACCCCGCTCGCGCCGATCAGCAACATCCTGACGGCGTTGCCGGGCACGCTGAGCGGCGGCCTCACGGGCGGCAGCTCCGGCAATCCACTCGCGCCGATCACCGGTGTGCTGACCTCGGTCACCTCGTCGTTGACAGGCGGCCTGGGGGGCGCCAGCGGCTCGGGCAGCCCACTTGCGCCGCTCACGGGCGCCCTCACCTCGGTGACCAGCGCGCTCGGCGGCGCGACAGGCGGCGCAGGTGGCACGGGTGGGTCAGGCAATCTGCTGGCGCCGGTCACGTCTGCGGTCTCGTCGCTCACCGGCGCGCTGGGCTCGGTGACCGGGAGCGTCACCGTATCCGGTTCGGCAAGCGGGAACGGCGCAGCCAGCGGCAGCGGCAGCGCCAGCACCAACCTGCTCTCGCCGGTCACCGGGCTTGTCAGCTCGTTGACAAGCGGCCTGAGCGGCGCGACTTCAGGCAGCGGCTCCAGCGGCAGTTCCGGCAGCGGCTCGGGCAGTAGCTCGGGAGGCCTGCTAGGCGGGCTGTTGCCGAAAAAATAAAGGCAGCGAAAAAGAAGAAAAAGCAGTACCAGGGGGGCGGCGGACCGGGCAACCGGTCCGCCGTTTTTTATGCCGCACTCGACGAACGCCGGGCAGGGTCATGAAGCGTGAGAGACACGAACCCCGGCAAACCACGACATAACGCACGTTATGCCGCAGAACGGACAGCGCCGTGCACCACACTTACAGCTCGTGGTAGGTGTCGTAGCTATTGCAGAAGTCGTTGCGCACGACGAAGTTCGTATAGGTCATCGTCACGGCTGCCTCGAGTCCTTCCACGTAATGCCACCAGCCGATCGGCAGGAACAGCAGATCGCCAGGTCCGATCGTGCATTCGATCAGGTTCGCCTGCTGCAAAGCCGGATAGCGCGCCACATCCATTGCGCCGCCGTCCACCTGCGAATAGCAGTGCAAGTCGTTATACATATACGGCGTATCCGACATCGGAATCAGCTTGACGCGCTTGCGCCCGAGCACCTGCGCCATGAAGTTGTTGGTCAGGTCGTGGTGAAACGGTGTCTTCGTACCGGCGGGACCGAACCAGAAAAAACCGCTATCCGGCGAAGTAGGATCGAGATACTCGCGAATGGTCGGCACGTCTTGCCAGAGCGCCGCAAGCGAGGCCCGATTGATCGACGTGTTGTTCGCCGTCATATAAAAGTCATTGGTCGCGCCGCTCCGTTCGACCAGATCGACATATTCGCGAAACGGCATCTTCCGCTTCAGATTCGGCTGGTTGACTTCGTAGTTGGGATCCGAATCCCGGCCAAACTGCACCTCGACCTCGCAATCGCCGCAGCGCGCCCGGAAGTAATCGAAGCTCCATTGGGTGCGCGCCGGCCACGTATCGAATGCGCCGGTGATAATCACCGGGCGATTCTGAAAGTAGTACTGCTCAAAGAATTCGTCGCGCGAGAGCCGCTCGCGCCGCTCGACCGCGGTACCGCTCGCGCGCATCCGGCTGAGCTGACCGTACACGGATAAGGTCCAGTCGCGCTTGCGCAAACGATTGCACAAGCGCGCACTGCCCTGCAGATACGGACTTGCAACCGCGGCATTGATTTCCCTGGCTGCTTCGTCCGCATCGAAACCCTGGTTGAGCATGGCCGTATGCAGCACAGGGGCCGGCGCGCCCAGCAACAGATTTTCGGCAATCCAGCGACGCATGTCGTCGTTCATGCGAGTCACAGTCGTCTCCCCGTGTTCAATCGTCCGAACGTTAGACTCTCACGCAGCGGCCCAAAAGAAAAGGCGCGCATTCCTAACGGAATACGCGCCTCGCATCATCCTGCAAACGGCAGGCAAAACGCCTGCCGTCTGTGGTGAACACTTACATCTTGACCACGTCCAGCAGCGTCTTCTTGCCTGCCTTGTAGTCATACAGCGAGATCACGCCGTGCTGCAGGTCACCCTTCGCGTCGAACGTCGTTTCGCCAATCACGCCCTTGTAGTCGGTCGTCGGCATCGCTGCCAGGATCTTTGCCGGATCCGTCGAGTTAGCACGCTTCATAGCATCGACGATGATGTACACAGCGTCATACGTGAACGGAGCGTAAATCTGGATCGGTTGGCCGAAACGCTTTTCGTACTTGGCTTCGAACGCCTTGCCGCCAGCCATCTTCTCGAGCGCCATACCGGCTTCCGAGCAGACGATGTTGTCGGTTGCGTCGCCAGCCAGGTCCGACAGCTTGTCGGTACACACGCCGTCACCCGCCAGAACCTTCGCACGCAGGCCGAGCTGCTTGGCTTGCTTGGCGAACGGGCCGCCGGTTGCGTCCATGCCGCCGTACATGATGGCGTCAGGGTTTTCACCCTTGATCTTCGTCAGAATGGCGCGGAAGTCGACAGCCTTGTCGTTGGTCGCGTCATGCGACATCACGTTCAGGCCGAGCGACTTGGCGGTCTTCTCGAATTCGTTTGCCAGACCTTGGCCGTAAGCGGTCGAGTCGTCGACGATCGCGACGCTCTTCACCTTCAGATCCTTGGCGGCATAGTTAGCCAGTGCCGGGCCTTGTTGCGCATCGGTCGCCACGACGCGGTAGGTCGTCTTGAAGCCCTGTTGCGTGTAAGCCGGGTTGGTTGCCGACGGCGAGATCTGCACGATGCCTGCATCGCTATAGATCTTCGAAGCCGGAATCGAGGTACCCGAGTTCAGGTGGCCGACCACTGCGACGACCTTGTCGTCAACCAGCTTCTGTGCAACCTGAGTAGCGGTACGCGGGTCAGCCGCGTCGTCTTGCGCGTCCAGTTGCAGCGTGACTTTCTGGCCGCCAATCGACAGACCCTTGGCGTTGATTTCTTCAACCGCCAGACGGGCGCCGTTTTCGTTGTCCTTACCCAGGTGAGCGATACCGCCGGTAAGCGGTGCGACGTGGCCGATCTTGATGACCTCGTCCGCCACCGCGCCCGTTGCCAACGACGCAAACAACATGGCAGCAGCGCTGATCGGCAACAGCTTTTGAATCTTGATGTTCATGTAAGTCTCCAGTTTCGGTCCCAAAAACAACGTAATCGCCCTGTGCCCCCGCTTCCTTCTCGTGTCGCTCAGTCCCGTGGACGATCACGCCGGTTGCATCGTTTTATGCACTTGGCCAGCACGCCAGACAGCCTGTTTGTGGCAAGCGGCTATGCGTACTTGCGCGCAAGTGTAGGCTATCAAATTAATTTGTGGGATTTTTTTGAGTAAGTGGGATCAACACCAATAGCGTTTATCCCACAAGGTCGAACGGGGGACCGGTGAACGCCCCGGAGAGCACCAGCCCATGCGGGTTTCCACAGGGACGGGGGAGGTGTTGCGACGGCAGTTTGACGGTTTTTCAGGTCTATGCCGTTAATTGACTGAATAACGATTGAACGCCGCAAACCGTCGCGCGAGGCGGCGGGCGCGGCGGACTTTTCAGTCTGCAAGGCGGCCAATCTCGGCCGCCGCCGCGCGCCATTCGGCGTGCAACTGTTCGACCAGTTCCGTGGCCGGCAGCCCCTCGGGGCGCTTGCGTCCAAGCGGCGCACCCTGCCCCGACCACAGTGACAAATAGTCGCCGTTGTCGGCCCGCCCCGCGGTCTGGCGCAGTTCCTGGGTGAGCGCGTTCTGCACCGGGTAGGGCGCCACCGTATCCAGGTGCTCGCCCAGATGCTGCATGAGCGGATTGCGTATGCCGCGGGCATGCCGGCCGGTGATCGCCCGGGTCACGCTGGTCGCCGTATCCGGGGCTGAACGCACGCGGGCCTTCCAGTCCGACGGGATCGTGCTCTCCGCGCAGGTCAGGAACGCCGTGCCCATCTGCGCCGCCTGCGCGCCGAGCGCCAGCGCGGCGACGATACCGCGTCCATCCATAATGCCGCCGGCGGCCAGCACCGGCAGTCCGGTCGCGTCCACCAGTTGCGGTACCAGCGCCATCGTCCCCACCAGGGCATCTTCGAAGCGGCCGATGAAGGTGCCGCGATGCGCGCCCGCTTCGGCGCCTTGCGCGGCAATCGCGTCGGCGCCGAGATCGCGCCAGGCCACGCCTTCGGCCACGTGCGTCGCGGTGCCGATCACATAGCTGCCGGCCGCGTGCAACCGCTCGATATCCTCGCGCGGGATCAAGCCAAAGGTGAAGCTCACCACCGGCACGCGCAACTCGATCAGCATTTCGAGCTGCTCGCGGAAGTCGGGCGCGTAGCGTTCGAGCGGCTTGCCGGCCGGCAAACCGAGCTCGGCGCGCAGCGGGTCGATCGCCGTGAGCGCGCGGCGCACGGTGGCTTCGTCCGGTGCGTAAGGCTCCAGCACAAACAGGTTCACGCCGAACGGCCGCGCGGTCAGTGCGCGGATCGCGGCCACCTCGCTGGCGAGCTTTTCCGCAGAAAAGGGCGCGGCAGCCAGAAACCCCAGCGCACCGGCGTTCGATACGCCCGCCACCATCGCCGGCGAGGTCGGTCCACCCGCCATCGGCGCCTGCACGACCGGCACGCGCAAATCGAAACGTTCGGCAAACGGCGAGGCAAAACGGTGTGTATTCGTCATGATTGAATCCTTCCCCGTGGGGGCGCCCGCGCGAGCTGCGGGTCAACGCTGCCGACTCTACTGGAGCACCGGGTCCACGAAAAATGAATTATCGAGAACGTTTCCATCGTAGGTCGAGAAAGCAGTCCTGTGAACCGCGGGCGGCGGCGCCTGCTGCCGCGCTGCAGCACCTTTCTTTTAGTGGCAAACTGACCGGCCCACGGCGGCCCTGGCCGCCTGCACCACCGTAATCTGAAGGAGAGTAATGTGAGCGTGACTTCCCGATGGATCGACATTCCGGCCGGCAATGACAGTTTCGGAGGCTATCTGGCGCTGCCCAAGAGCGGCAAGGGCCCAGCCATCATCATCATTCAGGAAATCTTCGGCGTGAACAGCCATATTCGGGCGGTTGCCGACCAGTACGCCCAGGACGGCTATGTGGCGCTCGCGCCGGACCTCTTCTGGCGCACCCAGCCGCGCGTCGAACTGACCTACGCCGGCGCCGACCGCGACAAAGGCATTGAAATCATGCAGAAGACCGACGTGGGCCTTGCCGTGGCCGACATCGGCGCGACGGCGGCCGCCCTGCGCGCGATGCCGGAAGTGACCGGCAAGGTGGCGGCAATCGGCTACTGCTTCGGCGGCCGGCTCGCGTATCTGGCCGCCGCGCAACACACCATCGACCTCGGCGTGAGCTACTACGGCGGCGGGATCCAGAACCTGCTCGACGAAGCCGCGAAGATCAAGGTGCCGATGCTGTTCCACTACGCCGAGCTCGATCACGGCATTCCGCTGGAAGCGGTGGGCCAGGTGCAGGAACGTTTCGCCGGCCGTGGCGACGCGCAATTCCATATCTACGCAAACGCCGATCACGGCTTCAACTGCACCGACCGCGCGTCCTACAACCAGCACGCCGCGGCGCTGGCGCACGGCCGCACGCTGACCTTCCTCGGCGAACACCTGTAACGGGCGCGGCCGGGAGTGCTGTCCGACTACCTCGCCCATGACGCGATCGGCCTCGCCGAGCTGGTCCGCACGCGTGAAGCCAGCGCGCGCGAATTGCTCGATATGGCCATCTCGCGCGCCGAAGCGGCCAATCCCGCGATCAACGCGATCGTCCTCAAGGACTACGAGGCGGCCCGGCAACGGGCCTCGCGCAATCATGCGCACGCGCTCGGCGACGGGCCGCTTGCGGGCGTGCCCTATCTGATCAAGGATCTGGGCGCACCCGTGGCGGGCTTGCGAATGTCGATGGGCAGCCGTCACTACCGCCACTTCGTGCCCAGCGAAGACGCGCCGGTGGTCGCGCTGGCCCGCGCGGCCGGCCTCAACATCTTCGCCAAGACAAGCACCTCGGAACTGGGGCAGATGCCCTATACCGAACCCGAACTGTTCGGCCCCTGCCGCAACCCGTGGAGCCTCGACCACACGCCGGGCGGTTCGAGCGGCGGCGCGGGAGCCGCGGTCGCGGCGGGCATCGTGCCGCTCGCGCACGCCTCCGATGGCGGCGGTTCGATCCGCATTCCCGCTTCCTGCTGCGGCCTGTTCGGCCTCAAGCCGTCGCGCGGACGCATTCCCAGTTTGTACGCGCCGGCCGCCGGCGAGCTCGGCGTCGATCATGCGGTCTCGCGCAGCGTGCGCGACAGCGCGCTGCTGCTCGACTTCATGACAGGGCAAGCGCAGCAAAAACCACCTGGCGCACCCGGCACGTTTCTGGGCGCGGTCAGCGAGCCGTGCCGGCCATTGAGCATCGCCTATGTGACCGACCCGATGCTCGCGCCCATGCTGTCGGCCGACGCACGCGCGGCGCTCGACGACGCGGCGAAACTCGCGGCGTCGCTCGGACACCATGTCGAACCGGCCACGCTCGGTATCGATTTCGAGGCGGTGCGGCATGCCTACCTGATGTTGTGTTCGTTGACGGCGCGCGACATGGTGCTGAACGCGGAGCGCATCACCGGCCGCAAGCCGGTGCGCGACGAGTTCGAAATCGCCACTTGGGCGATGGCCCAGATCGGCCGCAAGCTCGGCGAGCGCGCCTTGCCGGCGGCTCTCGAGGAACAGCGCCGGATTACCGTGAAACTCACCGATCTGCTGTCGCGCTACGACGTGGTGCTGTGCGCCACGCTGGCCTCTGCGCCGATCAAGATCGGCGAGATGCAGCCCACCGCAAGCGAGCGCCTGCAGATGCGCGCGGTCGTCACGCTGCCGCTCGAATTGCTGCTGAAGAGAATGCTCGCGGAAGCGTCCGACAAGGCGTTCGCCTGGGCCGGTTGCACGGAGGTGTTCAATCTGAGCGGCCAGCCGGCGATGTCGGTGCCGCTGTACTGGAATGCACGCGGCTTGCCGGTGGGCGTGCAGTTCGCGGCGCGCGAGGGCGGCGAAGCCACGCTGTTCCGGCTCGCCGCGCAACTCGAGGCCGCCCGGCCCTGGTTTGCCAAACGTCCTCCATTGATGCCGGCGCGCAGCTAAACATAACTAAGCACCACAAGCCGGACGCAGCGCTCAGGCGGGACGGCGACGCGCGTCGAGATCGACATGGCGCATGCCGGGAATATAGGCAAGCGCGACGATCGACAAGACAAGGCCGCCCATCACGTAGTAAGTCGGCGCGAGCGGGGAGCCGGTGGTTTCGATGAGCCACGCGACGATCAACTGCCCGAACGCACCGAACAGCATCACCGCCAGGTTGTACGAAAGAGACAGCCCCGTCGAACGCACGTTGGCCGGAAACAGTTCGGCGATCATCGCGCCGAACGGACCGTAGTAACCGGACAGCGTGATCGACAGAACCGCTTGCACCAGAATCAGTTTCGGCACGCTCGGCGCGGCCGCGAGCGATGCGAACAGCGGGTAGATCAAGACGAGCGTCAGCACCAGCGACCACATCGCAAGCCTTTTGCGGCCAATCCGGTCCGACCATGCGCCGGTCAGCGGCGAGAGCAGCATCAGCAGCAGGTTGCCGACGATCACCGCGTAGAACGACTGCCCATAGGGCAGCCTCAGTTGCTTGACCGCGAAGGTGGGCAGATAGTTGATCAGCACATAAAGGGTGACCGTCACCGCGATCACGGTGCCGAGCCCGCATAGCACTTCGCGGCTATGATGCGCGAGCACTTCGCGCAGGGTCGCGCGCCGCGCCGTCTGTTGCGCGTGCAGAAACGCTTCGGAGTCCGCGAGATGATGGCGGATATAAAAACCGATCGGCCCGATCACGAGCCCCAGCAAAAATGGCACGCGCCAGCCCCACGACTTCAGCGCTTCAGGCGAGAGACCTCGCGTGATCGCCGCGCCGACCGCGGCGCCGAGCAGCAACGCAGCCGCCTGGCTGGCCATCTGCCAGCCGCCGTAGAGGCCGCGCTTCGAGAACGGCGCCGCTTCGATCAGGAGTGCGGTGGAACTGCCGAACGCGCCGCCCGCCGAAAAACCTTGCAGCAAGCGCCCCAGCACGATCATCAGCGGTGCGCCGATGCCGATGGCCGAATACGGTGGTGCGATCGCTACGAGCAGCACACTGAGCGTCATCAGCGCCATCACCAATGACAACGCCGCCTTACGCCCCGCACGGTCAGCGTAAAGTCCGAGCACGATGGCGCCGACGAGCCGCATGACGAACACGGCGCCGAAACTGGCGGTAGTGAGAAGCAGGGAGGAATAGCCGCTACGGGCGGGAAAGAACAGCTCGGCGAGCACCACCGTCATCAGGCCAAAGACCGAGAAGTCGTACCACTCGAGTGCATTGCCGATCACGGCTGCCGCTACCGCTCGCGTGTAGAGGCTCTTTGACGCTGCCATCAGGATCTCCAGCCTTCGAAAGGTGTCGCGTGCTGCCTTGAAGACAAGCCGCTAGCGCCATGCCAAACGCATTGCGAGTGTAAAGATCGCTGTAAAGGTTTTCAAGCTGGAAAAAGGGGTCTGCCGCACGCTGCGGCAGACCCCTTGGCTAACCATGCCGGCAAGCGCGCCCTGATGCTGCAGCGCATTCGGCACGGCACGTCCGGTGCACGGCCCTCACCGGGATCTCAGGCCTTCTTGTTATATGCGCTGCACCAACCCTTGGCCGAAACCTGCTTGCCGCCGAACATCGGGCAGCCGCCCCACGGGTCGGCGGCTTTTCCCTGATAGAAGCTGCAGTTGCCACAGTCCTGGCCGGCCGCGTACTTGGCGTACTTGGCCTTGTCGACCGTGGTGGCGTCAAGCTTGTAGCCGAGCGCCTGAGCGGTCGGATCGGTTTCGGTAACTTTGGGGGCGTCGGCGAAGGCCTGGCGCGACAACGCGAGCGTCGACGCAACGCCAATGCTCGTAATCAGGAAACTACGACGGGATGACTTCATGGGGACTCACTCCATTTGTATTGGACTCGACGCCGTTCTAACGACAGCGGTCCCCAAGCATAGCAACGAAGCCGCCACGCGTGACAGCTCAAATGATGGAGATAAGCAAATTGTTAAGCCCGCCCGGCCAGTTCGCACACGCGCTGCGCAATCGCGAGGCACGCGGTCAAGCCCGGCGATTCGATCCCGAACAGGTTGACCAGTCCGCGTACGCCATGCGCGGCCGGCCCTTGAATCACGAAGTCGGCAGCCGGTTCGCCCGGACCAGAGAGCTTGGGACGAATGCCCGCATAGGCCGGCTGCAACGCGCCGTCGGGCAGCGCCGGCCAATAGGCGCGGATCGCGGCATAGAAGGAGTCCGCACGATGCGGGTCCACATCGTAGTTGATCGCATCGACCCATTCGACATCGGGGCCGAAGCGCGCCTGGCCGCCGAGATCGATGGTCAGGTGCACGCCGAGACCCGCCTCGTTCGGCATCGGATAGATCAGCCGGCTAAACGGCGCGCGCCCCGAGATGCTGAAGTAATTGCCGCGCGCCAGATAGAGCGGCGGCACATGCCGCGCATCGAGTCCGCGAATCTGCCGGGCGAGCGCATTGGCCTGCAGGCCTGCGCTATTGATCACGCATGCCGCGCTGATCGTGGTGGGCGCGGCGCCGCCGACCTTCACCACGAAGCGCCCGTTGCTCGACTCGATCGCCTCGACCGGCGCATGGAACGCGCACACCGCGCCGTCGCGTTCGGCATCGCCCTGCAGCGCGAGCATCAGTTGATGACTGTCGACGATCCCCGTGCGCGGCGAAAACACCGCCTCCACGCATTCGAGTGCCGGCTCCAGCGCTTGCGCTTCGGCCCCGCCGATTCGCAGCAGGTCGAGCACGCCGTTTTCCTTGCCGCGCGCCATGATGCTTTCCAGTTGCGGCACCTGGTTGCGCGAAGTCGCCACGAGCAGCTTGCCGCATCGCGAATGCGGCACGCCGTGTTCTTCGCAGTAGTCGTAGAGCATATCGCGGCCGCGCACGCACAGCGTCGCCTTGAGTGAACCGCGCGGATAGTAGATGCCCGCGTGAATCACTTCGCTATTGCGCGAACTGGTGCCTACGCCGATCGCCTCGGCCGCTTCCAGCACTATCACTTCGCGACCGCGTGCCGCTAACGCACGCGCTACCGCCAGGCCCACGACACCGGCGCCGATTACCACACATTCGATCTGATCCATGTCTCTTGACGCGGCCTGCCGCACCGCGCGACCCCTCGTCCATCTGATGAAGATGAAGAGCGGCGACGGCTGTCTCGTGCCGCACACCGCTCGCTGTCGAACGCGTCCTGCCCACACGACACAATTGCACGGCACCGTACAGAAACGAATGCCCGCAGTCGCAACGACTGCGGGCATCGATCCGGGTCCTGAGTCTGTGTGACGGACAGCTTCAGTGTACGCCCTCGGCGCCCGGCCCGCTCATCTGATATGAGCGCCGCATGTGACACTGCCATGACGCGACGCCTCGCGCGTCGCTCAAAAGCCGATTGGTTTGCGCCGGTTGCCGTGGTCGAGCCGGATGTCGCCGGCGTCGATCCAGTCGCGGCCGTCGATGCGCGCAGCCCCGAAGCCGTTCAGAATCGCGCGGCGCATTTCGCGCGGCGACGCGTGCTTCAGCGCATCGAGCGCAGGCTCGCCCAGTTCGGCGGGAAAGCGCTGGCCCCAGCCGTGGGCGGAGCGGATTTCAGCATAGATGGACTGGGCGATGCGGCGCGCGCCTTCGTGATCCGGCGGCGGAATCTCGTAGACGTTCATCCGGTTCAGGAGCGGCTCGGGAATGCCACGCTCGTCGTTGGCGGTCGCGATCCAGATCACATGACCCGCGTTGATCGGAATCTCCGCGAATTCGTCGATGAAGGTTTGCGCCGTGTCATGCTCGAGCAGCGCATACAGCGCACCGAGCGGATCGTATTGCGAATCGCCGGTGGCCTTGTCGATCTCGTCGACGGCAATCACGGGATTCGCATAGCTGCCGTGCACGAGGGCCTCGAAGACCTTGCCCGGCTTGGCATTCTTCCATTGCGACGAAGCACCCGAGAGAATCCACCCCGCCGTCAGCGAACTCATCGCGACGTAGTGATATGAAGTCCCCAGCAGCCGCGCAAGCTGCTTCGCAAAATGCGTCTTGCCGATGCCGGGGTCGCCGAGCAACAGGATCGGCATCAGTTCGAGACGGTCCTCGGTTTCGAGGCACAGCGCGACCTGCTTGCGCACATCGTCGAGCGGCTCGCTGAAGTTGGGCAGCGCCTCGACCAGATCGTCGATGGACGGCATCCGGTTCGGCTTCACGCAAAAGCGCAGATTGCCGGTCTTCAGCATCTTCTCGTAGGTCGCGCGCAGCGCCTCGCTCGCCCCTTCGCTCAGATCGTTCAGCGCGGTTTCGACCCGCTCGAGGTCGTAGACCTTGCTAAACGACGCCACCGCGATTTCCTGTTTGACCATTGCTGTTGTCATAGCTCACCCCGTCATGCTGGTCCTGCGGCTACGGCGCCGGCCAGGCGCCGTTTCAATTCCAGTGTAACGATGCAATATTCGGGCGCAAGCGAGCAGCCATGCGGGTCTGCTGCTAACACCCAGACCCTTGGACCTTGTGCCGCCTCCAGCCAGGCAGGGTTGCGGTTGAACGGGTCGATTGCGTCTCCATCTGAAATGCAGTGTTGCTGAACCCGCCCCTCGCACGGATGTCAGAAAAAGGTTGCGATCTTCAGGCGTAAGATGAACGCCTGTCATCCCACCGGACCCAGTGCCCCGGAGAGCCGTCAATGATGTGGAAAACCAGTCTCGCCGCCGTGCTGTTCGGCACTTCGTTACTTGCTCATGCGCAGCAGCCCGCGGCCCCGCAGGTCGTGCAATGGCAGTTGCAGGTGATGCGCGACGGCCAGCAGATCGACTCGTTCGAGGGCAGCACGACGGTCGGCCAAGCTCGCACCGATACTCATCATCAGGTGGCGCAGCACAATGTCGGCTGCAAGGATGTGCCCGGCGGCAGCATCGACCTGTCGCGCACACTGACGGTCTCGCCGCAGCAAGCCGATGCGCAAGAAGTCACACTGGCCATCGACGCGCAGGAAACCCTCGAGGACGACGCCGCACAGCAAACCGATACCGGCTGCAAGCTGCCGCCGCAGCCGCGCGAGGTGACGGCCAATCATCCCGGCCTGAAGGTGCCGGCGGGCCAATGGGCCACCTGGCAGATCGTCGACAAGAATCCGAACCTTGTGTATCGAGTCCGCGCCAACCTCGCCGGTCACTCCTGATATCAACGAAAAACGTGGATCACGCGGCATGCGAAACCCCGAAGAACTCATCCGCGAGAGCGTGCAACCCAAGGATTTCATCGCAGTGAGCTGGAACCTGCACAAGGGGCGCACGCCGCTCGGCTTTCAGGCCTGGCAGGCCATGCAGCGCTGGGTGCAATCGACCCACGCCGACGCCTATTTTTTGCAGGAAGCGATGGCGCGGCGCATGCCGTCGCCAGTGCTGTCAGGCGGTTTCGGCGCACCGCTGCGCGACCCGCTCGACGATGTGTGGCATTGCCAGGCCACCGAAATCGCCCGCTCGCTGGAGTTGCAGATCGCCCTCGGCCCGAACGTCTTCAAACCGTCGTGGCGGCACGGCAATGCCATTCTTTCGCCACACCCGCTCGATCTCGGCGGACGCTGGGACATCTCCGCGCACCGCTTCGAAAAGCGCGGCCTGCTGGTAGCGCGCGCCACCTTCGCCGGCCATTCGGTGACGCTGTTGTGCGCGCATCTGGCGCTCACGCGCGCGGCAAGATTGCGGCAGATGCACTGGATCGCGCACTGGATTGCGAAAGAGGCGCCGCAGGGGCCGCTCGTGCTCGCCGGCGATTTCAACGACTGGCGCAACGACTCGGTGCCGCTGTTCGGCGAACACGGTCTGTATGAGGTGGCCACCCTGCTCGGCGAATCCGGCCGGACCTTTCCGGCGTTTTCACCGGCGCTCGCGCTCGACAAGATGTTCGTGCGCGGCATGCGGCCGGTCGAGTGGATCCAGCCGACCCAGGAGACGGCCTGGCTATCCGATCATTTGCCGTATATGGCGCGTTTGCGAGTGGAGTGAGCGCAGCGCTCAGGCAGCGCCGTGACTCGCCGCTGTCGATCAGAGTTGGCGCTTTAGCGGTTACTCTGATCCCATGCAGAGCGGTCGACCAGAGTTAGCGCTTACTCCGGTCCCATGCAAGATGGTCGCTGTTGATTCCCTACAGCCGCTGCGGCGTCCAGTTGACGCTCGCCGTCATCTCTTCATCCGGCATCAGCACGCAGCCGCCGACGTGCTCGCGCGGGTCGCTGGCATTGAAGCAATCGGTCGTGTTGGTGACCGGTTCGACACACAGCAGCGCTTGCGCGGCCGGCGCAAATACCACCAGATGATCGAACGGCGCTTGCGCCGTCAACGTCAGTTGCCGGCCTTCGTCCGGCCACGCAATCGTCGCGCTGCGCGACCAGCCGGCAAAGTTGTTGTCGAGATCGAACGCATCGGCGGACATCCCTTCGCGCAGCGCATCGACCGCCGCATGCGGGCCCAGGTGAGTCGGCAGCACCTCGCCGTCGGCGTGCCACATGCCCTGCACCTGCGCATGGACGCGCGTCTGTTCGGTACGCGGGTAATACGGGTGATGCCCCATGCCGAACGGCATCGGCTGTCCGGCCAGATTGCGCGCAGACAAGGTCACCCGCAGCGTATCTCCCGCCAGTTCGATCCGTTGCAGCGCGCGGTAGCGAAACGGCCAGTCTCCCGGCGCCTGCGGATCGGGCACATGCTCGAAGTGCAGTTCCACAGAACTCGCCGTGCGTGCGCCGACCCTCCATGCGCGACGCCACGCGTGACCGTGCAGCGCGTGGGCGAAGCGGTTGCCGTCGCCGGCCAGATCGACGGTACGGCCCGCGAACACGAAGCGCGCATCGCGGATGCGGTTGCAATACGGCAGCAGCGGGAAGCTCGCCATGCGCAGCGGATCGCGTTCGTCGAGCGCCGCCTGGGTGGCGGGCCGCAACCAGTGCACCGGGCCGGCGGCGGCGCGCTCGTAGTACGCCGCAATCGAACCGCCGACGTGCGGTGCCACCAGCACGCGCATCGTCCCGCTGGCAAGCTCGATCAGTTGGGGATCGTCGAGGGCGAGCGCGTCTGCTGCAGGCAAGCGAATCGGCTTCAAGGAAACATCGCGCATGGTGAAGATCAGAAGGGCCTCGGGCGGAATGCGGCGCACCTCGGCTCACAGCGCCCGCGCGACCGAGAATCGCACGCCACAAGCCTCAGGTCAATATTATTAGTAATAATATCCTCACATCGAAGGCGATAAAAAGCCTTACACACCGTCCCACATGACGGGTTTTTGAGCGTTGTCGGCCGGATATTATTAGTGGTACCGTCAACACAATCATCACGCCCCCGGCGTCCCTTGCTTTATCCGCCGCTGCCGCGCGGCCCGCACAATGAAAAAATCGACCCAACGCCGCCCTACGATGACCGACATCGCCAAGCTCACCGGCGTGTCGCAATCGACGGTCTCGCTCGTCCTGAACAACGCGACCGGCGCGAAGTTCTCCGAGACCACCCGCAACAAGGTCCTCAAGGCGGCACACGATCTCGGCTACCGGCTCTCGCCGCGCGAACCGGTGCTGGCCTCCAAGGACGAACGCAACCTGATCGTCTATCTGGCCGACGAAATCTCGACGAGTCCGCACCCGGTCGTCAATATCGACGGCGCGCGCGATGCCGCCTACGCGAGCGGCAAGATGCTCGCGGTCTACTCGACCCATGGCAACGCGGATATCGAACAGCAGGTGCTCGAGACCACACTGTCGAATCCACATGTGTTCGGCGTGATCTACGCGACGGTCTACACGCGCAAGGTAACCTTGCCCGCTGCGCTGTCGCGCGTGCCGACCGTGCTGCTCAACTGCTACACGAGCGAGGGCGGCCAGTCCTCCGTGGTGCCCGCCGAAGTCGCGGGCGGCCATATCGCCACCGAGTACCTGCTGAACGCCGGCCATCGGCGCATCGGCTACATCAACGGCGAGCCGTGGCAGGACGCCTCGAAAGACCGCCTGAAGGGCTACCGCACCGCGCTCGCCACCGCCGACCTGCCGTTCGCTCCCGAGCTGGTGCGCGACGGCGACTGGAGTTCGGGCCTCGGCTTCGAACACACGCTCTCGCTGATGCGCGAGCCTCATCCGCCGAGCGCGATCTTCTGCGCCAACGACCTGACCGCGCTCGGCGCGATCGAAGCCTTGAAGCAGCTCGGCCTGCGGGTGCCCGAGGACATTTCGGTGCTCGGCTATGACGACCAGGAAATCGCCCGCCATACCCATCCGCCGCTCTCCACAGTCGTACTGCCGAACTATGAGCTGGGCCGCTGGGCGGTCGAAACCCTGCTCCAGGAAGAACAGAATCGCGCCGCCGGCGCGCCGGTACGACACCGCATGGTGAAGCTCGACGGTCCGCTCGTCGAACGCGCCTCAGTGAGGGTAATTACCGAGGCAAAACAGCCCGCAATTAATATTATTAGTGATTGACCGATAATAATTCCGAGTGGAATAATCAGCACGTCCGGTCAAACGGCGCGCTGGTGCCAACCGGCAGGAGAAACACTAAAAAGCAAAGACACCTCACCAGGTACTGGAGGAAGACATGGCATCGCTCGAACGGCAATCTCGTCGGCAGCGTCGTCGGCTGACCGCATCCCCGCTGGCCGCATCGCTGGTGGCATTGGCACTCGGTTTCGGCATCGCAACGGCCCATGCCGACGACGATGCCCTGCCCAAATTGCCCAGCAAGACACCGCTGAAGGTCGGCTTCGCGCAGACCGAAAGCAACAATCCGTGGCGCCTCGCGGAAACCAAGAGTTTCAAGGACATCGCCGCGAAGTGCGGCTGGCAACTGGTGATGACCGATGCCAACGGCTCGAACTCGAAGCAGGTGTCGGACATCCAGAACATGATCGCGCAGCACGTCGATCTGCTGGTGTTCCCGCCGCGTGAAGAGAAACCGCTCGCGCCGGTCGTGCTGCAAGCGAAGAAAGCCGGCATTCCGGTGATCCTGGTGGACCGCAACGTCGATCAGTCGGTCGCGGTGGCCGGCCGCGACTACATCACTTTCATCGGCTCAGACTTTATCGACCAGGGGCACCGCGCCGCCGACTGGCTCGTCAAGGCCACCAACGGCAAGGCCAAGATCATCGAACTCGAAGGCACCACCGGCGCCTCCGCGGCCAACGACCGCAAGAAGGGCTTCGACGAAGTGATCGCCAAGCATCCGGACATGCAGATCATCGCCTCGCAAAGCGGCGATTTCGCGCGCGACAAGGGCCGTCAGGTGATGGAGACGCTGTTGCAGGCGCACCCCGACGTGACCGCGGTCTACGCGCATAACGACGAAATGGCGTTGGGTGCGATCGCCGCCATCAAGGCCGCCGGCAAGCAACCGGGCAAGGACATCCAGATCGTGACGATCGACGGCACCAAGGGCGGCATGGACGCGATCGCCGCCGGCGAACTGGGCGCGAGCGTGCAGTCGAGCCCGTTCTTCGGCCCGCTCGCCTGCGATGTGGCGCAGAAATACGCGAAGGGCGAAAAAGTCCCGACCTGGGTGAAGGTGTCGGACCGCTTCTACGACAAGAGCAACGTGCAGCAGAGCATGCAGTACGGCTATTGAGGCCTGCCTGACGTAGAGAGGTAGCTGGGTAGCTGAAACGGGGCCGTCCCCTTATGGTCTCCGAGGGGAACGGGAAGGGTTCGGAGCGACGCGCCCGTGCCACGACGGGCCGTCGCTTCGCTTTGTCCTGCGGACGACTACTATGGGAACGTGTCGCGAGCCGCGCCCCGCGACACACGATGCCGCCGCACAGGATGCAGCAGGAGAAGACACGTGACGCAATCCCGCAGCCCCACGCCGCCGTCTCCCGGCGCCGGGCGTTCGCCGCTCCTGGAGATGCAGGATATCCAGATCAGCTTCGGCGGCGTGCCCGCCTTGCGCAACGCCAACCTGAGCGTCGCCGCGGGCGAAGTGCATGCGCTGATCGGCCAGAACGGCGCCGGCAAGTCCACCATGATCAAGATTCTCACCGGCGCGTACCGGCGTGGTGGCGGCACGGTGCGCTTCGAAGGCCGCGAGATCGATTTCCGCACACCGAAGGAAGCGCGCGAAGCGGGCATCAGCACGATCTATCAGGAGATCAATCTGGTGCCGTTCCGCTCGGTGGCGGAGAATATTTTCCTTGGCCGCGAGCCGCGCCGCTTCGGCCTGATCGACTGGCGCGCGGTGCAGCAGCGCGCCGCCGCGCTGCTCGAATCGTTCGGCTTGCAGATCGATGTGAAGAAACCCGTGCGCAGCTATTCGACCGCGATCCAGCAGATGGTGGCGCTGGCGCGCGCGGTGTCGTCGGACGCCAGGATGGTGATCATGGACGAATCCACCTCGTCGCTCGACGAACGCGAAGTGGAACTGCTGTTCACGGTGGTACGCAAGCTGCGCGACGACGGCCGCGCGGTGATTTTCGTCTCGCACCGGCTCGATGAACTCTACGCGCTGTGCGACCGCGTCACGGTGATGCGCGACGGCCAGACGGTCGCGCAAAGCACGATGGCGGAGATGGACAAGCTGCAACTGGTGACGACGATGCTCGGCCGCACGCTTGCCGCCGTCGTGCAGGAGGACAGCACGGCGCGCGAAGCCAACCTCGCGCGGCGCGGCGCGCAGGTAGTCGCAGCGCACAAGCTTGGCGCTCACCCGAAGGTGAGCGACGTCTCGCTCGAAGTGCACGCGGGCGAAGCGGTGGGCCTTGCCGGCCTGCTCGGCTCGGGCCGCACGGAGACGATGCGGCTGATGTTCGGCGCCGACCCGCTCGAACAGGGCACGCTGTCCATCGGCGGGGAAACCGTGGCGCTGAAATCGCCGCAGGATGCGATTGCGCGCGGGCTCGCTTACCTCACCGAAGACCGCAAAGGCGACGGCATCGTCCCCGAACTCTCGGTGCGCGACAACCTCACGCTCGTCTGTCTGCGCACGCTGGCCAGACACGGCGTCGTGGATGTGAAAAAGCAGCAGGCCATCGTGGAACGCTTTATCGCCTCGCTCGGCATCAAGCTGCGCTCGCCCGATCAGCCGATCCGCGAACTGTCGGGCGGCAATCAACAAAAGGTATTGCTCGCGCGCTGGCTGGCGGCCGAGCCGTCGCTGCTGCTGCTCGACGAGCCGACCCGCGGCATCGATGTCGGCGCCAAGGCGGATGTCGCGAAGATCGTGCGCGAATTGCGCGACGCCGGGCTCGCGGTGCTGCTCTCCGCGTCCGAGCTGGAAGAACTCACCGCCGTGGCGGACCGCGCCGTGGTGATTCGCGACGGCCGCACGGTCGCCGAACTCAACGGTGCGCAGATGAGCGAGAGCGCCATCATGGACGCCATCGCGTGGGGCAGCGACGGTTCATCGCAACTGGTCGAAGCGGCCCACTCGGCCCACATCGAAGACGCGCTGGAGGGCGATCGTCATGGCGCTTAAGTCGCTCAAGCCGTTGGGTCACGAAGCGGCTCAGCCGCTTGCCGCGCAGACGCCGTTGTCCGCTCAGGATGGCGCAGCGAAGGCGCAGGCGCAGAAGCGGCACCGCGTGGCCATCCAGCGCGAAGTCATCGTGCTGCTGGCGATGCTGGTGTTCAACCTGCTGTTCACGCCGCATTTCTGGTCGCTGCAAACCTTCAACGTCAACCTGACGCAGGTGGTGACGATCGTGATCGTCGGCATCGGCATGACGCTGGTGGTCGCGACGGGCGGCATCGACCTGTCGGTGGGGGCGTCGATGGCAATCTCCGGCGCGCTCGCACCGATGCTGTTCATGAACATCCCGGGCGCGGGCGGGATCGCCCTCGCCTTCGTGCTGCCGGTCCTTGCCGCGGCCGCCTGCGGCGTGTTCAACGGCCTGCTGGTCACGAGGCTCTCGGTGCAGCCGATTGTCGCCACGCTGGTGCTGTTCATCGCCGGGCGCGGCATCGCCCAGGTCGTCACCGACGGCAGCCTGCAGGCCTTCGACAACCCCGCCTTCCAGTGGATCGCGCTCGGCAAGGTGGCCGGCGTGCCGTTCCAGGTGCTGCTGATGTTCGCGCTGGTGGCGCTATTCGTGTGGGTGGTGCGCAAGACGCTGTTCGGCCAGTACCTGCTGATCACCGGCGGCAACGAGAAAGCCGCCTATCTGTGCGGCGTGCCGACCGCGCGCGTCAAGCTGATCGCCTACACCATCTGCGCGGCGCTGGCGGGGCTGGCGGGGCTGATTTCGATCTCGGTGAATTCGTCGTCGGACGCGAATGTGGTCGGCCTTGGCATCGAACTCGATGCGATCGCCGCGGTGGCGGTCGGCGGAACCGCGCTGACGGGCGGCAAGGCGTATATCGGCGGCACGCTGATCGGCGCGCTGATCATCCAGTTGCTGCGCTTCACCCTGCTCGCGCACGGCATTCCCGACGCCGCGGCGCTGGTCGTCAAAGCCGCGATCATCGTGGCTGCCGTGTACGTACAACGGCGCTCGCGCTGACCCGGCACCTCCATGCTGCCCAGGCTGCGCGCGCTCCCCCAGACTCCGGACTCGACGCGATGAAAAAGAATCTCCCCATCCTGCTCGCGCTGGCCGTACTCGTGGTGCTCGGCCTCGTGCGCTACGACCACTTCGGCTCGGCCTACAACATCAATTCGTTCTGGCGCTACAACTCGATGTTCGCGCTGATTTCGGTCGGCATGGCGTTCGTGATCATCACGGGCGGCATCGACCTGTCGGTCGGCACGGTCGCGGCGCTGGCCAGCGTGGTGGCCGCGCTTACCAGCAGCTATGGCGGCTGGGTGGCCGTCCTGGCAGGCGCCGCAGCAGGCCTCGCGGTCGGCGTGCTGAACGGGCTCGTCATCACGCGCCTGAAAATCCTGCCCTTCATCACGACGCTCGCCACCAGCCTGGGCGCACACGGCGTGGCGCTGCTGCTCGGCAAGAACGATGCAGTCTCGATTGCCGCCGGTTCGAACTTCGCCGGCTTCGGCCAAGGCGACCTGTTCGGCATGCCGATCCCCGGCCTGGTGGCGGCCGTGGCGGCGCTGGCCGGCTGGCTGGCGCTGCGCAGCACGCGCTTCGGACGGCATTCGCTCGCCATCGGCGGCAGCGAGGAGGCGGCGCGCCTGATGGGCCTGAACGTGGACCGCACGCTGGTGACCGCCTACGCGGTGAGCGGCCTGCTGGCGGGCATGGCGGGTGTGATCCTGGCGTCCCAGTTCGGCGCCGGACAGCCCAACGAAGGCGTCGGCTGGGAGCTGTTCGCGATCTCGGCGGTGGTGCTGGGCGGCACGCTGCTGACCGGCGGCGAAGGCTCGATTGCGATGACCATTGCCGGCGTGCTGCTGCTCGGGCTGGTGTTCAACCTGCTCAACTTCGAAAACGGCCTCGGGTTCATCAGCCTCTCGGCGTACTGGCAATCGGTGATTCGCGGGGTGTTTCTGCTGCTGGTCATCGTCATGCAGGCCCGTGTACTGAAACAGCGCTCACGCAAGCGGAGCGCCGTGGCGAGTTGAATGGAGCGTTGATTTTCCTCACCTTTTGCCAGTCCCGGCAGCAGGGACAATGCTGCACTGCGCGACGGGTTTCGGTATCATCTGAACCCCGGCTGTATCCCCGCCGACATGCTCCGCCGCCTGCCGTTCCAACGTCGAAACCGCAAACCCGGCAACCGCTTGAGCAGCCTCAACGCCGCGCCGCCACCCTCGGACCGCGAGCGCGGTAAAATAGCGGATTACGCATCATTTTCCTTAAGCAATCGGAGAGCAACGGGTCAGCGCAGCATCGCCCTTGCCGTGCCGGCCGGCTATTGGTCTGGCCGTCCTTGTTTTCGCACCATCCAAGAAGCCATGAGCAACCTGAATTCACAAACCGTCCTGAGCGTCCACCACTGGACCGATACGCTGTTCAGCTTCACCTGCACGCGCGACCCGTCGTTTCGCTTCGAAAACGGCCAGTTCACGATGGTGGGCCTCGAGGTCGACGGCAAGCCGCTGATCCGCGCCTACAGCCTCGCGAGCGCGAACTATGAAGAACACCTCGAATTCCTGAGCATCAAGGTTCAGGACGGCCCGCTGACGTCGCGCCTGCAACATCTGAAGGTGGGCGACCAGGTCCTGATCGGCAAGAAGCCGGTCGGCACGCTGATGGCGGACAATCTGCTGCCGGGCAAGACGCTGTGGCTGCTGTCCACCGGCACGGGCCTCGCGCCGTTCATGTCGATCATCAAGGATCCGGACATTTACGACCGCTACGAACGCGTGATCCTGACCCATACCTGCCGCTTCGTCGACGAACTGGCCTACAAGGAATACATCACGGACCACCTGCCGGCGCACGAGCACCTCGGCGAACTGGTGCAGGAAAAGTTGCTGTACTACCCCACCGTCACGCGCGAAGCGTTCCAGAACCGCGGCCGGATCACCGAACTGATCGAAACCGAAAAGCTGTTCGCCGACCTAGGCGTGCCGGGCTTCTCGCTGGAACACGACCGCGTCATGCTGTGCGGCAGCCCGCACATGCTGCGCGACACGCGCAAACTGCTCGACGACCTGGGCTTCCAGGAAGGCAGCAACAATGCGCCGGGTCACTACGTGGTCGAAAAGGCGTTCGTAGGCTAAGCCAGGCCACGCGCTTTGCGTGACGCATCTCGCCCAGCGCCGCGCGCTGAGCCTCAGGAAACCGGAGCCTTCGCGCTCCGGTTTTGCTTTTCTGGGCGTCCTTCGGGAAGGTCGCTCGCCTCCGTTGTCCTTCCCGCGCATTACACCAACGCGCCCCTACTCTGAGGCAGGTTGTGGCGATTCGCGGCAACGTATGCAATCGTCGGATTTGCCGCCGTGTCCAGTTACAAATACCGGGCGCGCCTTTACCTTCGATGTAGGCGTTTTTCCTACAGCCAAAACGCCTGTGACAAGTCAAGCGTTACGCAAAAAACCCACGCCAACCCTTATCCCATCTGCTTCTTTTCTTTTTTTTAAGATATGATCCCGGCCATCATCGCTTGCTGTCACACCCCACCAGGGTAACAGCGGATATGTTACTGAATGTAAATTTCGTTACGCTCCACCGTAGCGATTTGTCGGTTGCGTTGTCGTGTGCAACGGGCACATCTAGAGGCCAGAGATTCGCATGCGTTCCCTTGTCTTCGCGCCGTCAATGCGCGCCCGGTTTGCTGTATACGCAGCATCGTAAGCGGGAGAGTCATGGATACGTCGATTGTCGTTCCGATCACCGCGCATGTGCCGGCCTCCATCACCCGCGACGGGTTCGATGGGCTTAACGCTGCCGAACCGGCGTCTGCAGCAGACTCCGCCTCTATTCACCTCCACACTCCGCCGTCGCACAAAGACCGTGCCGCCGAGCGCGAAATTGCGCGCCTGCGGGCCCGCGTGCGCGAACTGTCCACTGAACTCGTGCACGCCCAGGAAGCCGCCTGCCACCGCGTGGCGAGCGAGCTGCACGACAGCGTCGGGGCCGAACTGACCGCCACGCGTTTTGCGCTCGCCGGTGTCGAAACCTGGCTGCCCGCCGACGCCCCGCCGCAATGCGCGGCGGCGCTGCAGGTGGCCAACCGCTCGCTCGATACCGTCTGTGAGGCCACCCGCCACGCCGTCGCCGAACTGCATACGCCCGCGCTCGAAGCCGGCATCGTCGGCGCGCTGTCGCAATGGACCGGCGACTTCGCCGCGCGCACCCAGTTGCGCACCAGCTTTGTCTGCGCCGCCGACGTGCGGCTCACGCGCCTGCCGGCGGACGCCGCGCTGGCGATTTTCCGGGTCGCCCAGGAAGCGCTGAACAATATTGCCAAGCACGCACGCGCCAGTGCGGCGGACGTTCGCATCGAAGCCAGCCGCCGCCACCTGACGCTCGTCGTCAGCGATAACGGTATCGGTCTCGCGCCGCGCGCCCGCATGCGCCGCGGCCATTTCGGCCTCGCCGGCATGCGGGCCCGGTGCGCCGCGTTCGACGGCACCGTCAAGATCAGCACGGGCTGCCGCGACGACGCCACACAAGCGCGCGGCACCACGGTGCGCGCGCGTTTCGCCTGGGATGCCATGCTTGCCGGCGCAGTGTGCGTCGAGCGTCGCGCCGCCGGCGCCGTCCCTCTTTCTTCGTGAGCGTGCCGTCATGAGCCTGCGTATCCTGCTTGCCGACGACCACGCAGTCGTGCGTCAAGGTGTGCGTCAGTTGTTGATGGACCGTGGCGTCGCGCGAGAGGTGGGCGAAGCCGAAACCGGCGCCGAAGCCCTCGCCGCGGTCGACAAGCACGTCTACGACGTGGTCCTGCTCGACATCTCGCTACCCGACATGAACGGCGTCGAAGTGCTCAAGCGACTGAAGCGCAAGGCGCCGCGCGCGGCGGTGCTGATGTTCTCGATGTATCGCGAAGACCAGTACGCGGTCCGGGCGCTGAAGGCGGGTGCGGCCGGCTATCTGTCGAAAACGGTGGACACCGTGCAGATGATCTCCGCCATCCAGCAGGTCGCGGCGGGCCGCAAGTACGTGAGCCCGGCGATGGCCGAGGCGCTCGCCGACTACGTCTCGTTCGACGGCGAACAGTTGCCGCACGAGAAACTGTCCGACCGCGAATATCAGACCCTTTGCATGCTTGCCTCGGGCAAGCGCCTGACCGACATCGCCAATGCGCTGTCGCTGTCGGTCAAGACGGTGAGTGTGTACCGCACGCGCCTGCTCGAAAAGATGAAGCTGAGCAACAACGCCGAACTCACCTTCTATGTCATGAGCAACCGCCTCGTGGACCTGAATCCGGCCGTGGCTGGATAAGGGCTACGAAGGACCGCCATCGGCTGCGGCACCACGCCGCGCCGTTTACACTTTCCGACGTTTTTAGGCGAATCCCGCCCGCTCGTGTCACTGTCGCGAAAAAGCCTTGCCGCAAGGGCCCGTTAAGGGCAACGCCGCTGCTCATTGCCTCGCCCTTGCATGCCTCACCGCCCGCCCCCACGGCACCCGCGCCTGCCATCCCGGAAAGGTGCCGTGTCTCACATCCGCTAAAATCTCCGGTTTTTCCGACATTCGGCGCGCAAGACGCGTGCACTACTGGAGACCCACGCCAATGTCCCTGTTTCGCAAGAAAAGCGTCGAGCATATGCTCGCCGCCAGTACCCAAAGCGGCGGCTTGAAGAAAACCCTCGGCGCGCTCGACCTCACTTTCCTCGGTGTCGGCGCCATCATCGGCACCGGCATTTTCGTATTGACCGGCACCGGCGCCGTACAAGCCGGCCCGGCGCTGATGCTGTCGTTCATCGTGGCGGCCATCGCCTGCGGTTTCGCGGCGCTCGCTTATGCCGAATTCGCCTCGACGATTCCGGTCGCCGGCTCGATTTACACCTATTCGTACGCCACGCTCGGCGAACTGGCCGCGTGGATCATCGGCTGGGACCTGATGCTCGAATACGGGCTCGCCACCTCGGCCGTGTCGGTCGGCTGGTCGGGCTATCTGCAGTCGCTGCTGTCGGGCTTCGGCATTGCGCTGCCGGTCGCGCTGACGGCCGCGCCCGGCGCGCTGCCCGGTCACCTGACGTTCTTCAACCTGCCCGCCTTCCTCGTGATGATGGCGATTACCGCGCTGCTGTCGGTGGGCATCCGCGAATCCGCGCGGATCAACAACATCATGGTGGCGATCAAGGTGACCGTCGTGCTGCTGGTGATCGCAGTCGGCGTGTTCCATGTGACGCCCGCCAACTGGCATCCGTTCATGCCGAACGGCTGGAACGGCGTGTTCGGTGCGGCAGCGGTGATGTTCTTTGCGTTTATTGGCTTCGACTCCGTTTCGTCCGCGGCGGAAGAGGTAAAGAATCCGAAGCGCGATCTGCCGGTCGGCATCATTGCCTCGCTCGGCGTGTGCGCAGTGCTGTATGTGGCGGTCGCCGCGGTCGTCACGGGTATCGTGCCGTCGGCGCAGTTCGCCAATATCTCGCACCCCGTGTCCTATGCGTTGCAGGTAGCCGGTCAGAAATGGGTGGCGGGCTTTATCGATCTGGGCGCCGTGCTCGGCATGCTGACCGTGATTCTGGTCATGGCCTACGGCCAGACCCGCGTGATCTTCGCGATGTCGCGCGACGGACTGCTGCCCGCCAGGCTGTCGCGCGTGCATCCGCGTTTTGCGACGCCGTTCTTCACCACGTGGCTGGTCGGCATTTTCTTCGGCCTGATCGGCGCGCTGGTGCCGCTCAACGTGCTCGCGGAACTGATCAATATCGGCACGCTGGCGGCGTTTTCGATGGTCTCGATCGCGGTGCTGATCCTGCGCAAGACCCATCCGGAACTGCCGCGCGCCTTCCGCTGCCCCGGCGTGCCGGTCGTGCCGGTGCTCGCCGTGGCGTCGTGCCTGTTCCTGATGGTGAACCTGAAGTTGGTCACCTGGGTCGCCTTCTTGGTCTGGCTGGTGATCGGCATGGCGATCTACTTCGGCTACTCGCGTCGGCACTCGAAGCTTGGGCACGCAGCGCAGCACTCGGGCGCGGTTCGCAGCAGCACTGAACAACCCCTGGTGTAGAACTGAACGCCGCCCACCGGCGTCCATCCTCCTGAAAACGGCACGTCTGCTAACGCAGCGTGCCGTTTTTTATGCCCGGCAGCCGCGCCCCGCGCACCGTGCCAGGCAGCGGACGATTTCCCCCGATAGCAGCTCTCGCCGATTTGTGCTTTACTTTTCGGTGGAACCATAAAAACACAGCACCAACCGAAGCGAGCCCTCATAGCAGGCAGGCGGAAGGTAGTGACGATGGGCCCGCGCCGGTCTCGATCCCCCAAGGAGACAGTTCATGGCGATCAGCATCAGTCTGACGGTCAACGGCGCGCCCGTTACCGCCGAAATCGAACCCCACACCCTGCTTGTCCAGTTCCTGCGCGACCAGCTCCGGCTCACCGGCACGCATATCGGCTGCGACACCGCCCAATGCGGCGCCTGCACGATTCATCTGAACGGACGCGCGGTCAAATCGTGCAACATCCTCGCCGTGCAGGCTGAAGGCACGGAGATCACCACCATCGAAGGGCTCGCCAAAGACGGCGAACTGCATCCCATGCAGGCTGCGTTTCGCGCCTGCCACGGCCTGCAATGCGGCTTCTGCACGCCGGGCATGGTGATGAGCGCGACCTCGCTCGCGCAACGGCAGCCCGATCTCACCGAAGCGGACGTGCGCGCCCAGCTCGACGGCAACCTGTGCCGCTGTACGGGCTATCACAACATCGTCAAGGCCGTGCTCGAAGGCGCTGCCGGCATGAAGTCCGGCGCAGCCACGCTGGCGACCGACAAAGTCACCGCCTGAGGAGCCGACGATGAACGCACCCGACCCGCATCCGCTGATTGGCGCTTCTGTCCAGCGCAAGGAAGACTACCGGTTCCTGACCGGCAACGGTCAGTACACCGACGATGTCGTCCTGCCCCAGCAAACCTACGCCGTGTTCCTGCGCTCGCCGTACGCGCATGCGCGGATCAAGAGCATCGATACGGCCGCGGCGAAGCAGTCGCCCGGCGTCGTGGCGATTTTCACCGGCGCCGACATGGCCGCCGACAGCGTCGGCGGCCTGCCTTGCGGCTGGCTGATCCACAGCGTCGACGGCAAGCCGATGAACGAACCGCCGCATCCGGTGATCGCGCATACCAAGGCACGCCATGTCGGCGACCAGGTGGCGCTGGTGATCGCCGATTCGGTGAAAGCCGCGAAAGACGCGGCCGAGCTGATCGAAGTGGACTACGACGTGCTGCCCGCCGTGGTGGACACCGCGCATGCGGCCGACCCCGGCCAGCCCGCCGTGCACGACGAAGTGCCGGACAACGTCTGCTACACGTGGGGCCACGGCGACAAGGCCGCGACCGATGCCGCCTTCGCCAAAGCGGCGCACGTCACGACGCTCGATATCGTCAACAACCGCCTGATCCCGAACGCCATCGAACCGCGTGCGGTCAATGCGAGCTGGTCGGCGCAGGACGACAGCTACACGGTGTACGTGGCGAACCAGAATCCGCACGTCGAGCGGCTGCTGATGGCGGCCTTCGTGCTATCGCTGCCGGAATCGAAGCTGCGCGTGATTGCGCCGGATGTCGGCGGCGGCTTCGGCTCGAAGATCTTTCTGTACGCCGAAGATGTCGCGCTCACCTGGGCGTCGAAGAAAATCCGCCGGCCGGTGAAGTGGACGGCCGAACGTTCGGAGGCCTTCGTATCCGACGCGCATGGCCGCGACCATGTGACGAAAGCCGAACTGGCGATGGACGCCGACGGCAAATTCCTCGCCATGCGCGTGCACACCATCGCCAACATGGGCGCGTATCTCTCGACCTTCGCTTCGAGCGTGCCGACCATCCTCTACGCGACGCTGCTGGCCGGCCAGTATGCGACGCCCGCGATCTACGCCGAGGTGAAGGCGGTCTTCACCAACACGGTCCCCGTGGATGCCTATCGCGGCGCCGGGCGCCCCGAAGCCACCTACGTGGTCGAGCGGCTGGTCGAAACCGCCGCGCGCGAGATGAAGCTCGATCCGGCGGAGATTCGCCGCCGCAACTTCATTCGCTCGTTCCCTTATGCGACGCCGGTCGGCCTCACCTACGACACCGGCGATTACGAAACCTGTCTCGCCCGCGCGCTGGAACTCGCCGACGTCAAGGGCTTCGCGGCCCGTAGACAGGCGTCGGAGCAAAACGGCAAGCGGCGCGGCCTCGGCTACTCGTGCTACATCGAAGCCTGCGGACTCGCACCGTCGAACATCGCGGGCGCGCTCGGCGCACGGGCCGGCCTGTTCGAAGCGGGTGAGGTTCGCGTGCATCCGACCGGTTCGGTGACGGTATTCACCGGCTCGCATAGCCACGGCCAGGGCCATGAGACGACGTTTGCCCAGGTGGTGGCGGACCGGCTCGGCATTCCTCTGGCCAATGTCGAAATCGTGCACGGCGACACCGGACGCATTCCGTTCGGCATGGGCACGTACGGCTCGCGCTCGATCGCGGTGGGCGGCTCGGCGATCATGAAGGCGCTCGACAAGATCGAGGCGAAAGCGAAGAAGATCGCCGCGCACCTGCTGGAGGCGTCGGCAGAAGACATCGAGTTCAAGGACGGCGTGTTCCGCGTCGCCGGCACGGACAGAACCAAGGCCTTCGCCGATATTTCGCTCGCCGCCTACGTGCCGCACAACTATCCGCTCGACAAGCTCGAACCAGGTCTCGACGAAAGCGCGTTCTACGACCCGAGCAACTTCACCTATCCGGCCGGCGCCTACATCTGCGAAGTGGAGGTGGACCCGGATACCGGCGAATCCCGCATCCAGCAGTTCACCGCCGTCGACGATTTCGGCAACGTGATCAACCCGATGATCGTCGAAGGCCAGGTACATGGCGGCCTCGGCCAGGGCATCGGTCAGGCGCTGCTCGAACGTTGCGTGTACGACAACGAGAGCGGTCAGTTGCTGACCGGCTCGTACATGGACTACGCGATGCCGCGCGCCTCCGACCTGCCGAGCTTCACCGTGGAAACCGCCAAGGGCACGCCGTGCACGCACAATCCGCTCGGCGTGAAAGGCTGCGGCGAAGCGGGGGCGATCGGCTCACCACCCGCGGTGATCAACGCGATTCTCGACGCCCTCGCGCCGCTCGGCGTGAAGGATCTGCAAATGCCCGCTACGCCGCATCGCGTATGGTCCGCGATCCGCGCTGCGCAACAACCCTGAACGGAGCAAGCCGATATGTACGCATTCGACTATCAACGCGCGGCCGATCCGAAAGCGGCGGTCGCAGCGCTCGCCGGCGACAGCGAAGCCAAATTCCTCGCCGGTGGCCAGAGCCTGCTGCCGACGATGCGCCTGCGCCTCGCTCAGCCCTCCAGACTGATCGACATCACGCGCATCGCCGCGCTCAGGGAGATCCGCGTCGATGCCGGCACGGTGACGGTCGGCGCGGCGGTCTGCCATGCGGATGTCGCCGAGCACGCCGAGATCCGCCGGGTCTTGCCGGGACTTGCCGGCCTCGCGAGCCATATCGGTGATCGCCAGGTGCGCGCGCTCGGCACGCTTGGCGGGTCGCTCGCGAACAACGACCCTGCCGCCTGCTACCCGGCGGCGGCGTTGGCGTTGGGCGCGACGATCGTCACGGACCGGCGCCGCATCGCGGCTGACGACTTCTTTGTCGGCATGTACGAGACCGCGCTCGCTCCGGACGAACTGATCACCGCCGTGGAGTTTCCGGTGGCCGAGCGCAGCGCCTACGAGAAATTCAACAATCCGGCTTCGCACTTTGCGCTGGTCGGGGTGTTCGTCGCGAAACACGCGGACGGGGTGCGGGTGGCGGTGACAGGCGCGGCGGCCTCGGTATTTCGTGCGACGGAGCTGGAGCGCGCGCTGACAGCGGACTTCACGCCGGCGGCCGCGCGAGCGGTGACGATATCCGCAGATGAGCTCAACACCGATATGCACGCGAGCGCCGAGTACCGGGCACATCTGATACCGGTGCTGGCGGCACGGGCGGTGGCGGCCGCGAACGGTTAGTGCGGGGGCCGCACGGCTTCGGGAGGATCATGCAGCCCGCTTCAATCGACGACACCCTCGCCCAGCTCGCCGCCCAAGGCTATTTCGCGAACCGCGAACTGGCGACTGCGCTATTCCTCGCGCTGCGCATGGAACGGCCATTGTTCGTCGAAGGCGAGCCTGGGGTCGGCAAGACCGAACTGGCCAAGGCCGCGGCGGGCCTGCTCGGCACGTCGATGCTGCGGCTGCAATGCTACGAAGGGCTCGATACGGCCAGCGCGCTCTACGAGTGGGACTACCCGCGCCAGATCATGGCGCTGCGGCTCGCGGAAGCCGCCGGCGAGCGGCCCAGCAACGATACGCTGTACCGCAGCGAATTCCTGCTCAAGCGTCCGCTGTTGCAGGCGCTGATGCCCGACGAACAGCATCCTGGCGCGCGCCGCGTGCTGCTGATCGACGAGATCGACCGCGCCGACGAACCGTTCGAAGCGTTTCTGCTCGAGCTGCTGTCGGATTTCCAGGTGTCGATTCCGGAATACGGCACGGTGTGCGCGGATCAGCCGCCGCTCGTCGTGATGACCTCGAACCGCACGCGCGAAGTGCACGACGCGTTGAAGCGCCGCTGCCTGTATCAATGGATCGGCTATCCGGAGCGGGACCGCGAACTGGCGATTGTCGCGGCCCGCGCGCCGCAAACCAGCGCGGAACTGCAACGGCGTGCGGTCGATTTCGTGCATCGGTTGCGCGGGATGGATCTGTTCAAGGCGCCGGGAATTGCGGAAACCATTGACTGGTGCCGCGCGCTGGCCGCATTGAGCGTCACCGAGCTCGATCCGCAATCGGTGCAGGACACGCTCGGCGTGCTGCTCAAGTACCAGGACGATCTGGCACGGATCGACGCGGCGCAGATCGCGCAGTGCCTGGCGATGCCGGAGTAACGGCGATGCAATGCACTCCTGACGATAATCCGGCGACGAAGGGTTTGGGCGCCGGGAACGCCGCAGGTTGTCCCCCGGGCGCGGCCGCGGCTACACCGTCCACGCTCGCGCACAACGTCGTCCACTTCGTGCGCGTGCTACGCGGCGCGGGCCTGCCGATGTCGCCGGCGCAGGCCGTCGACGCTCTCGCGGCCTTGCAGTGGATCGACCTCGGGCGGCGCGACGACGTCCGCGCCGCGCTCGCCGCCCTGCTCGTCTCAGCGCCCGACGAACACGAGATCTTCAACGCCGCCTTCAACCTGTTCTGGCGCGATCCCGACTGGGAGGGCAAGCTGCGCGCGCTACTGTTGCCGAAGGTCCGTAACGGCCTGCCGCCGCCGAAGCGCAACAACCGCCTCGCCGATGCGCTTGCGGCGCGTCCGCCCGCTTCGCGCAACGCTCACGCCGCCCATGAAACCGAGCAGCACGAATTGCACGCCCACGTCACCTTCAGCGCCGAAGAGCGCCTGCGCCACCGTGACTTCGACACGCTCAGCGCCGACGAATGGCGCACCCTGCGTCACGTGATCCGCGGCCAGCGCCTGCCGCTCGCCACCGAACCGACCCGGCGCCTGAAGGCCGCCTCGCGCGGCACTCACGCGGATCTGCGCGCCAGCGCCCGTCACGCGGTGCGCTCGGGCGGCGACTGGACCGTGTGGAAATACCGCGCCGTAGTCGAGCGCAAGCCGCCGCTCGTGCTGCTGCTCGACATCTCCGGCTCGATGAGCGCGTACTCGCGCGCCGTACTGTATTTCTGCCATGCCTTGTTGCAGTCGCGCGAACGGCTGCAGGTCTTCCTGTTCGGCACACGTCTGAGCAACGCGACGCGCGCGCTGCGCGAGCGCGACCCCGATGTGGCGATCGCCACGCTCACCGATCAGGTGGTGGACTGGTCGGGCGGCACGCGCATTGGCGCAGCGCTCGCCGAGTTCAACCGGCGCTGGGCACGCCGCGTGCTGACCGGCAGGGCAACCGTGCTGCTCGTCACGGACGGTCTCGATCACGAGGCCATCGACGTGCTGGACACCGAGATGGCCCGTCTGCGCCGCTTCGCGCACCGCATCGTCTGGTTGAACCCGCTGTTGAGGTATAGCGGCTTCGCGCCGAAAGCCCGCGGCGTGCAGGCGATCCTGCCGTATGTCGACGCCCATCGCCCGGTCCATAATCTCGATAGCCTTGCTGCATTCGGCCGCGACCTGGCGCAACTGACGCGCGCGCCCCGCGCCACTCTCACCGCGACATCGAACGGAATACCAATACCAGCCGGAGCCCCCAGATGGAATTGACCGAAAGCTACACGCTGCCCGTCTCCCAGCAGCGCACGTGGGAAGCGCTGAACGACACCGAGATCCTGCGCGGCTCGATTCCAGGCTGCGAGAGCATCGAGGCGGACGGCGAAAACGCGTTTGCGTTGTCCATGAGCGCAGCGGTCGGTCCCGTGAAGGCCCGCTTCAAAGGGCGTATGCTGTTGACCGATATCGATGCGCCGCAAACCTACACCATCGTCTTCGAAGGTCAAGGCGGGGTGGCCGGCTTCGGCAAGGGCAGCGCGCGCGTCAGGCTCGAAGCGCTAGGCGCCGACGCCACTAAACTGACCTACACGGCGAGCGCGCAGGTGGGCGGCAAGCTGGCGCAAATCGGCTCGCGGCTCGTCGACGGCGCGGCGCGCAAACTGGCCGGCGAATTTTTCAGACGCTTCAACGCGCAACTGATCGGTGAGGGAGAAACAGCAGCCGGCGCCGATGCCGCGGCCGCAACCGAAACAGCCTCAACCGAGGGCGCGGACCCCGAATCCGGCGCCGCTCAAGCGAAAGGGAAGAAATCATGGACAGCGTGGATCTCGAAGTCCTGAAGTCCAGTGCACGCTGGATCGAGCAGGGACATCGCGCGCTACTGGTGACGGTGGTCAAGACGTGGGGCTCGTCGCCACGCCCCGAAGGCGCCATGCTGGCCGTGCGCGAGGACGGCCTCGTGGTGGGATCGGTCTCGGGCGGCTGCATCGAAGACGATCTGATCGAACGGGTACGGCAACGCGGCATCGAGCAGGCCGTGCCGGAGACGGTCAAGTACGGCATCTCTGCCGAGGAAGCGCATCGCTTCGGCTTGCCCTGCGGCGGCACGATCCAGTTGGTGCTCGAACCGCTCGGCAAGCAAAGCGGCATCGCCGAACTGTGCGAGGCGGTCGAAGACGGCCGCCTGCTCGCGCGGCGCGTGGATATGGCAACCGGCGTCGTGCAGCTCGGCCCTGCCCAGGCCACCGACGGCGTCGACTTCGACGGCGAGCGTCTGCTGACGATCCACGGGCCGCGCTATCGGATGCTCGTGATCGGCGCGGGACAATTGTCGCGTTATCTCTGCCATATTGCGGTTGGCCTCGACTATCAGGTGACCGTCTGCGATCCGCGCGAAGAGTACACCGACGAGTGGGACGTGCCCGGCACGAAAATCGTGCGCACCATGCCGGACGACACGGTGCTCGACATGAAGCTCGACGAACGCTGCGCGGTGATTGCGCTGACACACGATCCGAAACTCGATGACCTCGCGCTGATGGAGGCCTTGAAGACGCCTGCGTTCTACGTGGGCGCGCTGGGTTCGCGGCGCAACAACGCGGCGCGGCGCGAACGGCTCAAGGAGTTCGACCTGAACGATGCCGAACTGGCGCGGCTTCATGGGCCGGTGGGAATCTATATCGGCAGCCGGACGCCTCCGGAAATCGCGGTGTCGATTCTGGCGGAAGTGACGGCGGCGAAGAACGGCGTTTCCTTGCCGACCTTGCTGCAGGTCGAAGGCGCTAAGGCGGCGCGGGAAATTGCGGCAAGCGGCGGGGCAGCTTGTAGCGTGTAGTGGTTTTGGTGGCGTGACGAGCGGCGGGCGGCGTCCCTATGCGCTGCCCGAAACGCCGGCTCCGAGCTTCATTTCTTCACCGTTTGACTTCTCCATTTATTTCGCATTCCTCTTTAGCGTTAGCCGTTCGGCTGACTGGTAACTCTCCCTCAAATCCCTAGCATGACCTCATGCACGGCTCGTTCGTAGCGCCGCACACGCGTTCGCTGGACGAGGCGCTTTGATGTCGTTTCCGGCCTCGGCGTCTTGTGCACACAAATTGACAATTATTCCTTTGACGGAATATTCCTTTGAGGTTATATTCATCATGAGTTGGGACATCGAATACACCGATCTTTTCGGTGCGTGGTGGGAAAGTTTGACGGAGAGCGAGCAGGAATCGGTCGACAAAGGGGTTCGGTTGCTGATCAACGTCGGTCCCCACCTGCCTTACCCACACAGTAGCCAGGTCAAGGGGTCGAAATACAGCCGCATGCGCGAATTGCGAATCCAGCACGCAGGCAGACCATTCCGCGTGCTGTACATATTCGACCCGCTGCGCACCGGCATCCTGCTGCTCGGTGGCGACAAGACCGGCAAAGATCGCTGGTATGCAGTCAATATCCCGCGTGCTGATGCGTTATATGGTGCGCATCTGGCGCGGCTAGATCAAGAAGGAGTCAATGATGGTGAGAAAGTACTCGGAATTGCAGGCAAAGATGTCGCCCGAAGCGCGAGCCCGGGCGGAGCGAGGAGCCAAAGATCTGATCGCAGAAATGGCGCTGGCCGAATTGCGCCGTGCGCTGGGCCTCTCGCAGGAAGAGCTGGCCAGCCTGATGAACGTGAAGCAACCGAGCATCGCCAAACTCGAGCAGCGAACGGATATGTATGTCTCCACGCTGCGTGACCACATTCACGCGTTGGGTGCTGAATTGATCATGATCGCGCGCTTCCCGGATCGCGATGTGAAAATCAGTTCGTTGGGCTCAGCATCTGCCGCGAAGGACACAGCGGCCTGAGTCCCGGCGGCCAAACCAGATGCGCGGTAACGCGCCCGGAGCCCGCGCACGGGCCCCGTCCTTACGTTACGTCACGTCAACCCGCACGCCACTGCCGCCACCACCGCAACCTTGAATTGCATGAGCACGCGCGCATTGCGCTGCCAGTCAATTTCCGCGTGCTCGATATGCCCGAGGCCAACCGTCAAACCGGCCAGAGCGGCCCTTCCTGCATCGCACCAAGCTGCTCGCGCATCTCGAGGATGCGGTCTTCCCAATAGCGCTGCGTGTTGAACCACGGAAACGCCACGGGAAACGCCGGATCGTCCCAGCGGCGCGCCAGCCATGCCTGGTAATGAATCAGCCGCAGCGTGCGCAAGGCTTCGACCAGATGCAGTTCGCGCGGCTCGAACTCGCAGAAGTCTTCGTACCCGGCGAGCAGATCGGCCAGCGCACGCGATGCTTCCGCCCGCTCGCCCGGCAAGAGCAGCCACAGATCCTGCACCGCCGGTCCCATGCGGCTATCGTCGAAGTCGACGAAGTGCGGGCCGGCATCGGTCCACAACACGTTGCTCGGATGGCAATCGCCGTGCATGCGTATAGCGCGGACCTCGCCGGCTCGCTCGAACGCGCGCTCGACGCCTTCCAGCGCAAGATTCACCACGGTTTCCCAGGCGGTGCGCACGTCGTCAGGAACGAAGCGCTGCGCCAGCAGGAAGTCGCGAGGTTCGTAGCCGAAAGTCTGGATGTCGAGAGTCGGCCGCGCCGTATAGTCCTGGGTCTGGCCCACGGCGTGGATGCGGCCGATGAAGCGGCCAAGCCATTCGAGCGTGTCGCGCCGGTCCAGATCGGGAGCGCGGCCGCCGCGCCGCTCGAAGATCGAGAAGCGAAAGCCGTCGAAAGCATGCAAGCTGCGGCCTTCGAAGACGCGCGCCGGCACCGCCGGGATTTCGCGTTCTGCGAGTTCGGCCACAAACGCATGCTCTTCGAGAATCGCCTCGTCCGTCCAGCGCTCGGGCCGGTAGAACTTCGCAACGACGGGTGGGCCGTCCTCGACGCCAATCTGATAGACGCGGTTTTCGTAGCTGTTGAGCGGCAGCATGCGCCCATCGGTACGCACGCCGACCGTGCTCAGGACGCTGTCGATAGCGTCCAGCACACATTCCGGCGTGAGCCGGGCAAAAGGCACGGCGCCGCTGGCGCCGTCCTGCGGATCGTCAGTTTCGTGGTTCATGCCCGCATTGTGCGCTGCGCCGCCCTCAAAGACGAGCGTCACGGCCACACACGCGGTTCATGCGCCACGTTCAATGAATCTGCGCACTGGTCGGGCGCACCAGATCGCCCGTATCGATCAGGTCTTCGAGGAAAAAGGGTTCCGTATTCAGTTGCGGCGACGTGCCGGGCTCGCCGGCATACCACGCCACCATCGCCATGTCGCCCAGAATGCGCATGACGATCCCGCGCGCGCCCTGCGGCACGGCGATATGCACGGATCGCACGATAGAACCGACTTGCATGATATTTCCCCGTTCTCCCATTGCCGGCTATCTGACGATCGTGCCGGTCGAGGTGATGATAAAAAGCGCCGCTTCGCCGAACACGTTGCGAACGCACCTGAATTGCTCCGCGTCGCACGCGGCGGTGGTTCAGTTCATTGTTGCCGTTTTACCGGTTTAGGGGAAGCGCAAAGTAAGGGCACATGGCCCTGCACTTCAACGAATTCGCCCGCTAAAAGGCGGCACATTTCGAGCCGCTGGCTTTACTGTAACGCATGACCATGGGGCCATCATAAACCTTGCCGAACGATGTATCGAAAACATGGGCGGCTGTTGCGTACCGGTTTCATGCGTGGCGCAAGCGCACCAGAAAGGCACATGTAAGCAAACGCCAGACGAACCGGCATTGCGCCGGCTTGTCGCGAGACGTTGGAGAACCGCGCCGGGCAAGCCTTGCGGCAGCGGCGGCGCACCGCCGCAGCGCCGCAATCGACACAGACACTGCCCTAACCGTCGCCTATACTCGAAACAAGCTTGGCAGCCGGATCAACCTTAAAACTACGGCGCTGCCACGGCGAACACCCCATAAGGAGACGAGCATGACGACCTACTTTACGATCGCCGATTTCATCCTGATCATCCCGATGGCGCTAGCCGGCGCGCTGTTTGTCGGCGCCCTGCCCTGCAAAACGGAGTTCAGGCACAACCTGTTTCGCTTGATCGGCGCGTTAATGGGAGTGGGGGTCGCGGTCCTGCTGGTGGAAGGACTACCGGCGCTCGTCTAACCCCGCAGCAGCGGCTACGGTTGCCGCTGCGGTTGGCCACGCCTTAAGGCGCTGCCGCATCGAGCGCGCCCGGTCCCCTGAACTGACGCAGCGCGCTGCGAAAGTAGGCGGGTTCGGCCGACGCATCTGCGTGGCCGTGCATTTCCCGCTCGAGCGCATCGAGCGCGGGAAGAGCTGTCCACGGCAACGTCGGATGCTGATGATGCAAGCGGTGCAGGTGGTGGTTCATCAGCACACCTTGCCATGCCCGCGCCACGCGAAAGTTGCGCGAGCGTCCCGGCTCGTCGAGTCCCACGCCATGATGCGGCAGGTTATCGGCAAGCGACAGCCATACGCCCCGTAAATACATCGTCACGGCCAGTACTGGCCACCATGTCCCGTACAGATAGAAGGCCAGCGCGAACAGTGCGAGCGTCAATAGCCAGTCGCGGCGGATGCGCGCGCGTCGCGCGGGGTCAGCCGCGAAGTTGCTGAAAAGACGCTGCACATCGGCGCCAAGCGGGCCGTCCGCGCCGATCGCGCGCGCCACGAGCGAACGCACGGCCTCGCGCGGTGCAAAAGCGAGCAGCGGCACCACCAGTTCGCCCGCATACAGGCCGCCTAACAAACGTCCGTAATAGCTGAGCCGCACGCGCCAGGCGGGCCGCCCCGCATCGAGCACATCGGGCCGGTCGAACGGCTCACGCGTAAAGCGATGATGCATCAGGTGTCCGAAGCGTACGGCATCGAACGGCAGCGCGAACGAAATCGCGAGCACCCGTGCCATGCCCTCGTTCAGTTGACGCCGGGCAAACAGTTGTCCGTGAATCGCCTCGTGAATCAAGCCCCAGTGCGTAGGCGTGAGCGCGACCAGCGGCACGATCAGCAACAGCGCCGGAAGGCCCCACGCCCGCAACAGGATGGGCAGCCCGAAGAGCTGCAGCGCTGTCGCAACGGTGACGACAACCAGCAGCGTGAGATTGGCGCGTAAGTCGATGGCAGCACGTTTAGGCGCACTTCGTTCATGCACCGTGGTTCGCGTTGCCGGGCCGGCCTGGGTGGCCGTGCGTGGGTCCATCTTCCCTCCGTCGAGACGACATCGCCCGCGACGTTAGCAGCGCTGTATGACAGCGGGAAGAATGGTGTTGCTCGTGTAACGGCGCGTGATACAGCACCGATGCCCATAAAGGAAAGCCGCCTTACGGCGGCTTTCCTGATCCAGCGTTGGCTGCGAAATTAGCCCATCAGATGGCCTGATCGGTCGACGGCTTTTCCCACAGGTTGATGCCGCCCTCGGTCGCATAGCGGTCGATCTCCGCCAGGTCCTCCTTCGAGAACTCGAGGTTCTTCAGCGCACCGACGTTCTCACGCACCTGCTCAGCCTTACTGGCGCCGATCAGCGCTGAGGTGATGCGTCCGCCGCGCAGTGTCCAGGCGAGCGCCATTTGCGCAAGACTCTGACCGCGGCGCTGGGCAATCTCGTTGAGCTTGCGCACGTGCTCGATGTTCTGCGCGCTCAGGTGGTCCTGCTTCAGCGAGCCGCCACCCGGCTTGTTGACGCGAGCGTCTTCGGGCACGCCGTTCAGGTACTTGCCGGTCAGCAAGCCTTGTGCGAGCGGCGTGAAGGCAATGCTGCCCGTACCGAGTTCGTCGAGAGTGTCGAGCAGTTCGTGTTCGACCCAACGGTTGAGCATGTTGTAAGCAGGCTGGTGAATCAGCAGCGGCACCTTGTATTGCGCCAGCAGTTGGGCCATTTCGCGGGTCTTGGCGGCCGAATACGACGAAATGCCGATATAGAGCGCCTTGCCCTGTTGCACTGCGCTCGCCAGCGCGCCGGCGGTTTCTTCAAGCGGCGTGTCGGCGTCGAAGCGGTGCGAATAGAAGATGTCCACGTAGTCGAGCCCCATGCGTTGCAGGCTCTGATCGAGACTCGCGAGTATGTACTTGCGCGAGCCGCCGCCCTGGCCGTACGGACCCGGCCACATGTCCCACCCGGCCTTCGACGAGATCAGCAGTTCGTCGCGGTACGGCTTGAAATCGTCCTTGAACAGACGCCCGAAATTCGTCTCGGCGCTGCCATACGGCGGCCCGTAGTTGTTGGCCAGATCGAAGTGCGTGATGCCGAGATCGAAGGCCGTGCGCAGAATCTCGCGCTGCGTGGAGAGCGGCGTCGTGTCGCCGAAGTTATGCCACAGACCCAGCGAGAGCGCCGGCAGTTTGAGACCCGACTTGCCGCAAACGCGGTATTGCATGTCCGAATAGCGTGCTGAAGCTGCTTCGTAAGCCATTGCTTGAATCCTTGATGAGAACGACAGGAAAGGTCGCGGGGCCGCCGCGCAAGCCGATTGCCGATGCTGCGCGGCCGCGTGCGGTTCAGTGCGGGGTAAGACGAGGTAAGTATCTTAGCCAATCGTCGAAAGGCTTGCAGGCACCCATTATGCAGGACGCAAAGCGGCCCGTCCGGGCCCGCGCCGACGCAGCATGGACGCGAGCATCGCGTTCCCCTACACTGCGTTGGCTATTTGACAGGATGACGCAACCATATTGCGTGGAACCAGAGGACGTTCATGACCAAAGCGATTTCGCTCGCATTGATTGTCGGCGGCGTGGTGCTGCTGTATTTCGGCGGCCAGGCGTTTCATTCGTTTAGCAGCGAGGTGTCGCGTGTATTCACCGGCTCGCCGACCAACAAGGCCATCATGCTGATTGTGGGCGGCGTGGTCGCCACGCTCGCGGGCCTGATCGGCCTGGCGACTTCAGGCGGCAAGCGTTAGAGCAAGTGGGTGGGCGCGCATCCCGCAGTTAGTGGGAGGGGTAGACAAGCTACGACCACCGGGCGGTGACAGGCTAGCGCCGTAGAGCGACGGGCGGCGCCCGTCGCTCTATCACAATCAGAACGCCACTTCGGGCTTCGAAGCGGAGCGCGAGCCCGGCAGCGGCACGTTGCTAGCGCCGTGATACGTGTACACGAGCGAGAACTTCACCGCTTCGCTGAGATTCTTGCCGGCCGAATGCAGCGTGTTGCAGTGGAAGAACACCACATCGCCCGCCTTCAGTTCCGGGGATACCGCGGTCTGGATCAGCGCCTGGTTCTCGGGCAAATCGGAGCGGAAAAACTTCGCTGCGTCGAAACGCTCGGACGTGAAGGTCGCACTATGCGATTGCGGCACGAGCCACAGCGCACCGTTATCCGCGGTTTCCGGACCGAGTGCGAGCCACACGGAAACCAGATCGTCTCGCTCGAACGACCAATAACGCGCATCGCGATGCCAGCCGGTCAGGCTGCCATAGGCAGGATGCTTGGTCATCATGCAATTGTGGTGCGCACGCGAAAGGCGCGGCTCTTCACCGAAATAGGTCTCCATCCAGCCACGGATTTCCGGCGCCGTCGCCCACTCGGCAAAGCGCGGATGACGTGCATACGCGTCGAGCAGGCGCCGCACCGTATGGCCGCCCGGCGCGTGCTTCGATTCCGGCGCGCCCGGATAGCGCAGATCCGCCTCGAACTCGATCGGCGCGGCCGCCTCCTCGAGCTGCCGCTGCGCAATCTGCTTCAGTTCTTCGCAGCGTTCGGGCGAAACCAGCCCCGGCACCACGACGAAACCCTGTTCCCGCAACATCTGAACCTGTTCTTTCTTGGAGTGAACTAACTGAACTGACATGGGGTATTCCGTTACCTTCTGCTGGCCGATCCCCGATTGTAAAACGTACGCGATCCCCGTGCGTGCGAATCCGGCCCCTCTTGCCTCGCATCAAAGCGGCCGCGGACACTGCCGGCCATACCCCCTTTTCCAGCCAGTAGCGCGCGCCCGAGCGAGTGCACTTCGCAGGGGCGAAACTGCACAGCAATCGACCGTCAAGGGTCCGATTCGCCCCCGTTCAAGCGGCGATCTGCCCCGTAAAAACCCGTAAGCGCCCGGGTTAAAACCGACTTTCGGTCGTCACGATTCGCGTGTAGCCTGCAGTCATGTTGATCGTAATTCCCGCTGTCTTCCTTTGCGCACGGCCAACCGCTGCCGTTGCCGCCACTCCCGGTCAGTCTCCGGGTCTGCGAGTCGCCCCCGCTGGCATGCTTGCTGCGTGTTTTTGCAGCACCTCCTCCGCGCGGCCCGTCGCCCACCTTTGAAGCCATGCACACACTCCTGAGTACCCGCCTTACCCGCGCCGCGCTGAAAGCGGCACGTCCCGCGCGCCGCCATGTGGTGCGCGCGCTGCGTCACCATGCCACTCGCACGCGTGCACTCGCCGGGCAATGGCGCGAGGCCAAGCCCGTGGATGGCATCCGTACCTGGTTTCAGACCTTCTTTACGGCGCTGCGCACGCAAGCCGGCTCGCGCCGCTTTTCGCTGCGCACGCTGTTGCGCAAACCGACGCCGCTGCGCGCATTGACGACGCAAGCGCCGAGCGTCCGCTATGCCGCCAGTCGGCGGCCGCGCCGGATGGCGGCGAACAGCGAGGGCTGGTTCGGCTTCGCGAGTCGCTGAAGCAGAGGAACAGCACGTTGTAATGGGCGCGATTGAAAAAAACCCCCGCCCGGCTTAACGCCGGGCGGGGGTTTTTCGTAGGACCAATCGAATCCGCTTACTTACGCGAGCGCAGCCACCGGCTCGGTACCTGCGGCTTCAGCCAGAGCCAGCGCCTTGTCCGTCGCTTCCCACGTGAATTCCGGCTCTTCGCGGCCGAAGTGGCCGTAAGCCGCGCTCTTCTCGTAGATCGGACGCAGCAGATCCAGCATCTGGATGATGCCCTTCGGACGCAGGTCGAAGTGTTCCTGCACGAGGCGCGTGATCGTCGCATCCGAGACGCGGCCCGTGCCGAACGTGTTGACCATCACCGAGGTCGGCTGAGCCACGCCGATTGCATACGACACCTGAATCAGGCAGCGCGAGGCCAGACCGGCGGCCACGATATTCTTCGCGACATAGCGGCCGGCGTAGGCAGCCGAACGGTCGACCTTCGACGGATCCTTGCCCGAGAACGCGCCGCCACCATGGGGAGCCGCGCCGCCGTACGTGTCGACGATGATCTTGCGGCCCGTCAGGCCGCAATCGCCTTGCGGACCGCCAATCACGAAACGCCCCGTCGGGTTGACCAGGAATTTGATGTCGCCCTTGATCAGTTCAGCCGGCAGCGTCGGCTTGATGACTTCTTCGATCACGGCTTCGCGCAGCGTGGCCAGCTCGATGTCCGGCGAATGCTGCGTGGACAGCACCACAGTGTCGATTGCGTGCGGCTTGCCGTCGACGTAGCGCACGGTAACCTGCGACTTCGCATCCGGGCGCAGCCAGGGCAGGCGGCCGTCGCGGCGCAGGTTCGCCTGGCGCTCGACCAGACGGTGCGACAGGTGGATCGGCAGCGGCATCAGTTCCGGGGTTTCTTCACACGCGTAACCGAACATCAGGCCCTGGTCGCCGGCGCCCTGATCGAGGTTGTTGTCGTGTGCGCGGTCGACGCCCTGGGCGATGTCCGGCGACTGCTTGTCGTACGCGACCAGCACCGCGCAACCGCGGTAGTCGATGCCGTAATCGGTGTTGTCGTAGCCGATGCGCTTGATCGTGTTGCGTGCGACCTGGATGTAGTCGACGTTCGCGGCGGTGGTGATTTCACCGGCCAGCACGACCAGACCCGTGTTGCACAGCGTCTCAGCGGCGACGCGCGAATATTTGTCCTGGGCCAGGATCGCGTCGAGAATTGCGTCCGAAATCTGGTCTGCGACCTTGTCGGGATGGCCTTCGGAAACGGATTCCGAGGTGAAGAGATAGTCGTTTGCCACGTTGCAGACTCCTGTTATGTGGTTACGGTTGAGAGTTTCACGTAGCCAGCTTCGGGAGCCTGAAGCGGCGACGCTTTAGCGGATTTCCTGACTGTTCGGCGCAAATCACGTGGATTGCGCCTGACAGCTTCGCCCCGCAAGTTGTCTATTAACTCGGCGAAGCCCTTATTATAGCGACTTCCTACATTTGTCACAGAGTACCCACGCGTGTTGTATTTCGACTCGTTTTCGGTTTACTTGAGCGTTGCGTCTTCAGGTGCCCGCCGCGGAGCGGCCGCATGCTGAGCCGCTTCGGAGCCAAACTCGCCATCGGCTTGCTGAAACTGTTTGCATTGTTGCCATACGGCCTGATCGCCCGCATCGGCGATGGCCTCGGCTGGCTGCTGTATCAGATCCCTAGCGGGCGCAAGCGTATCGTCCATATCAACCTGAAGCTGTGCTTCCCCGAGTGGAACGACGAACGCCGCAAGGACGTCGCACAGAAACACTTCCGCCACGCCATCCGAAGCTATCTGGAGCGCAGCGTGCAGTGGTTCGGCTCGGCGAAGAAGCTGGAAAAGCTGATCCAGCTCGACAGCGCGATCGACCTCACCGATCCCAATCTGCCGCCCACGCTGTTTCTCGGTTTTCACTTCGTCGGCATCGAGGCGGGTTCGATCTTCCTCAACTATTCATTGAAGCGGCAATGCGGCTCGCTGTATCAGCCGATGTCGAACCCCGAACTCGAGGAAGTCGCCAAGGCGGCGCGAGCCCGCTTCGGCGCGGACATGGCGAGCCGCGCCGACAGCGCGCGCATCGTGTTGCGCTGGCTGCGCGACAAGAAGCCGGTGATGCTCGGCGCCGACATGGATTACGGTATGCGCAACTCGGCCTTTGTGCCGTTTTTTGGCGTGCCGGCCTGCACGCTGACGGCTGTCGGACGGCTCGCCAAAGTGGGCAACGCGCAGGTGGTGCCGTTCATCGGCGAGGTGCTGCCGAACTACAAGGGCTACCGCCTCAAGGTGTTCAAGCCATGGGACCACTATCCCACGGGCGACGACGAGGCCGATGCACGCCGCATGAACGCGTTCCTCGAAGAACAGATTCCTCCTATGCCGGAACAGTATTATTGGGTCCACAAACGCTTCAAGACGCGTCCGCCGGGCGAGCCGAGCGTCTATTGAGGCAACGCCCTGCCGCAGCGTAGAAAATTCGCAATCGCAACATCATAAGAACGCCGTTCGGCGCACCTGCGTGCGCGTCCCTTACAATAGCGACATGAAACTGAAATTCACCAAGATGCACGGCGCGGGCAACGACTTTGTCGTGCTCGACGGCTTTACGCAGCCGCTCAACCTGAGCGAGAGCCAGGTGCGTGCGCTCGCGGACCGGCACTTCGGCGTCGGCGCCGATCAGCTCCTGCTGGTCGAAAGGCCCACCATCGAGGGCGTGGATTTCAGATACCGCATTTTCAATTGCGACGGTGGCGAGGTCGAACACTGCGGCAACGGCGCGCGCTGCTTCGTCAAGTTCGTGCGCGACACGCGGCTGACCGACAAGCGCAGCGTGCGCGTCCAGGTGCAGAACGGCATCATTACGCTGACCATGCAGGACAACGGCGAAGTCACCGTGGACATGGGCATGCCCGTGTTCGAACCGGCCCGCATGCCGTTCGAGGCGAGCGGTCTCGCAGGCCGCAACGAGAGCCGCGACACGCTCTGGCCGCTCGAAGTGAACGGCGCCACGCGCTGGATCTCGGTGGTTTCGATGGGCAATCCGCATGCCGTGCAGGTAGTGGACGATGTCGAGGCGTTCCCTGTGCTGATCGACGGCCCGGTGATCGAGCGGCATCCGCGCTTCCCGCAGCGGGTGAACGCCGGCTTCATGCAGATCGTCGCGCACAACGAGATCAAGCTGCGTGTCTACGAACGCGGCGTCGGCGAGACGCTGGCGTGCGGCACCGGCGCCTGCGCGGCCGTCGCCGCCGGCATCCGTCGCGGGCTGCTCGACTCGCCGGTAAAGGTGCACACCCATGGCGGCACGCTGACCATCTCCTGGAACGGCGAGCAAGACCCCGCGCCGCTCCTGATGGCCGGCCCCGCCGCGACCGTCTTCGAAGGTGAGATCGAGTTGGCCGACTGAACGGCCGAGCGTGTGGCCCGAGTTTGACCAGACGAGTGGCCGACTGACCCCATTGACCGATGCGCCCGCCCGAGGGCGTAGTCCTTTAGCCGAAACCATGAACGATCGCGAAGTCGCCGAATACCTGCTCGCCAACCCCGAATTCTTCGCGGAACACGCGGAAATGCTTGCGGCCATCCGGCTCGCGAACCCGCATGGCAAAGCCGCAGTCTCGTTGCAGGAACGGCAGATGGAAATGCTGCGCGAGAAGAACAAGCTTCTCGAACGACGCCTCGCCGAACTGCTGCGCTACGGGCACGAAAACGACAGCATTGCCTCGAAGTTCAACCGCTGGACCACCCGCGTGATGGCCGAGCGCGATCCGTACGCGCTGCCACGCACCATCGCCAACGGCCTGCGCGACGTGTTCGATGTGCCGCAGGCGGCGCTGCGCGTGTGGGACGTGGCTGAGCCGTACACCCAGGCGGACTTCGCGCGCCAGGTCGGCGAGGAAGTGCGCATTTTTGCCAACAGCCTCGCCACCCCGTATTGCGGCGCCAATACCGGCTTCGAAGCGGCGCAATGGCTCGTGCCGGCGCTCGCCGCCGTGCCTGCCGAAGGGGCTGGCGTCCAGGAAGGTGCGCACGCAACCGAATCGATCGCCCTGCTCGCGCTGCGCGACCCCGAGGGCAACGAAGAGGCGCCGACCTTCGGCTTGCTGGTGATGGGTTCGTCCGACCCGCGCCGCTTTCACGACGGCATGGCGACCGATTTCCTGACGCAGATCGGCGCCCTCGCCAGCGCGGCCCTGAGCCGTCTGCTGCCGCGCTGACGCGCCCGGCTGCAAGCTACCGCCCGCCGCTCACCACCGTGACCGCCGCCGATCCGATCGCCGACTACCTGTCGAATCTCGAACACGAGCGGCGGCTCTCGGCGCATACGCTGCGCGGCTATGCCCACGAACTGGAAGAACTGAAGCGGCTGGCCAAGGGCCGCGCACTCGAAAGCCTGACCGCGATCGACATCCGCGGCGCGGTTTCAAGGGCGCACGCAGCCGGCATGACGGCGCGCTCGATCAGCCACCGGCTGTCGGCGTGGCGCGCCTTTTACCGCTGGCTGGCGGGCCGCGTCGACTTGCCGGCCAACCCGGTCGCCACGGTGCGGGCGCCGAAACAGGCGAAAACGCTGCCCAAGGCGCTCTCGGTCGACGACGCCAACCGGTTGATGGAAGCGCCTGCCGCCGGCAACACCGAAGGGCTGCGCGACCACGCGATCCTCGAGCTGTTCTACTCGTCGGGCTTGCGCCTCGCCGAACTGGTCGGCCTCGATGCGCGCTTTGCCGAGGCCGACGGCTACCGTTCTGCCGGCTGGCTCAAGCTCGAATCCGCCGAAGTCGAGGTGCTCGGCAAGGGCAACCGGCGCCGCGTCGTGCCCGTCGGCAGCAAGGCGCTCGACGCCCTCCACGCCTGGCTCGCGGTGCGCGGCGAATTCGTGAAGCACGACCCGCATCCACTGTTTCTGTCGGCGCGCGGCAAGCGGATGTCGCCGAACGTGGTGCGCGAGCGCGTCAAGCGCATGGCGCTCAGCGCCGGCATTCCCGCCAACGTGCACCCGCACGTGCTGCGCCACTCGTTTGCCACCCACGTGCTCCAATCGAGCGGCGATCTGCGCGCGGTGCAGGAACTGCTCGGGCACGCCAGCATCACCGCCACTCAGGTGTACACCGCGCTCGATTTCCAGCATCTGGCGCACGTCTACGATCAGGCGCATCCGCGCGCCAAGAAACGCAACTAAGACGGCTGTTCCAGGCTTGTTAGTGCCTGCTGTCTCCGGTTTCGCCGCTTTACGCGGCACATTGTTCTGCTGAATACCTCACGAAGTCATGAATACCGTTACGCTCAAACCGTCGAAAGAAAAGTCGCTGCTGCGCCGCCACCCGTGGGTCTACGCGACCGCCATCGAGCGCGTGGACGGCAAGCCGGCCGCCGGCGCCACCGTGCTGGTGCGCTCGCACGACGGCCGCTTTCTCGCCCGTGCAGCCTACAGTCCGCATTCGCAGATCCGGGCGCGGGTGTGGAGCTTCGACGAAGCCGAGCCGATCGATCACGCGTTCTTCAAGCGCCGCGTGCAGCGCGCCGTCGAGCACCGCCGGGCGATGGTGCAGAACACCGGCGCGGTACGGCTGATCTTCGGCGAAGCGGACGGCCTGCCGGGCCTGATCGTCGATCACTATGTCGCCGACGAGGCCGGTCAGCGCAGCCAGTTGGTGTGCCAGTTCATGGCGGCAGGCGTCGAAGCGTGGAAAGAGGCGATCGTCGCGGCATTGACCGCGGCAACCGGCTGCCCGAACGTTTATGAGCGCTCGGACGTGTCGATCCGCGAAAAGGAAGGCCTCGAGCAGATCACCGGCGTACTGGCGGGCGAGCCGCCGTCCGATCCGCTGATCGCTAGCGAAAACGGCGTGCGCTACCACGTGGATGTGCGCAACGGTCACAAGACCGGCTTTTACGTCGACCAGCGCGACAACCGGGCTCTCGTGCAGCAGTTGGCACAGGACCGCGACGTGCTGAACTGCTTCTGCTACACCGGCGGCTTCTCGCTGGCTGCGCTCAAGGGCGGAGCCAGGCGGGTCGTCTCGATCGACTCGTCCGGGGAAGCGCTGGCGCTGGCGCAGCAGAACGTCGCCGCCAACGGCTTCGACCCGCAGCGCGCCAGCTGGCTCGACGCCGACGCGTTCAAGACGCTGCGCCGGTTGCACGAAGAAGGTGAGCGATTCGACCTGATCGTACTGGATCCGCCGAAATTCGCGCCCTCGCGCGAACACGTGGACCGCGCCGCGCGCGCCTACAAGGACATCAACCTGACCGGCCTCAAGCTGCTGCGCCCGGGCGGGCTGCTCTTCAGCTACTCGTGCTCGGGCGCGATCGACGCCGAACTGTTCCAGAAGATCGTCGCCGGCGCGGCGGCCGATGCGCGCGTCGACGCCCGTATCCTCAAGCGCCTCGGTGCCGGAGTCGACCATCCGCTGCTCACCGCTTTCCCCGAAGGCGAGTATCTGAAAGGCCTATTGTTGCAAATTGCCTGATCGCCCATAGTTTGGGGATATTTCCCATGCGGGGGTCGGCGCGGCGGCCCGCTGCCAGCAGCGGCCCGGCAGATATGTTTCAATAACCGACCGGCTCGAACGGCGCGGCGCACGCGCGTCGGCTTCGATTCAAGCATTCCGATTCACGCACCAACAGGCGACCACCATGATTCCCGTCACTATCCTGACCGGCTTCCTCGGCAGCGGTAAAACCACTCTGCTCAAGCGCATCCTGAACGAACCGCACGGCATGAAAATCGCCGTGATCGAGAACGAGTTCGGCGAAGAGAACATCGACAACGAGATCCTCGTGCAGGACTCGAACGAACAGATCATCCAGATGAGCAACGGCTGCATCTGCTGCACGATCCGTGGCGATCTGGCGCGCGTGCTCGGCGATCTGGCGGCGAAAAAGCGCGCCGGCGAACTGGATTTCGACCGCGTGGTGATCGAAACCACCGGCCTCGCGAACCCCGGCCCGGTGGCCCAGACGTTCTTCATGGATAACGAGATCGCCGACGAATTCCTGCTCGACGCGATCATCACCCTGGTCGACGCGAAGCACGCCAATCATCAGTTGGACGAGCACGAAGTGGTGCAGCGCCAGGTCGGCTTTGCGGACCGCCTGTTCATCACCAAGGGCGATCTGGTGGACGCAGCCGCCACGGACGACCTGCGCCACCGCCTGCTGCACATGAATCCGCGCGCGGCGATCAAGGCCGTGAATTTCGGCGACGCCGAGATCAAGGAGATCTTCGACCTGCGCGGCTTCAACCTGAACGCCAAGCTCGAGATCGACCCGGACTTCCTCGCCGAAGACGAGCACGCGCACAGCCACGCTCATGCGCACGACGAGCACGGCCACACCCATGACGATCACGCGAACTGCGACCACGATCATGGCCACTGCGACCATGAAGGCCACGACCACGGCCACCATCACCACGCGCATCACGACGACAAGATCAAATCGTTCGTGTTCCGCAGCGAGCGGCCGTTCGATCCGAACAAACTCGAGGACTTCCTCGGCGGCATCCTTCAGATCTACGGCGAACGGCTGCTGCGCTACAAGGGCGTGCTGTATATGAAGGGCGTCGACCGCAAAGTGGTGTTCCAGGGCGTGCACCAGATGATGGGCAGCGATCTGGCCGCCAAATGGCAGCCGGTGGAAAAGAAGAACAGCAAGATGGTGTTCATCGGCATTGAACTGCCGCAAGACCTGATTACCGACGGGCTGACCGCCTGCCTCGTCTGAGCGCAAGCCGGGCCGGCGCCCCGTGCGCGGGCCGTCAGTAGCCTTTAAGTGGGCCGTTGGCAGAGCGTCAACGGTCCCGCCTGCAAGCGCAGGCGGACCGCAAAGCGGGTGAAAACAGGACTGCCAAGGGCCGGGAACGAAGAATGCTGGCGCAGCGAATATGCTCCGGCCCCGATCGGAAACCCACCGCCAGCACACCACGTGTGAAAAACGCGTGAAAACCCTTGTTGCAGGAATCGTGCGCGGCCATCGCTTTTTAGCCGTTCGCGCGTTATATTTTCAGGATATTGGTGTGCCGCGGCCCGAAATAATCCCGGTTGCGGTGGCGGATTGTGATTCAGTTACAATACGTGCCCACTGGAGAATGAGAACGATTGCCCGGTCAGCGCGTATCCCGCGCCGGGCCTGACACGGCACCGGAAAATCTTGTCCGGGGAGCAGCACGCCGACAAGCTGGCTGGCGCACCGCCTTGGAAGGCGCGCCGCCGGTAAGCAATGCCTCAGGAGCATTTGAAGACCGTTTCCAGAGGAGTTCGGCCCCGCATCGACGCCAGGGCGTGCAGCGCTCAGGCGTCTGACGCTACGGCGTCACGACAGTCCATCGTCCGTGTTCGCCAGCGCTCGTTGAGCGTCTTGCAGCGCCTTTGCGGGCAACACGAAAGTGCGGGCAACATGTACGAGTTTTGCCTCACATTGAAGAAGCAAGCCAGATGACGACGAAACGACTCTTGACCGAAGCCGAAATCCTGAAGATGAGCGACAAGGATTACATGAATGAGGATCAGCTCGCTTTCTTCAAGAACAAGCTTGAACAGCTGCAGGCGGAAATTCTCCGCAATGCCGGCCAGACGACCGAAAACCTGCGCGAAACCGTGATCGTGCCGGACCCGGCCGATCGCGCGACGATCGAGGAAGAGCATGCGCTGGAACTGCGCACGCGCGACCGCGAACGCAAGCTGCTGAAGAAGGTGCAGCAATCGCTCGCGCGCATCGAGTCGGGTGAATACGGCTGGTGCGAAGAAACCGGCGAGCCGATCGGCATTCCGCGTATGCTGGCCCGGCCCACGGCAACCCTGTCGCTCGAAGCGCAGGAACGCCGCGAACTGCGCCAGAAGCTGTTCGGCGACTGACCGCCTGCGGCGCGGCCCAAGGCCCGCCCTGACACGCTGCTTCGTTCAGAGGCGCACGGTGAACTGTGCGCCTTTTTCTTTGCCTCACCTGCCGCCGTGCCCGACGTTTATATAGTTGTGCCGGCGTTTCTCCTGACCTTCTCCGGCGCCGCACACACGCCTCGCAGCCCTTGAATCCAGCGCCCAGTGCCCGCGCTCCAGTCGCCTGGGCGGCCTGACACCTGCATCTTTTACCGCTCCTCCGGGCACCGCCTACGCCGTGCGGCAAGTGCGCTCACGGCAAGCCGTTTCTTTGCTTCGGTTCGGCTTGCCGCCCCATATCCCGCCCCGGCCGCACTTTTCGGGTGTTTTTCGGCCCTATGCCATCCGGCTAGCTCTTGATATGACAGCGCACGCCCTAAAATAAACCGGACATGCGTTGCACGAGCGCGCGGGCCGCTTTCAGCCGGCTATCGGTCGCGCGCCGTCCGCTCTATCGGATTCAGGCGGTGGCGCAGCGGCGCCGCCCGACGCATCGGCGCGACGGCGCACAAGCGCTGCCGCGTCCTACCCGTTTTGCAAAAGGAACGCATATGGAGCAATTTCACGGCACGACGATCGTTTCCGTGCGCCGCGGCGACAAGGTAGCCCTCGGCGGCGACGGTCAGGTCACGCTGGGCAACATCGTCATGAAGGGCGGCGCCAAAAAAGTCCGGCGTATCTACAACGGCCAGGTGCTGGTCGGCTTCGCCGGCGGCACGGCCGATGCCTTTTCGTTGCTCGACCGTTTCGAAGCCAAGCTCGAAAAACATCAGGGCAATCTGACCCGCTCGGCGGTCGAGCTTGCCAAAGACTGGCGCACCGACCGCATGCTGCGCCGGCTCGAAGCCATGCTGATCGCCGCGGACGCGCACACCACCCTCGTGATTACCGGCAACGGCGACGTACTGGACCCGGAAGGCGGCATCTGTGCGATCGGCTCGGGCGGCGCCTATGCGCAGGCGGCAGCCAAGGCACTGGCCGACAACACCGAATTGTCGCCGCGCGAGATCGTCGAGAAGTCACTGCAGATCGCCGGCGACATGTGCATCTATACGAACCACAACCGCGTTATCGAGACGATCGAGTAAGGACCCACGATGAGCACCATGACCCCTGCCGAGATCGTCTCGGAACTCGACAAGCACATCATCGGCCAAGGCCGCGCCAAGAAAGCGGTCGCGGTGGCGCTGCGCAACCGCTGGCGCCGCCAGCAGGTCGGCGAGCCGCTGCGCCAGGAAATCACCCCGAAGAACATTCTGATGATCGGGCCGACGGGTGTCGGCAAGACGGAAATCGCCCGGCGTCTGGCCAAGCTGGCCGATGCGCCGTTCATCAAGATCGAAGCCACCAAGTTCACCGAAGTGGGCTACGTGGGCCGCGATGTGGACAGCATCGTGCGCGACCTGATCGAAATCTCGGTCAAGCAAACCCGCGAAACGGAAATGCGCAAGGTACGCACCAAGGCTGAAGATCAGGCGGAAGACCGGATTCTCGACATCCTGCTGCCGAGCGCGCGGCCGGTCGGTTTCGGCGCCAGCTCGAGCGCCGCCGACACCGCGGACGAAGGCAGCACGACCCGCCAGACCTTCCGCAAGCGTCTGCGCGAAGGCCTGCTCGACGACAAGGAAATCGAACTGGACGTCGAGCTGCCGCAAGTCGGCATGGACATCATGGGGCCGCCGGGCATGGAAGACATGACCGAACAGATCCGCTCCATGTTCGCCAACCTCGGCGGCGGCAAGAAGACGCGCCGCAAGCTGAAGGTCAAGGAAGCGCTGAAGCTGCTGACGGATGAAGAAGCAGCCAAGATGCTCAACGACGAGGAAGTGAAAACCAAGGCGGTGCAGAACGTCGAGCAGAACGGCATTGTGTTCCTCGACGAAATCGACAAGATCGCTTCGCGCAGCGAAGCGGGCGGCGGCGAGGTGTCGCGCCAGGGGGTGCAGCGCGACCTGCTGCCGCTGGTCGAAGGCACGACGATCAACACCAAGTACGGCATGGTGAAGACCGATCACATCCTGTTCATCGCCAGCGGCGCCTTCCACCTCGCCAAGCCGAGCGACCTGATTCCTGAACTGCAGGGGCGTTTCCCGATTCGCGTCGAACTGGATTCACTGTCGGTCAACGATTTCGAATCGATTCTGGTGTCGACCGACGCAAGCCTCGTCAAGCAATATCAGGCGCTGCTCGCGACCGAAGACGTGCACCTCGACTTCGCCGACGACGGCATTCGCCGTCTTGCCGAAATCGCCTTCTCGGTCAACGAGAAGACGGAAAACATCGGCGCGCGGCGCCTGTACACGGTGATCGAGAAGCTGCTTGAAGAAGTGTCGTTTGCGGCCGGCAATCATGCGGGCACGAACGTCAAGATCGATGCAGCGTATGTGGACCGCGCGTTGAACGAAGTCGCGGACGACGAAGACCTGTCGCGGTACGTGCTGTAACTGCGCCACGCGGTGCGCTGCGACGTGGTTTGTCGCAGCGCTTTGCGTACGGATTGGCGCGCGGTGTTTGCCGCGCTGACGTTTATTGCTTCACCGGCCGCTTGGCCAGCTTGCGCTGCAGCGTGCGCCGATGCATGTTCAATGCACGAGCCGTCGCGGAAATATTGCCGCCGTGCTCGGCCAGCACACGCTGAATGTGCTCCCATTCGAGCCGCGCCACGGATAGCGGCGTGGGATGCTCGAGCGCCTCTTCCGCCTGCAGCGCGCTCGCTTCGCTTTGCAGTGCCGAGAGAATCGTCTCCACGTTGGCCGGTTTCGCCAGATAGTTATCGGCGCCGTCCTTCACCGCCTGCACCGCCGTCGCAATGCTCGCGTAGCCGGTCAGCACCAGCATCCGTGCGTCCGGTTGCAGTTCGCGCAGCGGCGCCACCAGCGTGAGCCCCGAATCGTTGCCCAGGTGCAAATCCACCGTGATCTGCCCGAACTTCTGCTGATTCGCGAGCTTGATCGCTTCCTCCGCGTTGTGTGCTTCGGCCACCGTATAACCGCGCCGCGTCAGACCGCGCGCGAGGATGCCGGAGAACACTTCGTCGTCGTCGATCACCAGAAAATTCATGTCGCTCATGCCTGTTTCTCCGTATTGGATGACGCGGCGCCGCTACGGCCCGCGCCGGATGATTGACGGCCCGCCACGGGTAGCCGCAGCACCGCGCGGGTGCCGCGGGGCCGGGTCTCCTTGACGTCGGTCAGCTCGATCGAGCCGCCGAGCCGCGCCGCCGCCGAAAACGCCAGGTACAAGCCGACGCCATGACCACCCTGGGTGCTGTCGACCGGCATCGCGCCGAGCGAGCCACGCAACGACGCTGGAATGCCGGGTCCAGCGTCGCAAACTTCGAATTCGATACGATCGCCCTCGCGCGTCAGCGTAGCCGCGAGCGTGACATGATCGCGACTGGCCCGCGCTGCGTTGTCGAGCAGGATCGTGAGAATCTGGCTAACCGCGACGGTATCGTCAAGATCGGGTTCGGCGGGCGGCGTGCCGAGCCGCTCGAGCTTGACATACGGATGGCGCAGACGCCATTGCTGGGCAAACGACTCGAGCCATTCGCCGACCGGCTGGCGGCTGCCCGGCTCCGACGCCCGCGAACGCAGCCGGGCGAGCGCCGAGGTGCAGAGCGACATCTGCTGTTCGAGCAGTTCGAGATCGGCGCTGTAGGGCGCGAGGCCCTTGTCGGTACGCGCGGCGTCGCGCAACTCTTCGGAGAGCATCGCAATGGTCGACAGCGGCGTGCCGATTTCGTGCGCGACGGTCGCCGCCTGCACCCCGAGGGCCACCGCCCGCTCGTCGCGCAAGAGGCGCTGCTGGGCATCGCCGAGCGCCGCGTCGCGCTGGCGCAGTGCGCGCGACATACGTGCGACGAACCACGCAATCAGACCGACGCTGACCGTGAAGTTCACCCACATGCCGGCGCGGTAGTAGTCGAACAGGTTCGCGGGATTATCGAGATTAAGCGGCACCGAGTCGAAACCGAGCAGCGCGTAGCACACCACCGCGAACGCAGCGAGCCACAGCATCAGATGCCACGGCAACACGGCCGCCGCGATGGCCAGCGAAGGCAGGTAAAGCGAGACAAATGGATTGGTCGTGCCGCCCGAGAGGAACAGCAAGGCCGACAAGGCGCCGAGATCGACCCACAGTTGGCCGAACAGTTCGAGATTGGATTCGGGCCGCTGGCGCGAGACGCGCAGCCAGGTGAGACAGTTAAAGAGGGTTTCGAGGCCGATGACGAGCAACATGGCCGGCAGCGGCAGGTGTACGCCGACAAAGGTCTGCACGACCGCAATCGTGACCAGTTGGCCGATAATCGCGAGACAGCGCAGCCAGAACAGATGTCCCAGGTTGACCCGGCCAGTGTTGGTTATACGATGCATGACGCCAGTTTACCTGTTCGGAGTTCTCCGAGACACTGCGTTGGGGTTCGACGGTACCATCGACCGCTTGACAAAAATCGCCACCGCCAGGACAGATTTGTGCTGCCTCTGATTTCCGACCCCGGCCACCCTGCGTGGCCCGCCTTCCTGACGTTTTTACAGCGCGCGGCGCAGGCCCAGCAAAACGGCCAGGCCGAAGCGCGCGCCATCTGGCTCGAGGCCGCCGGCCACCTGCAGGACTTCGGCGACGAAGCCATCGGCCAGCTCACCATCGCTCTGCTCGAACAGCGCCGCCACGACGACGCCATCGCAGTCGCCGCCATTATTGCCCAACTCCATCCCGAGGATGCCGCCGCCAGCTTCCGGCTAGGGTACGCGCTGCAAATGGCGAACCGCCACCGCGACGCGCTCGCACCGTATCGGCACGCCCTCGCCCTCGATCCGCATTTGCCGCAACTGCGCACCAATCTGGCCGGCGCGCTCGCGCTCAGCGGCGGCGACGTGACCGAGCAGGTTACGTTGCTGGAAAGCGCCCTCGCCGACGACCCGCACGACAGTAATGGCTGGACCAATCTCGCCCAGGCGAGCCGTTTCGCGATGAATCTGCCGCGCGCGCTGGAAGCGGGCGCCCGGGCCGTCGAACTGGCGCCCGGCAGCCCACTGGCGCTGAACAACTATGCGCTGGCGCTCAAGGAAGCACAACGCTGGGACGAAGCCGTCCAGCTTGCCCAGGCCGCCTGCGAACGCGCTCCCGGCGACCCGGCGATGCGCTCCAATCTGGCGATGCTGCATCTCGTGCGCGGCGACTACGCGCATGGGTGGCCCGCTCACGAGGCGCGCTGGCAAGGATCGCTGGAACTCGGCGGCAACCGGCCCGCCATGCCGGCGCCGCAATGGCAGGGCGAGCCGCTCGCCGGCAAGACCCTGCTGGTCTGGGGTGAGCAGGGCATGGGCGACCTGCTGCAATGCTGCCGCTATATTCCGTTGCTGGCCGAGCGGGTTCATGCGCAAGGTGGCCGCATCCTCTGGAACTCGTTCCCGCAGATGGGCGAATTGCTCGCGCGCAGCCTGGGCAGCCACGTGGACGGCTACTCGGCCGGCGGCGGTGTCGAAACGCTGCCGCCGTTCGACTATGAAATCCCGCTGATGAGCGTGCCGCTGGTGCTCGGCACGCTCGGCGACACCCTTTCCGGCACGGTGCCTTACCTGCATGCGGACGCCGCCGCCAGCGCAGCCTGGCGCGAACGGCTCATCGTGGACAAACCGCACCAGAAGCAGCTCAAGGTCGGACTGGCATGGACCGGCAGCCTCAATCATCAGCGCAATCCGTTCCGCGCGGTAGGCTGGGAACGCTATGCAGCGGCCTTTGCCGGCATCGACGGCACGGCGTTCTATTCCCTGCAGCCGGGCGCCGCCGCAGAGGTGGCCGCCGCGCAAGCTGCCGGACTGACGATCGTCGATTACACGGCCGAACTGTCGAGCTTCGACGACACCGCGGCCTTCGTCAGCGCGCTCGATCTGGTCATTACCGTCTGCACGTCGGTCGCCCATCTGAGCGGAGCAATCGGTCAGCGCACCTGGGTGCTGCTCGACGTCAATCCGCACTGGACATGGCTGCTCGAACGGCGCGACAGCCCTTGGTATCCAGGCGCGACGCTGTACCGGCAACGCGAGTTCGGCGACTGGAATCCGGTGCTGGATGAGGTGGCGCGGGATCTGGATACGCTAGCCGGCCAGCACCGATAGAAAGCGCTCCGGCGCTCAGCCCTCCTGACCACCCGCAGCGCCTCGCACCCGCGCACGGGCAATTTCCGCCGCGAGACACTCCGGGCACAGACAGCGGCCGCCCGGTTCCAGCCGGTCGGCGGGCAGGGCGGGCATGGACTTGCACCAGCAGTCGAACGGTTGCCCATGCATCGCGCAGTCGAAAGCGCTGCCGCAGCGCGGACAGCGCGCACTCTTTGCATGCGCCTGGGGAGCGGGTGGATTCATGGCGATCCAGAATGAACTACCGGATATCCGGTCAGGAAATGATGCCACGCTAGGCAAGGCGCTTGAAAGCCCCACCCTGCTGCGCCCACCGCCCACGCCACCGCAGTTGCTGCCGCAGCCCGAAAATTTAAGCGCAAATTCCTCCGCAAAAACCCCCTCAACCGGGGCATCAGTGGCGTGCGCGCAACGTCGATTGCGCACTGCGGCAGCATCGCGGCGTACACCGCCAGAACAAGCGTCGAAAACCCTGTTGCAGCGCGCCAGTCCTGTACAATTCGCCGTGTTTCAACTGTCCTGTGCCAGAGCCTGCCGCCATGTCCGAGATTCCCGACCTTTCGCAGATCGCGCCCACCCTGAAGGCTGAAATTCTGGCCGAGGCGCTGCCCTACATTCGCCAGTATCACGGTAAGACCGTGGTCATCAAATACGGCGGCAACGCGATGACCGAAGAGCGTCTGAAGCAAGGCTTCGCGCGCGACGTGATTCTGCTGAAGCTGGTCGGCATCAATCCGGTCATCGTGCACGGCGGCGGTCCGCAGATCGACCAGGCGCTCAAGAAGATCGGCAAGCAAGGCACCTTCATCCAGGGCATGCGCGTCACCGACGAAGAGACGATGGAAGTCGTCGAATGGGTGCTCGGCGGCGAAGTGCAGCAGGACATCGTCACGCTGATCAATCACTTCGGCGGCCACGCCGTGGGCCTGACCGGCAAGGACGGCGGCCTGATCCACGCGCGCAAGCTGCTGATGCCGGATCGCGACATGCCGGGCCAGTACGTGGACATCGGCCAGGTTGGCGAAGTCGAGTCGATCAATCCGGCGGTCGTGAAGGCGCTGCAGGACGACGCGTTCATTCCGGTGATCTCGCCGATCGGCTTCGGTGAAGACGGCCTGTCGTACAACATCAACGCGGATCTGGTCGCGGGCAAGCTGGCGGTCGTGCTGAACGCCGAGAAGCTCGTGATGATGACCAACATCCCCGGCGTGATGGACAAGGAAGGCAATCTGCTGACCGATCTGTCCGCCCGCGAAATCGACGCCCTGTTCGCAGACGGCACGATCTCCGGCGGCATGCTGCCGAAGATCTCCTCCGCGCTGGACGCGGCCAAGAGCGGTGTGCGCTCGGTGCACATCATCGACGGCCGCATCGAACACTCGGTGCTGCTGGAAATCCTGACCGAACAGCCGTTCGGCACGATGATCCGCTCGCACTGAGCATGCAGCGGCAGGCAGCGCGTCCCGCGGATGAGCTGCCTGTTTTCTTTGCGGTTTCTCCTCGGCTCGCGGCATCCGCCCAAGCCTTGGGCGCTTGGCCTCGCATCCGCCGTGGCGCCGCACGCTTTCCTTTTTCTCACGCCGCACGCATGATGGACTGCAGGCACCCGCCCGTTCATTTCATGCAGCGCCGGCACGAACCCGGTTTGGTTTCCCGTCACCATGCGCACCTTCCCGTCCAGACACGCTAAACGCCGCCGGCCCCACGTTGCAGGCGGCAGTCCGGTATGGCTGTTCGATCTGGACAACACGCTGCACCACGCGTCGCACTCGATTTTCCCCGCGATCAACGAGGCAATGACGCAGTACATCATCGACACGCTCGAGGTGAACCTCGACGAGGCGAACCGCCTGCGCGTCGGCTACACCCAGCGCTACGGCGCGGCGCTGCTCGGTCTGGCGCGTCATCATCCGGTCGACCCGCACGACTTCCTGAAGGTCGTACACACGTTCGCCGATCTGCCTTCGATGGTGCACGGCGAGCGCGGTCTCGCACGCCTCGTCGCCGCCTTGCCGGGCCGCAAAATCGTGCTGACCAACGCGCCCGAAGCATACGCACGGGAGGTGCTGGCCGAGCTGCGCATCGAGCGGCTGTTCGAACGTGTGATCGCCATCGAACACATGCGCGATCGCCGCGGCTGGCGCGCCAAGCCCGACGCCGGCATGCTGCGCCGGGCGATGCGCGACGCCCACGTGCCGCTCGCCGACGCCATCCTCGTAGAAGACACGCGCTCGCATCTGAAAAACTACCGCCGGCTGGGGATTCGCACGGTGTGGATCGTCGGCCACCTGCCGAGCCGGGCCGGCGCAGACGGCGCGCCGGGCCGCTTGCCGGGCACCGGCCGGCCGCACTATGTCGACCGGCGGATCCGTTCGTTAAAATCGCTGAGATTGGGCACCCGCTCAGTGCGACCGAAGGGACGACACACATGCAACCGGATCACAAGCATGACGAGGCCGTAGCCGAAGACCTGCCAGCCACGGGCAGTACCAGTACCCGCGCCACTCGCCTGAAACCGGGCGAGCGCCGCGTGCATATCCTGCAGACGCTCGCCAGCATGCTGGAAGCGCCGAAGAACGAGAAGATCACCACAGCGGCGCTCGCCGCGCGGCTCGGCGTATCGGAGGCCGCGCTATACCGGCATTTCGCCAGCAAGGCGCAAATGTTCGAAGCGCTGATCGAATTCATCGAGCAGTCCATCTTCGGGCTCATCAACCAGATCGCCACGAAAGAGCCCAACGGCGTGCTGCAGGCCCGCACGATAGCCTTGATGCTGCTCAACTTCTCCGCGAAAAATCCCGGCATGACCCGCGTGCTGACATGCGAGGCGCTAGTGGGCGAACACGAACGGCTGACCGAGCGCGTCAACCAGTTGCTCGAGCGCGTCGAAGCGTCGCTCAAGCAGTGCCTGCGCCTCGGCCTGATGGACGCCAACGTGCAGGCCAGCGCCAATCCTCCGCACGCGCAAGGCAGCGCCGTGCCGCTGCCGGCGGACTACGATCCCGGCGTGCGGGCCAATCTTTTGCTCAGCTATATCGTCGGCCGCTGGCACCGGTATGTGCGAAGCGGCTTTGCGCGCAATCCGGCCGAACACGCCGACGCCCAGTTGCGATTGATCCTTCAGTAATTCAGTAGTCCACTGGAGTCATGCGGCATCGCCTGACTCTACGCTGCGCGCCGGCGCATCGCGAGCGCCGCGACCGACGCTGCCACACAGAATTTTCCGCTATACTTTGCGCCTGACTGTTGTTGCCAAAGCCAATGGTCATGGACGCGCCGATTTGCTGACTCGATTGCGGGCGCGCGAACCTTCCGGAAGCTGTTCCGGCGGTTCACTATAAATGCGGCTAAAGAGGTCGTCAGCCGCGCACACAGTCGCTCTCCGTGCCTTGCCGACACCATTTAGCCGCCCCTGTTGAAGGCGGAATGAATGGAATCGATCGGTATCGTCGCTCCCCAGAAAATGCATTTCTCCGAGCCGCTGCTCATGCAGAACGGCAGCTCGTTGGCCGGTTTCGACCTGATGGTCGAAACCTACGGCACGCTCAACGCCGCGCGCAGCAATGCCGTGCTGGTCTGCCACGCGCTCAATGCCTCGCACCATGTGGCGGGGGTCTACGCGGACGACCCGAAGAACGTCGGCTGGTGGGACAACATGGTCGGCCCCGGCAAGGCGCTCGACACGAACCGATTCTTCGTCATCGGCGTCAATAACCTCGGCTCGTGTTTCGGCTCGACCGGCCCGATGAGCCTCAATCCGGCCACCGGCGTTCCCTATGGCGCGAGCTTTCCGGTGGTGACGGTCGAAGACTGGGTGAACGCCCAGGCGCGCGTCGCCGACGCCTTCGGTATCGAACGTTTCGCGGCCGTGATGGGCGGCAGCCTCGGCGGCATGCAGGCGCTCGCGTGGAGCATGATGTATCCGCAGCGCGTCGGCCATTGCATCGTGGTGGCGTCCACGCCGAAGCTTTCCGCGCAGAACATTGCCTTCAACGAGGTCGCGCGTTCGGCGATCCTGTCCGACCCGGACTTCCACGGCGGCAACTACTATGCGCACGGCGTGAAGCCGAAGCGCGGGCTGCGTGTGGCGCGCATGATCGGCCACATCACGTATCTCTCGGACGACGACATGGCCGAAAAATTCGGCCGCTCGCTGCGCCGGGCGGAAGGCGCCGTCGACGCGTACAACTTCAATTTCGACGTCGAATTCGAGGTGGAGTCGTATCTGCGCTATCAGGGCGACAAATTCGCCGACTACTTCGACGCCAATACTTATCTGTTGATCACGCGCGCGCTCGACTACTTCGATCCGGCCAAGGCCTTCGACGGCGACCTGACCGCGGCGGTGGCGCACACCACGGCGAAATACCTGATCGCCAGCTTCACGACCGACTGGCGCTTCGCGCCGGCGCGCTCGCGCGAACTGGTGAAGGCGCTGCTCGACCACAAACGCACGGTTACGTACGCGGAAATCGACGCGCCGCACGGTCACGACGCCTTCCTGCTCGACGACGCGCGCTATCACAACCTGATGCGCGCCTATTACGAACGCATTGCCAACGAGGTGAACGCATGAACCAGCGCGCTCTCGATTATCTTGCGCTGCGGCCCGACTTCCGCGCCATCGCCCGCTGGGTCGAACCGCGCGCGACGGTGCTCGATCTGGGCTGTGGAGATGGCTCGTTGCTGTCGACCCTGACCGAGGAACTCGAAGTCACGGGCTACGGCATCGAGATCAACGACGCCGGCGTGCTCGCCGCCACCCAGAACGGCGTCAACGTGATCCAGCAGAACCTCGAAGACGGCCTACGGCTTTTCGAAGACGGCAGCTTCGACTTCGCGATCCTGTCGCAGACGCTGCAGACCATTCACCAGACAGCGGCGATCCTGCGCGAAACGGTGCGGGTCGGCAGGGAATGCATCGTGTCGTTCCCGAATTTCGGCTACTGGGTGCACCGGCTCTCCGTGTTGCGCGGCCGTATGCCCGTGTCGAAATCGCTGCCTTATCAGTGGCACAACACGCCGAACGTGCGGGTGCTGACGATCAAGGACTTCGAGGCGCTGGCGCCCGAAGTGGGCATCGAAATTCTCGACCGGGTCGTGCTGCACGGCGGTCAGGCGGTGCAGTGGGGCGCGAACTGGCGTGGTAGTCTTGCGGTCTATCGCGTCAAGAAAAGCTAACGCCACACATCCAAATGTCGAACCCGCCGCACGAGGCGCCCGCACTTACCGCTCACGTCGAACACGCTGGCTGGCGTGCGTTTCTCAATACGCATATGCTGATCTGCGTCTTTCTCGGCTTTACGTCGGGATTGCCGCTGTTCACGCTCGTCTACCTGGTGCAGGCGTGGTTGCGCTCCGAGGGCGTCAATCTGAAGGAAATCGGCCTGTTCGCGCTGATCCAGTTTCCCTATACGTGGAAATTCGTCTGGGCGCCGCTCATGGACCGCTACGTGCCGCGCCTGCCGGGCTGGCGGCCGGGCCGCCGGCGCGGCTGGATGCTGGTCACGCAGATTCTGGTGGCGGGCGCGATCGCCGCGCTCGGTTTCGTCTCGCCGCGCGATTCGATCTGGACGGTCGCCGCGCTTACCGCGCTGGTGGCCTTCTTCGGCGCGAGTCAGGACATCTCCATTGATGCCTACCGGCGCGAGTTGCTCGCCGATACCGAGCAGGGGCTCGGCAACGCGGTGCACGTCAACGCGTACAAGATTGCTGCGCTGGTGCCGGGTTCACTGGCGCTGATCCTGTCCGATCATCTGCCGTGGACCACCGTGTTCATCGTCACGGCTGCGTTCATGGTGCCGGGCATGCTCATGACGCTCGTCGTGCGCGAACCGAAGGTGCACGGCGCGCCGCCGCGCAACCTGCGCGAAGCGATCGTCGAACCGTTCCGCGAATTCATCCTGCGCGACGGCTGGCGCGGTGCGCTGTTCGTGCTCGGCTTTATCTTCCTGTACAAGCTCGGCGATACGATGGCGACCAACCTGTCGACCTCGTTCTTTCTCGACATCGGCTACTCGCGCACGCAGATCGGCGTGATCGCCAAGACCACCGCGTTCGGCGCCAGCCTCGCCGGCGGCATCGTCGGCGGCATCTGGATGATGCGCATCGGCATCGGCCGCGGGCTGTGGGTGTTCGGCATCCTGCAGATGCTCTCGACGCTCGGCTTCGCGTGGCTCGCGCACCTCGGCCCGGCGTCGCCCGGGCTCACCGCGATCTACGATTTCGCCGTGTTCATGAGTCATGCCGTAACGAAGCTGCTCTCCGTGTTCGGCGTCGACTGGACGGTCCAACTCGATCCACGCTCGGTGGCCCTGGCACTCGTCTACGGCCTCGAAACCTTTGCGACCGGCCTGACGATGGCCGCATTTACCGCCTACATCGCCAGCACGACCGATCCGCGCTACACCGCCACCCAGTTCGCGCTCTTCACCAGCCTCGCTTCGGTGCCGCGCACGCTGGCCTCGGCGGCGAGCGGTTATGTGGTCGCGCAGATCGGCTGGTTTGATTATTTCCTCGCCTGCACCGCGCTGGCGCTGCCCGGCATGCTGCTGTTGCTGCGGATCGCGCCGTGGAGAATCCGCTCGTGAACGGGTCCGCTGTGCGCCGTGCGCTCCGTGCCACGCTTGCGCTGCTCTGCGCCGGCATCAGCACGCTGGCGACGCCGTGGAGCGCTTACGCCGGCGCGCTGCCGGCGGTCGCGGCCAGTACCGTTGTGCCGGCCAGCGCGCCTGCGGCGAAATCGGCGCCGGGCGCCGCTCTACCGGAAAGTCCGGCGGCCACGGCAACGGCCTCCAGCGTCACGGAAAGCCCGAACGCCAGCGCGCTAGGCTCGGGCACCAGCAGCACGGGCACGGCAAGCGCTGCGCGTGGACCATCGACCCCATCAGCGGCATCGGCTGCCTCCGCCCCCGCGGCAACCTCGGCTCCCGCGGCCGCTCCAACTACCGCGAAACAACCCGCTCGAACCGGTACGCCCAGCGCCACCGACAACCGCCCGCCGCCGTACACGCCGCCCGCCCAGCAACTGCGCTTCGGCAGCTACGCCGTATTCCGCAATCTGATTCCGTCGCAGCAACTGGAGGCCCAGGCCGCCGACGAGTTCGAGCAGATCGTCTACGGCGCCCAGCACGCCAACCGTCTCTATCCCGACAGCGACGCCCGCGTGATCCGCGTGCATACGATCCTCGACAAGCTGATCCCGTATTCGCTGAAGTGGAACGAGCGGGCAAAAAACTGGAAGTGGCAGATTGCGGTGGTCCGCTCGCCGGACATCCGCATGTACTGCCTGCCGGGCGGCAAGATCGTGATTTATAGCGGCATCCTCGATCGCGTGCGTCTGAACGACAACGAACTCGGCATGCTGCTCGGCCACGAGATCGCGCATGCGCTGCGCGAGCACGCGCGCGAACGGCTCGGCGAGCAGCAGGCGGGACAACTCGACTCGTCCGGCACGATTCCGCAGCTATTCGGGCTGGCCGATCTGGGCGTGGCGCCGCTTGGCATCGGCTCGCAACTGCTCGAGATGAAATACACGCCCACCGACGAAACCGAAGCCGACGTGATAGGCAGCGATATCGCCTCGCGCGCCGGCTACGATCCGCGCGCCGCGATCACGCTGTGGGACAAACTGGCCGCGGCGACCCGCAGCAATCGCGATCAGGGCTATATCTACGTGCACCCGTACCCGCCCTCGCGCCGGCAGGACATCATGAAGCGGTTGCCGGACATGCTGCAGCTCTACGCCAAGGCGAGCGGCACGACGGTTGATGAACTGCCCGACTACGCGGGCATCGGCCGTCCGCGCCGCATCCCGGTTCGCGGCGACTGACGGACCGAGCTACGCTTACTTCTTGAGCTTGTGGTCGTAGTCGACCGTCAACGGCGCGTGGTCGCTGAACTTGATGTCGCGGAACACTTCGGTGCGCTTGGCCTTGCCGGCAATCCCGGCCGTGGCGATCTGATAGTCGATTCGCCACCCGACGTTCTTTGCATACGCCTGGCCGCGATTGCTCCACCACGTATACTGCTCGGGCCGCTGGTCGAGCGTCCGGAACACGTCGACGTAACCGACTTCGTCGAACAGCTTCGTCAACCACGCACGCTCTTCCGGCAGACAGCCTGAGTTCTTCTGGTTGCTCTTCCAGTTCTTGATGTCGATTTCCTTGTGGACGATGTTCACGTCGCCGCACACGATCACTTCGCGCTCCTGGCTCAGCTCGGTGAGGTGCGGCATGAACTCGTCCATGAAGCGGAATTTGGCCTGCTGACGATCTTCGCCGCTCGAGCCCGACGGCACATACACCGAGATCACCGAGAGCTTGCCGAAGCGCAGTTCGACATAGCGCCCTTCCGGGTCGAACTCTTCGCTGCCGAAGCCGATCACCACTTCGTCCGGCTCGTGCCGCGTATACACGCCGGCGCCGCTATAGCCCTTCTTCACCGCATGCTGGAAGTAGCCGGTGAAGTTGTGCGGGGCGAGAAACTCGGGGGTCATGTCGTCCTGCGAGCATTTGATTTCCTGCACGCACAGCACGTCCGCTTTCTGCTCACCGAACCAGTCGAAAAAGCCCTTGCTCGACGCAGAGCGGATGCCGTTCAGGTTGGCGGTAATCACACGCAACATGTCGTTCCTTTGTTTAGATTCGTTGTTGGGTCTTGCTTGCTCTTGCTGAGTTCTGCTGAATCCAGATTAGGCCGAGGCCGCAGACAACCCGGCGTTCATTCGACCTTCACGCCCTTGAGCGATTCCTTCGCAGGCGGATATTCGAGCTTCATTGCTTCGAAGATGCGCAGCAGCAGTTCGGCGACCATCAGGTTGCGATGCGTCTTCGAATCAGCCGGGATGATGTACCAGGGCGCGTAGGGCGTCGAGGTTGCAGCCAGCGCGTCGTGATACGCCGCCTGATATTGCTCCCACCGCTTGCGCGCTTCCAGATCCGAAACGTCGAACTTCCAGTGCTTGGTCGGATCGTCGATGCGCGCCTGCAAGCGCGAACGCTGCTCGTCCTTCGAGATGTGCAGCATACACTTGACGATCATCGTGCCGCTGTCCGCCAGCAACGCTTCGAAATCGCGAATGTGGCCGTAGCGCCGCTCACGCGCAGCCTCGTCAAGCTGACCGAGCACGACCGGCACCAGCACATCCTCGTAGTGGCTGCGATTGAAAATCGTCAGTTCGCCGGCGGCGGGCGCCTGCGAGTGCACGCGCCAGAGGAAATCATGCGCCAGCTCGGTCACGGTCGGCGCCTTGAACGGCACGATGCGCAGACCGAGCGGATCCACCTCGTGAAACACCGCCCGGATCGTCCCGTCCTTGCCGCTCGTGTCCATGCCCTGCAGCACCAGCAACACGCGCTGCAGGCGCTGCGCATGCAGGCGTTCCTGCAAGCCATCGAGCCTCGCGCCGATCTCGGCAAGACGGTCGCGGTCGCCATCTTTCGAGCCCGTCGAAAACGGCTTCGCGCCGGGGTCGAAATCGGCGAGCGCGAATTTCGCGACCTTCTTGCCGTCGAAGTAAGGCACGCGGAAATCGTCGAGTTCCGGCTGTTTCGCCATGCATTGTCTCCAGAGGCGCTTAAAGGCGGCGCCAACAAAAGGAAACGGGCCGCTGCCCCACTTTCGTCCGGCAACAGCCCGTTATGACCGCAGCCGCGCGCTGCTCCAGACACGCGCGGTTCGGCATTTGCATCACCAAGGCCTGTCCACGCTTCTAACAGGCCCTGGCGTCAGGATAGCTTTTTCTTCAGCAGCTCGTTCACCTGCTGCGGATTCGCCTTGCCCTTGGTGGCCTTCATCGCCTGGCCGATTAGCGCGTTGAACGCCTTTTCCTTGCCGGAGCGGAATTCCTCCACCGATTTCTGGTTGGCCGCGAGCACCTCGTCGATAATCGCTTCCAGCTCGCCGGTATCGGAAATCTGCTTGAGACCCTTCGCTTCGATGATGCGGTCAGCAGCAGCTTCGTCGGTGGCCTTCTCGTCCCAGATGGCAACGAAGATTTCCTTAGCGATCTTGTTCGAGATCGTGCCGTCGGCGATGCGCTGCAACAGCAGCGCGAGTTGTGCGGCCGAAACCGGGCTGTCGGCAATCTCAAGGTCTTCGCGGTTCAGCAGCGACGACACTTCACCCATCATCCAGTTTGCCGCCACCTTCGCCTGGGCGGCGCCGACCTTGGCAACCACCGCTTCGTAGTACGCGGCCATCGCCTTGCTCGAGGTCAGCACGCCTGCGTCGTAAGGCGTCAGGCCGTACTGTTCGACAAAGCGCTGCTGGATCGCCACCGGCAGTTCCGGCATTTCTGCCTTCACGCGCTCGACCCACGCCGCGTCGATCACCAGCGGCATCAAATCCGGATCGGGGAAATAGCGGTAGTCGTGTGCGTCTTCCTTGCTGCGCATCGAACGCGTTTCACGCTTGTCCGGATCGTAGAGACGCGTTTCCTGCACCACCGTGCCGCCGTCTTCGATCAGTTCGATCTGGCGGCGCACTTCGTACTGGATCGCTTCTTCGAGGAAGCGGAACGAGTTCAGGTTCTTGATCTCGGCGCGCGTGCCGAATTCCTGTTGCCCGACCGGCCGCACCGATACGTTCGCATCGCAACGGAACGAGCCTTCCTGCATATTGCCGTCGCAGATGCCAAGCCACGTGACGAGCGTATGCAGCGTCTTTGCATAAGCGACCGCTTCCGCCGCGCTGCGCATTTCCGGCTCGGTCACGATTTCGAGCAGCGGCGTGCCGGCGCGGTTCAGGTCGATCCCGGTCATGCCCGCGAAGTCTTCATGCAGCGACTTGCCCGCGTCTTCTTCGAGGTGAGCGCGCGTCAGGTTGATGGTCTTCTCGTACGCGTCCTTGCCGGCCTTCTCGTTGGCCGGCACCTGAATCGTGACCTGGCCGCCCTGCACGACAGGAATCTCGTACTGGCTGATCTGATAGCCCTTCGGCAGATCGGGGTAGAAGTAGTTCTTGCGCGCGAAGATGCTGCGCGGCGCAATCGTCGCGCCGATCGCGAGGCCGAACTCGATCGCCCGCTGCACCGCGCCGCGGTTCATCACCGGCAGCGTGCCCGGCAAGGCCAGATCGACGGGGCAGGCTTGCGTGTTGGGTTGCGCGCCGAACTGCGTGGCGGCGCCCGAGAAAATCTTCGAGACGGTCGACAGTTGCGTGTGCGTCTCGAGGCCGATCACGACTTCCCATTGTTTGGTCATGTGTTCACACTCCTGCCGGCGCCTGGCGATGCCAGTCGGTCGCGCGCTGGAACGCATCCGCAACCTGCAGCATGCGAGCTTCGTTGAAATAGTTGCCGATGATCTGCAGACCGACCGGACGCTGCGCATTCGCGCCCGCGCCGAAGCCGCACGGCACGCTCATGCCGGGCAAACCGGCGAGGCTCACCGACAGCGTGTAGATATCGGCCAGATACATCTGCACCGGATCGTCGCCCTTGGCGCCGAGATCCCATGCCACCGACGGCGCGACCGGCCCCATGATCACGTCGCACTGCTTGAACGCTTGCTGGAAATCCTGCGCGATGATGCGGCGGATTTTCTGCGCCTGCAGGTAGTACGCGTCGTAGTAGCCGTGCGACAGCACGTAGGTGCCCACCAGAATGCGGCGCTTCACTTCCGGGCCGAAGCCTTCGGCGCGCGACTTCTTGTACATGTCGAGCAGATCGCGGTACTCCGCGGCACGGTGGCCATAGCGCACGCCGTCGAAACGCGACAGGTTCGACGAGGCTTCGGCCGGTGCGATCACGTAGTACACGGGGATCGACAGTTCGGTCTTCGGCAGCGAAACCTCGACCAGGGTGGCGCCGAGCGCTTCGTACTGCTTCAGGGCGGCATCGATGGCGGCGCGCACGTCGTCCGCGAGACCCGCGCCGAAGTATTCCTTCGGCAAGCCGATGCGCAGGCCGGCGAGCGGCTTGCCCGCGGTGTCGGCCGACCATGTCTTGCCCAGATAGCGCGTGTAGTCTTCGTCGTCGCGCACGAGGCTGGTGGAATCGCGCTCGTCGAAACCGGCCATCGCGTTGAGCAGCAGCGCGCAGTCCGTGGCGCTGCGCGCCATCGGGCCGCCCTGATCGAGCGACGAGGCGAACGCGATCATGCCGTAGCGCGACACGCGGCCGTAGGTCGGCTTGATGCCGGTGATGCCGGAAAACGAGGCCGGCTGGCGAATCGAGCCGCCCGTATCCGTGCCGGTTGCAGCGGGCGCGAGGCGCGCGGCCACGGCCGCAGCGGAGCCACCCGACGAACCGCCCGGTACTGCCTTGGTGTCCCACGGGTTCTGCACCGGACCGAAGTACGAATTCTCGTTGGACGAGCCCATCGCGAACTCGTCCATGTTGGTCTTGCCGACGCACACCATGCCGGCGTGCTTCAGACGCTCGACCACGGTCGCGTCGAACGGGCTCGCGTAATTGGCGAGCATCTTCGAGCCGGCGGTGGCACGCCAGCCGCGTGTCACGAACACGTCCTTATGGGCGATCGGCAGGCCGGCCAGCGGACCGGCGTGGCCGCTATGGAGCAGCGCGTCGGCGGCTTTGGCCTGCTCGAGCGTGAGATCGGCGTCGACATGGACGAAGGCGTTCAGGCCGTTGGCTGCGTCGATCCGCTTCAGATAGAGCTGCGCCAGTTCGACGGCCGAGCATTCCTTCGCAGCGAGAGCAGCACGCAGTTCGGTCAAGCTTTTTTCATGCATTGCGTTTTTTCCTGAATGGCGCGGCAGCGCAGCAAACGCGGCGCACCGAGCCCATGTTTTTATTCAATGACCTTCGGCACCAGGTAGAGCCCGTCCTGCACCGCAGGCGCGGGGCGCTGGAATTCGTCGCGCTGGACGGTTTCCGTCACTGCGTCGCCACGCAGACGCAGTGCAACATCCTCGATCTGCTCGATCGGATGGGCGAGCGGTTCAATGCCCGTGGTGTCGACGGCCTGCATCTGCTCGACAAGGCCGAAGAAATCATTGAGCTGGACAAGCGTGTGCTCAGCTTCGGCGTCGGCCAGTTCGAGCCGCGCGAGATGCGCGATGCGCTTAACATCGGTCAGGGTCAGGGCCATGCAGTCACCGGAAAATGTGGTGGACTGTCACATTGCGGAAAAACAAAGCTGTGACAGCGGGTTACGACACTGGAGGCGGCCCTCGAAAAAGGGGCCAGCGGCGGCAAAAAGTGCCAACCGTTTCCTTCAAATCAAGCAAAATTATAAGGTATCATTACGCGTTCGACCCAAACCCGGACCGTCTTACCAAGGCCTTTCTGGTCATTTCCCACAAATGAGTCAGAGACAGAAGCCGGCCTTGTGCCAGCCTCCGGTAGATTCCCCCGAAGCTTCAAGCCGCTGTGGCGCAGTATCCGCCCGGGGTTGAAGCTGTTATTTTTCCGCTGCCGCCCTGCGCATTGTTTGCGAGGCCCGGCCCCCAGCGAGACAGGATTTTGAATGTTCGGTTTTTTGCGCAGCTACTTCTCCAACGATCTGGCGATTGACCTCGGCACCGCCAACACGCTCATCTACATGCGTGGCAAGGGCATCGTTCTCGACGAACCGTCGGTCGTTTCCATCCGCCAGGAAGGCGGTCCCAACGGCAAGAAAACCATCCAGGCAGTCGGCAAGGAAGCCAAGCAGATGCTTGGCAAAGTGCCGGGCAACATCGAGGCGATCCGCCCGATGAAAGACGGCGTGATCGCCGACTTCACCGTCACCGAGCAGATGATCAAGCAGTTCATCAAGACGGCTCACGAGTCGCGTATGTTCTCGCCGTCGCCGCGCATCATCATCTGCGTGCCGTGCGGTTCCACCCAGGTGGAACGCCGCGCCATCAAGGAAGCGGCTCACGGCGCCGGCGCTTCGCAGGTTTACCTGATTGAAGAGCCGATGGCCGCCGCTATCGGCGCGGGCCTGCCGGTCTCGGAAGCCACCGGTTCGATGGTGGTGGACATCGGCGGCGGCACCACGGAAGTCGGCGTGATCTCGCTTGGCGGCATCGTCTACAAGGGTTCGGTGCGCGTCGGCGGCGACAAGTTCGACGAGGCGATCGTCAACTACATCCGCCGCAACTACGGCATGCTGATCGGCGAACAGACCGCCGAAGCGATCAAGAAGGAAATCGGCTCCGCGTTCCCGGGCTCGGAAGTCAAGGAAATGGAAGTGAAGGGCCGCAACCTGTCGGAAGGCATTCCGCGCAGCTTCACCATCTCCAGCAACGAAATCCTCGAAGCCCTGACCGATCCGCTGAACCAGATCGTGTCGTCGGTGAAGATCGCGCTCGAACAGACGCCGCCGGAACTCGGCGCGGACATCGCCGAGCGCGGCATGATGCTCACGGGCGGCGGCGCACTGCTGCGCGACCTGGATCGTCTGCTGGCGGAAGAAACCGGCCTGCCGGTGCTCGTCGCCGAAGACCCGCTGACTTGCGTCGTGCGCGGCTCGGGCATGGCCCTCGAGCGCATGGACAAGCTCGGCAGCATCTTCTCGTACGAGTAAGCGAGAGCCTGGCTCCATGTCAGCAGCGCGGATCGGACGGCTAGCCTTGATCGGGCCGGTCTGTCTCAGGCTGGTCCATCCAGCCGCCGCGCGCTGAGCGCGCGCTTTCGCGCCGCAGTTACACCCAACCGCTCACGCCCCCGGCGCCGACCATGGAATACAGTCCGCCGCCTCTGTTCAAGCAAGGCCCGTCCGCACTCGCACGGCTTATCTTCTTCGTGCTGCTGGCGCTCGTCCTGCTGGTCTCGGATGCGCGCTTCAAGACGCTCGAGATCGTTCGCGGCGTGTTGGGAGCCGGTCTTTATCCGTTGCAGCGCGCCGCGCTCGTGCCGCGCGACATCGTCATGGGCGCCGCGGATCTGGCCGTGACCAGCGCCACGCTGCGCGGTCAGAACGACGCCCTGCGCAAGAAGAACCTGCAACTCTCGCTGCAAGCCAACGCGGCGGCCGAACTGGGCGCCGAGAACGAGCACCTGCGCGCGCTGCTGCAACTCTCGCAGCGCATGACCACCCAATCGATCCCCGCCGAAATCCAGTACGACACGCGCGATCCGTTCACGCAGAAGGTCATCATTGGCCGTGGCGCGCAGCAAGGCATTCAGAACGGTTCGCCGGTCGTCAATGAAGACGGCGTGATCGGCCAGGTGACCCGCGTGTTCCCGATGCAGGCCGAAGTGACGCTCCTGACCGACAAGGATCAGGCCGTGCCGGTGCAGGTGCTGCGTACCGGTCTGCGCAGCGTCATCTACGGCACGCCCAAGGGCGATTCGCTCGATCTGCGCTTCGTGCCGATCAGCGCGGACGTGCAGGCCGGCGACGAGCTCGTCACGAGCGGCCTCGACGGCACCTATCCGCCGGGGCTGCCGGTGGCGAGGGTGGTACGGGTCGACAAGCAGGCCGATACCGCATTCGCACGCGTGATCTGCCTGCCGGTTGCGCCGGTACGTGGCGCGCATCAGTTGCTGGTGCTGCATTATCTGAACACCGTACCGCCGCGTCCGGCTGACGAACCGGATGCAGCCAGCACGGCGAAAGAAGCGAAGGCGAAGAAAGGGGCAAAGGCTGCTGCGGATAAAGCCGCGGACAAGAACGCCAAGGCGGCTGCTCCGGCGTCCGCTCCCGCAGCCGCTGCAAAGCCGGCCTCGGCAGCAACGCCGGCTTCCGCAGCAGCGGAAAAGAAAGATACCGACGCGAAGCAGGCCAGAGAGAAGAAAGCGGCCGCCGAACGGCTGGCCGCTATAAGGGCCGCCACAGGGCGGTCGGCGTCAGGCACGCCGGCCGACGGAAAGGCACCCGCAGGCGCCACGAAACAACCAGCCACGGGGGGGATCGACGAGTGAACCGCCCTCAATACATCCTGCAGCCGGTCAACCCGTACTTCATCGCGTTCAGCCTCGCGGCGGCCTTCCTGCTGAACCTGATGCCGTGGGGACGCCTGCTCGGCATTCCTGACTTCGTCGCGCTCGTGCTGCTGTTCTGGAACGTGCACCAGCCGCGCAAGGTGGGCATGGGCATCGCCTTCCTGCTCGGCATCCTGATGGACGTGCACAACGCCAGCCTGCTCGGCGAGCACGCACTCGCGTATACGCTGTTGTCGTACGGCGCTATTACCATTCACAGGCGTGTATTGTGGATGCCTATGGGCGTGCAAACCTTCGCGGTGATGCCGTTGTTCGTCATCGCGCAACTTGTGCCGTTCGTCATCCGTCTGCTGATGGGCGCCGCCTTTCCGGGCTGGGGCTACCTGATCGACGGGTTCGTCGAAGCCGCCCTGTGGCCCATTGCAAGCGTGCTGCTGCTGATGCCGCAGCGCCGTCCGGCCGATCCGGACGACACCCGCCCCATTTAGCGCCGTGCGCGCGTCGAGTCCTTCCGTGAACCCGCTGAACCAGGCTTCGCCCGCTCCGCCCGACCCGCACCGCCCCCGCCTCCCGGCTCTCGCCGCCGGCTGGACACTGTTACCTGACGGCCGCTTCGCGGCCTTTTGACCAAGCGCATGACCGAATTCAAGGACACTCAGCAACAGCTCTCGAAGTTCCGCCTGCGGGTTGCGGCGGCGGGCCTGTTCGTGTTCGTCTGCTTTGGGCTGATCGTTTTCCGCTTCCTGTTCCTGCAGGTCTGGCACTACAGCAAATACTCGCTGCAGGCCGACGAAAACCGCATTTCGGTGGCGCCGATCGTCCCCAACCGCGGCATCATCATGGACCGCAACGGTGTCGTGCTGGCGAAGAACTACTCCGCCTACACGCTGGAAATCACGCCCTCGAAGCTCAACGACACGCTAGAAAACGTCATCGACAACCTCGCGACCGTCATTTCCATCGACGCCCGCGACCGGCGCCGCTTCAAGAAGCTGCAGGAAGATTCGAAGAACTTCGAAAGCCTGCCGATCCGCACCCGCCTCACCGACGACGAAGTCGCGCGCTTCACGGCACAGCGCTTCCGCTTCCCGGGCGTCGAAGTGCGCGCGCGCCTGTTCCGTCAGTATCCGCTCGGGCCGACAGCGGCACACGTGATCGGCTATATCGGGCGGATTTCGCAGCGCGACCAGGACCGCATCGACGCAGCCAGCGACCAAAACGACAGCGACCCGGACCACTACGATCCGCGCCTCGACGCCAACAACTACAAGGGCACCGACTATATCGGCAAGATCGGCGTCGAGCAGAGCTACGAGACCGAGCTGCACGGCCAGACCGGCTTCGAAGAAGTCGAGGTCACCGCCGGCGGACGTCCGGTGCGCACCTTGTCGCGCACCCAGGCGACGCCGGGCAACAACCTCGTGCTGTCACTCGATATCGGTCTCCAGCAGGTCGCCGAACAGGCGTTCGCGGACAAGCGCGGCGCACTGGTGGCCATCGAGCCGTCAACCGGCGACGTGCTCGCGTTCGTCTCCGCGCCGAGCTTCGATCCGAATTCGTTCGTGGACGGCATCGACCAGCAGACCTGGGACGACCTGAACAACTCGCCCGATCATCCGCTCCTGAACCGGCCGCTGCACGGCACCTATCCGCCGGGTTCCACCTACAAGCCGTTCATGGCGCTCGCCGCGCTGACGCTGCACAAGCGCACGCCGAGCTGGGGCTTCCAGGATCCGGGCTACTACACTTTCGGCGGTCACACGTTCCGCAACGACGTGCGTTCGGGCCAAGGCTGGATCGACCTGAACCGCGCGATCGTGGTGTCGAACGACACGTATTTCTACATGCTGGCGCACGACCTCGGCGTCAACGCGATCGCCAGCTTCATGAAGCCGTGGGGCTTCGGCCAGATCACCGGCATCGACATTGCCGGCGAAGCCAAGGGCATTCTTCCGTCCACCGAATGGAAGCGCAAAGCGTATCGCAAGCCCGAACAGCAGCGCTGGTATGAGGGCGAAACGATCAGTCTCGGCATCGGCCAGGGCTACAACTCGTTCACGATCCTGCAGCTCGCGCACGCGGTCGCCACGCTCGCCAACAACGGCGTGGTGATGAAGCCTCACCTGGTGAAGGAAATCGAAAATCCGCTCACCAAGGACACGCGTCTGACCGTGCCGAAGGACAATGGCCGCATCGACGTGTCGCAATCGGACATCAATATCGTCAAGCAGGCGATGGTCGGCGTGGTGACCAACGGCACGGCCTCCAAGCTGTTCATCGGCGCGCCGTATCAGGCGGCCGGCAAGACCGGTACGGCTCAGGTGTATTCGCTGCAGGGCGCGAACTACAAGGGTCACGCCGTTGCCGAGCGTTTGCGCGACCACGCGCTCTTTATCGCCTTCGCACCGGCCGACAACCCCAAGATCGCGCTCGCGCTGATCGTCGAAAACGGCGGCTGGGGCGCAGAATCGGCCGGTCCGATCGCGCGCCGCGTGCTCGACTACTACCTCGTCGACCGGCAGAAGCCGGGCGCCGAGGCGGCGGCGGTCGCCGCAGCGGCCTCGGCAACCGCAGATGCGTCGGCGCCGGTGATCGGCACAGCGCCCACCACCATCGAGATCACGCAGCCGGCTTCCGTGGCCGCGGGCTTCACCGCGTTGCCGATGCCTGGCGCCGCATCGAATGCGGCCGGCGCCTCGGCGCCGTCTGCGGCATCCGCTGCCTCCGAGGTTGCGCCCGCGGCGCCGGTTGGCCCCGTGGTCGCAGCACCGGGAGCCAAAGGCGAAACCAGGGCGGCAGATAAGGCGGCCGACGCGGCGGCAACCGGCGCCTCTGCTCCGTTCGTCGCCACCACCGTACTCGCGGATCCGGCTTCTGCCCCAACGCCCGCCAAGACGCTCGTGCCGCGCAAATCCGGCCCGCACCACCCGCGCCCGGGCAGCGAGCCGGTTCCAACCGCCGCTGCGCCGTCGCGCGAAGACAGCATTCAGCCCACGTCACCCAGCCAGCCGGTTTCCGGCGGCATCGACGAGTAAGGAGAAAGGCATGCAATTCGACAAGCGCGCCTGGCTCGACCGCATCAAGAAGATGTTCATCGGCTTCGACCGCCCGCTCGCGCTCGCGGTGTTTCTGCTGATGTGCGTCGGCATCGTCACGCTGTACAGCGCCACGCTCGACATGCCGGGCAAGGTGGAAGACCAGTTGCGCAACATCATGCTCACCTTCGTGCTGATGTGGGCGCTGGCCAACGTACCGCCCACCACGCTGATGCGCTTCGCGGTGCCGCTCTATACCTTCGGCATCGCGTTACTGGTGGCGGTGGCGCTCTTCGGCCTCACGCGCAAGGGGGCCAAACGCTGGATCAATGTCGGCGTGGTGATCCAGCCGTCCGAGATCATGAAGATCGCCACTCCGCTGATGCTCGCCTGGTACTACCAGCGCCGCGAAGGCGTGATGCGCTGGTACGACTACCTGGTGGGCCTCTTGATCCTCGCCGTGCCGGTGGGCCTGATCGCCAAGCAGCCCGACCTCGGCACCGCCGTGCTGGTGTTCGCGGCGGGCCTGTTCGTCATCTATTTCGCAGGTCTGAGTTTCAAGCTGATCGTGCCGGTGCTGATCGCGGCGGTGATCGCGGTCAGTTCGATTGCGGTGTTTCAGGACAAGATCTGTCAGCCCGAGGTGCAGTGGCCGCTGATGCACGATTATCAGAAGCACCGCATCTGTACGCTGCTCGATCCCACCTCCGATCCGCTTGGCAAAGGCTTCCATACGATCCAGGCGGTGATTGCGATCGGCTCCGGCGGCCCGCTTGGCAAGGGCTGGCTGAAGGGCACCCAGGCGCACCTGGAATTCATTCCTGAAAAACACACCGACTTTATTTTCGCGGTGTTCTCCGAGGAGTTCGGGCTGGCGGGCGGGGTGGTGCTGCTGGTCCTATATATGGCGCTGATCGCGCGCGGGCTTTATATAGCGGCGAACGGGGCCACGTTATTCGGCCGGCTATTGGCCGGCTCGCTGACGATGGCCTTTTTCACCTACGCGTTCGTCAATATCGGCATGGTGAGCGGGATCTTGCCTGTGGTCGGTGTGCCGCTGCCGTTCATGAGTTACGGAGGCACAGCGTTGATTACGCTTGGGATCGCAACTGGCCTCATCATGAGCGTCGGGCGACAGAAGCGCTTGATGCAGAGCTAGAACAAACAAGGGGCGCGGATGCGCCCCTTGTTTGTTTGCGGGCCCGGAAGCTGTTGCCGCGGGCGGCGCGGCCGAGTCACCGGCCAAGTCACCGGTGCCAGGCCACCGGCCAGGTCAGCCGCCCTATCAGCCCGCGTTACTGCGGCTTCGCCTCGTGCTCATCGCGCAACTCCGTGCTCAGTTGCTGAAATTTGAGCTTGGCCGCCGGATCGCCTTGCGCCGCCGCGGCCGCATAGTAAGCACGCGCCACGTTCAGGTTCTTGTCCACGCCGTCGCCACCGCGCTCGTAGAACGAGCCGGCCACGTACTGTGCCGTCATGTCGCCGCCTTCCGCGGCCTTCTTGTACCAGAAGAAGGCCTGACGATTGTCGCGGGTGGTGCCCCGGCCATCGAGGAACTGGTTGGCGAGCGCAAGCTCGGCTTGCACATGGCCTTGCTGCGCGGCCTTCAGAAACCAGCGATGCGCTTCGACCGGATCGCGGCCCACGAAATCTCCATCGTCGTACATCTTGCCGTACACATACTGCGCGTGCGACATGTTCGCGTCGGCAGCCTTGCGCAGCCATTTCTTGCCTTCGTCGACATTGGCGGCCGTGCCTTCACCGTTGAGCAACATCATCGCGTAGTTGAATTCGGCAAGCCGGCTGCCATGCTCGGCCGCCTTATGGAATTCGCTGAGCGCGGAACTCAGGTTGCCCGCGTTGTAGTCGGCAACAGCCGTCTGCGTCTCGGGGTCTGCCTGGGACGGCTTGTCCTGCGCGTACACCGTGGCAGATGCCGCCAACGCAATCCAGGCGGCGACACCCACCGCGACGCGCACGGCATACTGCGAAATACCCTTCATGACCGCACCTCCTGCAGCGCTTGACGCGTCGCGCGCAACAGCCACATGACATCGGCCGCAAGCGCGATAAAACGAAAACCAGCGTCGCGGTACTGGCGCGCGCCGGCCGAATCCATGGCAAAAATGCCGGTCGCAATACCGGCCTTGTCGGCTGCCGCCACCACGTGGGCCATTGCCGCCTGCACCTCCGGATGCTTCGAGTCGCCCAGATGGCCGAGGCTCGCAGCGAGATCGGCGGGCCCGATGAACAGGCAGTCCAAACCCGGCGTGGCTGCAATCTTCTCGACTTCCTGCACGGCCCGCGCGGATTCGATCTGCACGATCGTGGCAATCTGTGCGTTGGCGCCCTGCACGTAGTCGCGCCGCATGCCGTACGAAGCAGCACGAACCGCACCCGCGACACCGCGCCGGCCATCGGGCGCCTCGGCCGTCGGATATTGGGTCAGGCGCACGGCGTCGGCCGCTTCCTCGGCGGATTCGATGTTCGGGAACATCAGCGTGCGGGCGCCCGCGTCGAGCACGCGCTTGACGAGCCAGCCTTCGCTCGCCGGCACGCGCACCACCGGTTCGCTCGGCAGATGCGCCGCAGCAATCGCGCGTAGCTGGCCGGTGACGTCGCCACTGTCGTTGGGCGCATGTTCCATGTCGATCAGCAACCAGTCGAAGCCGGCGTGCGCGAGCGCCTCGGCGGCGCTTTCGCTGCCGAGCGAGAGCCACAGTCCGAAGAGCGGCTCAGCTTCGGCGAGACGTTGTTTGAGGGGATTCGTAAAGGTGCTCATCGCCGTACTCCGTCGCGGCGCACAAGGCCGCCTGAGGCACGGGAGAGGTGGCTGGCGCCGCGGGTTTGGCGCCCGTTTCGCAGTACGGTGACCGGCATGTCTCGCTCCGAGTGGTTATCGAAACGATCATACCGTGACAATAACGGAGATGCTGAGGTGAGCCGCAGTCTGCGTCGCGCTCAATCGCGCACCACGTCCGCCCAGCAATTCGGCGTCTCATAGAGACGCACCTTGTGCAGACGCAGATTCACGCCGTAGTGAGCGTCGTAGACGTTCGCCAGCAGGTCGAACGCGATCGCCGCGAGGTTTTCCACGGTAGGAATGCGGTCGAGCACGACCGTCTTGTGGCCGGGCATCGAATCCAGAAAGCCGCGCACCTGCGCGTCGCCTTCATAGACGAGAAACGCGTGATCCCATTTGTCGACGAGGTGTTCGACAGCGAGCGATTTCACATCCGCAAAGTCCATCACCATGCCGCGATCCGGCGCGCCTTCCGTTTCGACCAGATCGCCTTGCAGCGTGATTTCGAGCACATAGCGATGCCCGTGCAGATTCCTGCACTGGCTACGGTGATCGGGAATGCGGTGGCCCGCATCGAATTCGAGTTTTCGGGTAATCGTCAGCACGGCAAATCAGGGAATGTTCAGGTACTTGTGGGTCTGCATCGACAGGCGCCATTGCGGATGGCGTTTGCACCAGTCGATCGCGAGTCTGGTATTGATGTCGCGCGACGGGCCGTCCATCGGCTGGACGAGGAAATATTCGAAGTCGAGCGCCGCATACTCGGAAAGGCGCTGATTGTCCTGCGGAATCACGACTTTCAGTTCGTTGCCTTTGGTGACGACCAAAGGCGCATCGGCCTTCGGGCTCACGCAGATCCAGTCGATCGTCTCGAGCACCGGCAGCGAGCCGTTGGTTTCGATCGCGATCTCAAAGCCGGCCGCGTGCAACGCATCGACGAAGGGCTGATCGATCTGCAGCATCGGCTCGCCGCCGGTACAGACGACAAAGCGCTGGTTCTCACCTTCCGGCCACTGCGAGGCGATCATCGCCACCAGCTCTTCGGCCGTGCGGTACTTGCCGCCGTTCTCGCCGTCGGTGCCGACAAAGTCCGTATCGCAGAAGCGGCAGACTGCCTCCGCCCGGTCTTCCTCGCGGCCCGACCACAGATTGCAGCCGGCGAACCGGCAAAACACCGCCGGGCGACCGGCATTCGCACCCTCGCCCTGCAATGTGTAGAAGATTTCCTTGACCGCGTACGTCATGCTGCTTTCTGCCTGGCACCGCTGGGTGCCTGATTAAGGTTGCCGCCGCCCCCTGAGCCACGACGGGCTCAAGGGGCGAGCGGATCAAACGGGTGCTTCTGTGACCTTCTCGCCGCTCAGATAGGCTTCATAGCCGCGCTTGCGCAGACGGCACGCCGGGCATTCGCCGCAACCGAAGCCCCACGCATGCAACTCGGCGCGCTCGCCGACGTAGCACGTATGCGTCTCGACCCGGATCAGCTCGACCAGCTCGTCGCCGCCCAACTCGTGCGCGAGGCGCCACGTATCAGCCTTGTCGAGCCACATCAGCGGCGTTTCCAGCAGGAACCGCTGATCCATGCCGAGATTGAGCGTCACCTGCAGCGCCTTCATGGTGTCGTCGCGGCAATCGGGATAGCCCGAAAAGTCCGTCTCGCACATGCCGCCCACCAGCACCTGCAGGCCGCGCCGATAGGCGATTGCCGCAGCGATCGTCATGAACATCAGGTTGCGGCCCGGCACGAAGGTATTCGGCAGACCGTTGGCCGCGGCCTCGATCTGGATCTCGCGCGTCATCGCGGTATCGCTGATCGAACCGAGCACCGACAGGTCGATCATGTGGTCGTCGCCGAGGCGCTCGGCCCACTTCGGAAAGGTCCGTGCGAGCGCATCGCGAAAGCCTTCACGGCACTCCAGCTCGACCCGGTGCCGCTGCCCGTAATCGAAGCCGAGTGTCTCGACCGTTTCGTATCGTTCGAGCGCCCAGGCGAGGCACGTGGCCGAGTCCTGACCGCCGGAAAACAGCACCAGAGCGCTACTCTTAGCGTCTTTGCGGATCACCGTGAAACTCCGTGAATGATGAGTGCCACGTCGCGCTGCGCGGTGTGCGCCATGCAGCAACGCGGCGCGACGCGTGCCGGCGTGTCGGCCAGCTCATGCAGTATAGGCCGCGCCATCCTTCTCCAGAGTCGCTGGCGCTTATACCGCTGATCGTCGGGCGCAGGGGTTCATGCGCGGTGCGGCGTGACCGGCATGCCGTGCCGGAAACCACCCCTGAAAAAACCAAAGGACTTGTCAGGCGAGCGCGGCAAGTCCTTGAACTGGCGCGATTTTATCACGCGCCGCATAATGCCGCCGTCACCGGAATACCGCCCCACGAGGCGCTTCTCATTGCCGGCCGGAAAAGGAAAAGCCCCAGGGATCTTGCGATTTTCCTGGGGCTAAATTCTGGTGGCCTGGGACGGAATCGAACCATCGACACGCGGATTTTCAATCCGCTGCTCTACCAACTGAGCTACCGGGCCAACGAAGAAGCGAGAGTATAACAAAGGGTTTTCGACTGCTCAAGCCCCATCCCTCAATTTTTTGCGGGGGCCGCCGCATGCCTGCCGGCGTGCCGCCTTACTCCCCTTTGTTCTTGCCGAGATCGACGCCGAGCTGCTTGAGCTTGCGATACAGGTGAGTGCGTTCGAGCCCCGTCTTTTCGGCCACTCGCGTCATGCTGCCGTTCTCGCGGGCGAGGTGGTACTCGAAGTAGGCGCGCTCGAACGCGTCGCGCGCGTCGCGCAGCGGGATGTCGAACGAGATCGAAGCGGTCTGCGCCGCCAGCGTGCCGCTGCCCATGCCGTCGCTGGAAAGCATCGGCAACGAAGCCGCCGAAGCCACCGCCGATGAACTCGACGGCAACGCCGGCTTCACCGCCGCACCGGGCACCGCGGGTGCGGGGTTACCGCGTGCGAGCCCTTGTTCGACCGCCTTCAGCAGCTTCTGCAACGCAATCGGTTTCTCGAGAAAGTTGAGCGCGCCGATCTTGGTGGCTTCGACTGCGGTGTCGATGGTCGCGTGGCCCGACATCATGATCACCGGCATCGTCAATTGCCCCTGCGCGGCCCATTCCTTGAGCAACGTGACACCATCGGTGTCGGGCATCCAGATGTCGAGCAGCACCAGGTCGGGCGCCTGACGCAGCCGGAACTCGCGCGCTTCCTGCGCGTTCTCCGCCGCCTCCACGACATGCCCTTCGTCGCTCAGGATCTCCGAGAGCAATTCCCGGATGCCCATTTCATCATCTACCACCAGGATGGTTGCCATTTACGCTGCCCTTGTCTGCACTGTTGCTTTTGTCGTTCCCTGCGACGCCTTGCCATGCGCCGCCTGCGGCCCTGCTCCGGGTGCCGCAGCCTCATCGTCTGCCAATTGAAGAAAGAGGATCGAAATCTGCGCGCCCTCGATTACATCGCCGGCCTTCAGACGGTTGCGAATGTCGATGCGCGCGCCGTGTTCGTCGACGATCTTCTTGACCATCGCAAGGCCAAGCCCTGTCCCTTTGGCCTTGGTCGTCACGTAAGGTTCGAATGCACGCGTCAGAATGCGTGCGGGGAAGCCCGGTCCGTTGTCCGATACGGTCAGACGCACCGCGACGCGCACTTTACCTTCCGCGTCGGGATCGCCATATTCTACTGTCCTCGTCTCGAGCAGCACACGTGGATGCTCGACCTCCGACACCGCATCCTGTGCATTCTGCAGCAGGTTGTGGATCACCTGGCGCAATTGGGTCGCATCGCCGCGAATCACCGGCAACGCGGCGAGCTCGACGTGGATCGCGCTCTTGCCTTCTTCAATACCGTACAGCGTGAGCACTTCGCTCACCAGCTCATTCAATTGCAGGTTGGCCAGCACCGCCGGCGGCGTGCGCGCGTAGTCGCGGAAACTGTCCACCATCTGCTTCATCGCCGCCACCTGATTGACGATGGTGGTCGCGCCGCGCTTCAGCACATCGGCGTCGGACGGCGCGAGCTTGTCGGCCAGCTTCATCTGCAGGCGCTCGGCCGACAACTGGATCGGCGTGAGCGGATTCTTGATCTCATGCGCGAGACGCCGCGCCACTTCGCCCCAGGCGATCGAGCGCTGCGCGGAGATCACGTCGGAGATGTCGTCGAACACCACCACATAGCCGGACGTCTGCATGTCCTGCGCATCGCGCTCCGTGGCGGAGACGAGGCGCGCGCCGCGCACCAGCAACGTCAGCGGTTCGGTTTCGCCGGGCACCTGAACCGAGAACTGCTGCTGCCAGTGGCCGCCGTCGTCGTGACCGTCGCCGCTCGCCGCTTCGCGATCGGCGAAGGCCTTGCGCACCATCGCGCCAAAATCGCTGAGCACGGCAATGCGGTCGAGCGCGGAGCCGAGCACCGACTGAAACTGCTGGCGGAAGATCCGTTCTGCGCCGCGGTTCGCCGTGGTAAGGCGGAACTGCCGGTCGAACACGAACACGCCCGCGGTCAGGTTGGCGAGAATGCTCTCCAGATAGGCCTTCGAATGCTCGAGCGCGATCCGGTTGTTTTCGACCGCTGCGCGCGCCTCGGAGAGCTGCCGCGTCATCGCGTTGAACGACTGGGTCAGGAAGCCGAGCTCGTCGCGCGACTTGATTTCACGCTTCGGCGTGTAGTCGCCCTCGGTCACTTCCTTCGTGCCCTGGGCAAGCAGGAACAGCGGCCGGGCAAGCTGGTTGCCGAGCGCGAGCGCGAGCATCATCGCGATGAAGGTGGCGAGGAACAGCGCCAGCGTCAGCGTGCCGATATACATCTTGCGTAGACCGGTGCGGCCGAGTGCCTTTTCCTGGTACTCGCGATACGCGCGCTGCACCGCGTCGGCGTTGCGCGCGAGCGTGGGCGAGACCGGTTGCGTCAGTTGCAGGAAGCGCTCGGCGGGCTGCAGCAACGCCGCGTTCGAATCCGGAATGCGCTGCACGATACGCAGTCGCAATACGCCCTTGCCGCCATTGACGTGCGGATCGCCATCCACTTCGCCTTCGATGGCAGCAAAACCGTGGCCACGCGCCTGATCGATCATCAAGGGCGTCGGCAAGTCGTTCGGCACGAGCGTCACGTAGTTGCCCGAGGCCTGCGCCACCACGTGCATCTCAGGCGCCGCGCCCGACATGCTGCGCACCGGTTCGACGATGGTCGCATCCTGCACGCCGAACTGATCGCGCAGCCGCAACAGCGTGAGCGTCGTGCCCGCCGCGTCGGCGCTGGCGAGCTGCTCGGCCATCAGACGGCCCTTGGTCTGCAGGTCCGACAGCGAGGCGTCGAGCATGCCGCGCCCGAGGTTCAGCCCCGAGGTGAGCGCGGTCTCGACGTTCACGTCGAACCACGATTCGATGCTGCGCGAGACGAACTGATACGACACGATGTAGATGATGCCGCCCGGCACGACACCGACCAGCGCCATGAAGAACGCGAGCTTGGCGAGCAGGCGCGTGCCGAATTTGCCCTTGCGCAGCCGGTAGATGATGATCAGGACGAGCGCCGTCACGACCATCAGGAAGATCAGCGCTACCGCAACGTTGGCTGCGTACAGCCATTGATAGTAACGGTCGAAGAACTCGGTGTTCGCGCTCGCCGCAGCGAGCAACACCAGAAGCAGGACGGCCGTGACCGCCACCGTCGACACCAGCACGCGCACGACGATGCTGCTGACGCTGGTGGTGCCGCGTACTTTATTTAGCACGTTCGGTCACCGTGAAAGTAAAACGCTTCCAGTCGGAAGAGAGATTCCAGTCGCGGTTGTTCACAGCGTCGATCTGGAATGGCTTGGGCATCAGTGCGATGTCGAGCTGCATGCGCACGGAGGCGGTATAGGTCTCGCCGTTTTGCACCTGATTGCGATCGATCACATGCCACGAGGTGACATGCTGGATCACCGCGAGCGCGTCTTTCAGCGTGCTGAAGCCGAGTTGCAAACCACCCGTCGACACCCGGTATTCGCGCGTGAGCGGCTGAAACGACAGGCGGATGCTCTGCGACACGCTCACCGGTTGCTCGTCGAACCAGTACCAGCGCGGCCGGCTGAGTTCGAAATCGGTGGTGAAGTAGAGCGGAATGCCTTTGTTGACGGCATCCTCAAGGTTGCTGTTCAACTCGAAGTCAAAGCGCGCGTCGAGACTCCAGCCGCCGCCGTCCGACTGCAGCGACGCGCGCTGCACCGCAATCGAATCGGCATGCGCCATGTCTGGTGCGCTGAGCCAAATGGCCAGCACGATCCAGAGCACGGCCGCGAGCCGAAGCGGGAAGAAGCGTTTGATGGTCACCGTTTCTGAAAGCGCGCGTAGAAAAATCCGTCGTGGTCTGGGTTCGAGCCGGTGCCTGGTCCGGCACGGGAACCCTCCGGGGCGTCGGCAGGCGCGCGGGCCGCTGTGGGCAACAGTTGCCCCGGCGCGTCCAATCGTACCGCATCCTGGTAGTTGTTTCCAAACCACTGCGCCTGCAATTCGCCCTCATCGGGAAAGATCGAGCACGTAACGTAGAGCAACTCGCCGCCTGGCTTCACGAGCGGCCAGAGCGCCGCCAGAATGCGCCGCTGTTCGGCGACGAGCGCCGGGATATCGGAGGTGCGGCGCAACCAGCGGATATCCGGATGACGGCGGACGATGCCCGAGGCTGAACAGGGTACGTCGGCCAGAATGCGGTCGAAGGGGCGATCAAGCGGGTCGTGCCACTTCGCGGGATTGCCCGCGTCGCCGATGCGCACTTCGGCGGTGAGACCGAGGCGCTGCAGGTTTTCGCCGATACGGCGCGCGCGGGTCGGGTCGCTTTCGAGTGCGATCAATTCGAGATTGGCCACTTCGAGCAGATGGCCGGTCTTGCCGCCGGGCGCAGCGCAGGCATCCAGCACGCGCATGCCGTCGCGCGCGCCGAGCCATTGGGCGGCGAGTTGGGCGCCGGCGTCCTGCACGGAGACCACGCCCTCGTTAAAACCGGGGATGCGGTCGACCGGCATCGGTGTGGCGAGGCGTACCGCGTCGTCACCGGCGCGGGTAGCGTCGATATGGTGGTTGTGCAAGACCTGCAAGTAGGCGTCGACAGTCGAGTGGCGTGCGTTGACGCGCAGCGTCAGCGGCCCTTGCGTGTTGCCGGTTGCGAGCACGTCTTGCCAGTTGTCGGGCCACGCGCTTCGGACCGCGTCGATCCACCAGGCCGGGTAGTTCCAGCGCGCGACCTCGTCGGCCTGCGCGTCATTCAATAGCGTGTCGCGCTCGCGCAGGAAGGTGCGCAGCACCGCGTTGACGAGACCCTTCGCGAAGGCGAACTCGCGGCGTGCCGCGATTGCATTGACGGCCTGATCGACCACGGTGAACGGGGCGTAAGCGGCTTGCTCTTCAACGTCCGCCAGCAAGGCCAGCGCGCAGGCGAGCAGGTTGGCGACGTGCGGCGGCGGGGCCTTCTTGACCAGCTTCGCGATCAGCCAGTCGGCCGTGGCCAGACGGCGCATGGTCCGGTACGAGATGTCCTGCACCGCGCCGCGCGCTGCGGCAGCGCTGCCTTCAGGTGCGGATACGAAGACCGACTGCAGCGCAGCGGGGAGCGCCGAGCCGAGGCGCACCGCACCGACCGCCTGAGCCGCGCAGTCGAGCGCAAAACCCAGCGATTCGGGCGCGAGATGCAGCGTCGACAGGCGTGATTCGCGCGGACGCGGCGGAGGCGGAACGGAACGCGTGGAAGGCTTTGAAGTCATGAACAAGGCAAAAGCAGGCCGCACGGTGCGCGCGGCGCAAACAGCGCTCATTGTAGCTTGGCCGGCGCGGTGAGCCGCCGGACGGTGGACGGGACGCGTTGAGTGTCGAGACTCGTGCCCGGCTCCAGACTCGCCTCGCCAGCAAAAAGGGCGAGCCCCGGTGGAGCCCGCCCTACTCGACCACTAAGTGGCAAATGCCTGGCAAACGTCGCAGCGCAGTGGGACCACGCCGGGACACGGCCAGGACGCACCGGCACAACGGCCGGCGAAGCGGCTTACTCGAAGCGCCCGGTGCGCGCCATTTCCATGAGCCGCGCGATGCGCTCCTCGGTGGCAGGGTGAGTCGAAAACAGATTCGCGATGCCGCCGCTCGCAAGCGGATTCATGATCATCATCTGTGCCGTTGCCGGGTGCGCTTCCGCCGCCGGGAACGGAATGCCGCTGGCATAGCGATGGATCTTGTCGAGCGCCGACGCCAACGCCTGCGGGTCGCCGGAGATCTGCGCGCCGCCGCGGTCGGCTTCGAACTCGCGCGCACGGGAGATTGCCATCTGGATCAGCGCGCCGGCGATCGGTGCGAGCAACGCGACCGCAATGCTCGCGATCGGATTCGCCGGGCGGCCGTTCTCGTCGCGGCCGCCGAAGAACATCGCGAAGTTCGCCAGTGCCGAGATCGCACCGGCCATCGTGGCGGAGACGGTCGAGATCAGAATGTCGCGATGCTTCACGTGCGCGAGTTCGTGCGCCATCACGCCGCGCATCTCGCGCTCGGACAGCACGCGCAGGATGCCGGTGGTCGCCGCTACCGCCGCATTTTCCGGATTGCGGCCTGTAGCGAACGCGTTAGGCGCATCTTCGTTGATCAGGTAGACGCGCGGCATAGGCAGATTGGCGCGCGTAGCCAGCTCGCGCACCATCCGGTAAAACTGCGGCGCGCTGCTCTCGTCGACTTCCTGCGCGTTGTACATGCGCAGGACCATCTTGTCCGAAAACCAGTACGAGAAGAAGTTCATGCCGAGCGCGATCAACAGCGCGATCATCATGCCGCGCGAGCCGCCGATCATGCCGCCGATGACGATGAAGAGGGCCGTGATCGCGGCCATCAACATCGCGGTTTTGACCCAGTTAAACATGTTCACCACTCCTTGCCCCGAATGCGGGTTCATATCCTGTACCGCCTGATGGCGGGATCTGACTGTAAGAGTTTTGTTAGATATGGGCGAGCAAGGAAAATTCAATCACCGCGATGCCGTGGCGAGCTTGACGCCAAGTCCAACGAATGCGCTGCCGACGCCGCGATCCAGCCACCGCTTGATGCCCGGCTTGCCGGAAAAACGCTGCGTGACGCTGCCCGCGATGTACGCGACGAAGCTGTTCCACACCATGCTCATGAGCACGAACACGGCGCCGAGCGTCAGGAAGGCCAGGGTCTTGTGATCGCTGCCCGCGGTGACGAACTGCGGGAAAAAGGACACGAAGAACAGCACCACTTTCGGGTTCAGCACGTTGGTCCAGAAGCCCTGCAAAAACAGTTGGCGCAACGACTTCGGCGCGCCGGCGACGCGCGGCGTTGCCGCGCTCGCTGCTGCGTCGGCTGCAGCCGCCGGTTTGGCGAAAATCAGCCGCGCGCCGAGATACATCAGGTAGAGCGCGCCAACAAACTTGATGACGGTGAACGCGGTTGCCGAGGCAGCGAGCAGCGCGGTCAAACCGAACGCACAAGCAAGCGAATGCACGCAGCAGCCAGCGGAAATGCCCAGCGCCGACATCAGGCCAGCGCCACGTCCTTGTGCAACGCTGCGCCCGACGATATACGCCGTATCCGGTCCCGGCGTAACGTTGAGCAGGAAAACGGCGACGACGAAAAATCCGAAATGGGTGATACCGAACATCGAATCCTCACAAGAAAACGCCGCTGCGCCCCAAGATTTCCTGGCCGGCCGGGGTTCCGCGCAATGCGACGGATTGGCGGGCGCCCGCAAGTTTGCACGCAGCACGAGCGATTCTAACGCGCTCCGGCATGCGGCGTGAGTCAGCCAAACGGCCTATGGCAAGCACGCTGCCACGCCTGTTACTGTGCTTCAGCCAAGAGGAAACGCTGCCCTGCGGCAAGCGTCGAGCCGGCCAGGAATTCGCGCACCGGCAAGCGCTTGCCGCCGGGCTTTTGCAGCTGCGTGAGACAGAGCGCACCTTCGCCGCAAGCCACGACCACGCCTTCGGGGGAGACGTCGACGATCGTGCCTGGTTCCACATGACCCTGCGCCTCTACGGGCACGGCCGACCAGATTTTCAGCGCAGTGCCGTCGAGCGTCGCCACGCCGCCCGGGAACGGGTCGAACGCACGCACCTGACGCGCCAGCACGGCAGCAGGACGCCGCCAGTCGAGCGCCGCTTCGTGCTTGCCGATTTTCTCGGCGTAGGTGAAGCCCTCCGCCGGCTGCGGAGTCGCGTCGAGCTTGCCGTTGCGCTCGAGGTTCACCAGCGCCTCGACGATCAGGCGCGCACCGGCTTCGGCCAGACGGTCGTGCAGCGTGGCGGTGGTGTCGTCGGCATGAATCGGCGTGCGTGCTTCGGAGATCATCGCGCCCGTGTCGAGGCCCACGTCCATCTGCATCAGCGTGATGCCGGTTTCCGTATCGCCGGCTTCGATAGCGCGGTGGATCGGCGCGGCGCCGCGCCAGCGCGGCAGCAACGATGCGTGAATGTTGATGCAGCCGTGCGGCGCGATATCGAGCACTTCCTGCGGCAACAGCAAGCCGTAGGCGGCGACCACCATGACGTCGTGCGGAGTGGCGCGCAGTAAGTCGATCGCAGCCGTCGCTTCGGCCGGGTATTTGCCGCTACGGCGCAGCGAAGGCGGCTGGGCGACGGTAAGGCCTTGCTCTTCGGCGTAACGCTTGACCGGGCTGGCCTGCAGCTTCATGCCGCGGCCGGCCGGGCGATCGGGCTGCGTCAGCACGAGCGGCACCGGGAAACCGGCCTTGTGAATAGCCGCCAGCGCCGCGGCGGCGAATTCCGGCGTACCGGCAAAGATGACGCGCAACGAATGACTCATGTACGGGGGCGGTAGTCGGAATGGACGCGCATTACATCGCGTGTGCGAGCTTCTTCATCTTGCTCTTGATGCGCGTCTGCTTGAGCGGCGACAGGTATTCGACGAACACGCGGCCCATCAGGTGATCCATTTCGTGCTGTATACACACCGCGAGCAGGCCTTCACAGTCGAGCTCGAAGGTTTCGCCCTTTTCGTTGAGTGCGCGCACGCGCACTTTTTCGGCGCGCTCGACGTTGTCGTAAATGCCGGGCACCGACAGGCAACCCTCTTCGTTGATCTTCTTTTCGTCACTCGACCAGATGATCTCGGGATTGATGAACGCATGCAGTTCGTCGTGCGCGTCCGACACGTCGATCACCACGACGCGCTCATGCACGTCGACCTGGGTGGCCGCGAGGCCCACGCCGGGTGCAGCGTACATCGTCTCGGCCATGTCCGCGACCAGCTTGCGGATGCGCTCGTCGACCACTTCGACCGGCTTGGCGATCTTGTGCAGCCGTTTGTCCGGGTAGTTGAGGATATTCAGTAAAGCCATGATCTTGAAGTTGATTTTAGGCGCCGCGCACGGGGTGGAAAGTCGCGCATTGGCCATCCGGCCAGCTTGTCGGGCAGTCGCGTTACGCAGAGGATAGGTGGTGTCGAACCGGTTCGATTCAACGCGCCGATTTTGCGCAAACGACAAGCCCGCGCGGGTGGGCGCGGCGCTGCAGTTATTTCGGATGATGAAAATTTTAGCATGGCGCCCGCCTGCCCGCTGGCCGTGCTCAAGGATGGATACGTAATGCAGACCCTACCCACAACCGATGACGAACTTGCCGCCTGGCTGCGCCTTTCGATGGCGCCGGGGCTAAGGCCCGGCGCGCTGCGCGCCATGCTCGACGCGTTCGGCCTGCCGGCAGCGATACTTGAGCAGCCGTTTGCGCTGCTCGCCTCCACCACAGATGAGGCCTCCGCCCGCGCAGCGCTCGCCCCGCCCGGCGCCGGGTTTGCAGGCTATCTGGACGCCGTGTTCGCCTGGCGCGAACTGCCCGGCAACACTATCGTGACGCTTGACGATCCGGCCTATCCGCCCGCCCTGCTGACCATGCCCGATCCACCCGCGCTCTTATATATAAAGGGCAGACTGGACCTGTTGCATGCCAACGGCGTCGCTGTGGTCGGCAGCCGCAGCGCCACGCCGCAAGGTGTCGAAGATGCCGAACGGTTCGCCCGCGCACTCTCGGCCGCAGGACTAGCGGTTGTCTCAGGGCTCGCTCTCGGCATCGACGGCGCTGCGCACCGCGGTGCGCTGAGCGGCCGCGGCGGCACGATCGCGGTGATCGGCACCGGTGCCGACCTCGTCTACCCGTCCGCCCATCAACTGCTTGCACGGCAGATCGCGGCCGAGGGCGCGATCGTCTCGGAATGGCCGCTCGGCACGCCCGCACGCGCCGCCAACTTCCCGCAGCGCAACCGGCTGATTGCCGGGCTGGTCGGCGGAGTGCTGATCGTCGAGGCGGCGATGCGCTCCGGTTCGCTGATCACCGCGCGCCTCGCCAACGAAATGGGGCGAGATGTGTTCGCTCTGCCCGGCTCAATCCATGCGCCGCTGTCGCGTGGCTGTCACAGGATGCTCAAACAAGGTGCCAGGCTGGTCGAAACGCCCGAGGAAATACTGGAAGAGCTAGGCTTCGTCGCGCCGCCGGCTGCCGGGGCCGCCGGCGCCACGTTGTGGAACGGCGTGCCGCCACGTCCCACGCCGGCGCCAGTGCATAGGTCCGGGCCTGCGGCCAGCGAGCCGGAACTCGCGCCCGAAGCGCAAAAGCTGCTTGCCGCCCTCGGCCACGCCCCGGCCACGCTTGAAATTCTTGCCGCCCGCACCGACATGCAGGACGCGGCGTTACAAAGCACGCTGCTGCAACTCGAACTGGCCGGTCATGTGACGGTTCTGCCGGGCGGCCGCTTTGCCCGCGCGAGTCACGGCTGAGCATGGTCAATCACGGCACCCTGCGCGCCATGCTACATTCGCGCCAAAGAGCACCCAACACAGTACGCAAGGAACCCACATGCCCGCGCTGAACCTCGACACCGACCAAGACCGGATCGCAGAGCGCGTCAACGACCACAACACACTGTTCGTGGCCTGTCTGTGCGCGGAATGGTGCGGAACCTGCCGGGAATATCGGGATGCTTTCAACCGCCTGGCGGACAAGCATCCGGAAATCTGTTTCGCCTGGATCGATATCGAAACCCACGCTGATCGCTTCGACGACCTGGACGTAGAAAATTTTCCTACGATCCTGATCGAAGACAGCGTGACCACCCGCTTTTTCGGCACCGTACTGCCGCAGGCGGCCATCGTCGAACGGATGCTGGCCGATCTGACCGCGCTACCCGGCGTGACCGGCGCGCCCAAGTTAAGGCCGGCTCTGGCCGTCGCCTGAAGCCCTTATTTTGACCGGCAGGCCAGCGGCACAGGCGTTGCGCATAGACTGCAACGCGTCCGCCGCCGCTTGCTGCATATATCGACACGCAATTATGATGAGCCGCTTTTTATGGCACTTGACACGTCCCCACGGCGCCGTGTGCTATAAAGCGGTCGTTAATGGGTCGCAAACCTAGGGGTCGCAAACCCAAGGCCTAAACCCGGATCTACCAACTCATATCCAGTCATGTCCAAAGCACTGATCATCGCCGAAAAGCCTTCCGTCGCGAACGACATCGCGCGGGCTTTGGGCGGTTTTACCAAGCATGACGAATACTACGAAAGTGACGATTACGTCCTTTCCTCGGCAGTCGGCCACTTGCTGGAAATCGCCGCGCCCGAAGAATACGAAGTCAAGCGCGGCAAGTGGAGTTTCGCCAATCTGCCCGTCATCCCCCCGCATTTCGACCTGAACCCGATTGCAAAAAGCGAATCGCGTCTCAAGGTGCTGACCAAACTGCTCAAGCGGAAAGACGTCGAGCGCCTGATCAACGCATGTGACGCGGGGCGCGAAGGCGAGCTGATTTTCCGCCTGATCGCGCAGCACGCGAAAGCCAAACAGCCGGTCCAGCGCCTGTGGCTGCAATCGATGACGCCCGCCGCGATCCGCGACGGCTTTGCCCGTCTGCGCAGCGACGAGGAAATGCAGCCGCTCGCCGACGCCGCGCGCTGCCGCTCGGAGGCCGACTGGCTGGTCGGCATCAACGGCACGCGCGCCATGACGGCGTTCAACAGCAAGGGCGGCGGCTTCTTCCTGACCACGGTTGGCCGGGTGCAGACGCCGACGCTGTCGATCGTGGTGGAGCGCGAAGAAAAGATTCGCCGCTTCGTGCCGCGCGACTATTGGGAAGTGAAGGCGGAATTCGTCTGCGCAGCGGGCTTCTACGAAGGCCGCTGGTTCGACCCGAAGTTCAAGCGCGACGAGTTCGACCCGGAAAAGCGCGATTCGCGCCTGTGGGCCCTGCCCGCCGCCGAAACGATCGTCGCGGCTTGCCGCGGCCAGATCGGCACGGTGACGGAAGAGTCCAAGCCGACGACGCAACTCTCGCCGGCGCTGTTCGACCTTACCAGCCTGCAGCGCGAGGCAAACGGCCGCTTCGGCTTCTCCGCGAAGAACACGCTGGGTCTGGCTCAGGCGCTGTACGAAAGGCACAAGGTGCTGACGTACCCGCGTACCGACGCGCGTGCGCTTCCGGAAGACTATATGGAGACGGTCAAGCAGACGCTTGGCATGCTCAAGGAAAGCAACAACTACCTGCCGTTCGCCAAGCAGGTGCTCGACAAGGGTTGGGTGAAGCCGAACAAGCGCATCTTCGACAACTCGAAGATCAGCGACCACTTCGCAATCATCCCGACGCTGCAGGCGCCGAAGAACCTGTCCGAGCCGGAACAGAAGCTCTACGACCTGGTCGTGAAGCGCTTCCTGTCGGTGTTCTTCCCCGCTGCCGAATACCGGGTGACGACGCGGATCACGGAAGTGGTCGGCCATCACTTCAAGACCGAAGGCAAGGTGCTGGTCGAGCCCGGCTGGCTGCAGGTCTATGGCCGGGAAATCAGCGGCGAAGACGCCAACCTCGTGCCGGTGCAGAAAGACGAGAAGGTCAAGACCGACAAGATCGCGGCCCAGCAACTGGTCACCAAGCCGCCGGCCCGCTACAACGAAGCGACCTTGCTGTCAGCCATGGAAGGCGCGGGCAAGCTGGTCGAAGACGACGAACTGCGCGAGGCGATGGCTGCCAAGGGCCTCGGTACACCGGCTACGCGCGCCGCGATCATCGAAGGGTTGCTTGGCGAAAAGTATCTGATTCGCGAAGGCCGCGACCTGATTCCAACCGCCAAGGCGTTCCAGTTGATGACGCTGTTGCGTGGCCTCGACGTCAAGGAATTAACCGCGCCTGAGCTGACCGGCGAATGGGAATACAAGCTGTCGCAGATGGAGCGCGGCAACCTGCACCGCGACGCGTTCATGCAGGAAATCGCCCGCATGACGCAGACCATCGTCAAGCGCGCGAAGGAATACGATTCGGACACGATCCCCGGCGATTACGCGACGCTGCACACGCCGTGTCCGAATTGCGGCGGTCAGGTGAAGGAAAACTATCGCCGCTTTGCATGTTCGAAGTGCGAGTTCTCGATCTCGAAGATTCCGGGCGGCCGGCAGTTCGAAATCGAGGAAGTGGAAGAGTTGCTCAAGAACAAGACCATCGGACCGCTGTCGGGCTTCCGCAGCAAGATGGGCCGGCCGTTCTCGGCAATCCTGAAGCTGTCGCTCGACGACGAGATCAAGAACTACAAGCTCGAGTTCGACTTTGGCCAGGATTCGGGCGGCGAAGACGGCGAGGCACCTGACTTCTCCGAACAGCATCCGGTGGGTGCCTGCCCGAAGTGCAAGGCGCGCGTGTTCGAGCACGGCATGAGCTATGTCTGCGAGAACTCGGTCGCCAATCCGAAGACCTGCGACTTCCGCTCGGGCAAGGTGATTCTCCAGCAGGAAATCACGCGCGAGCAGATGGGCAAGCTGCTCGAAGAAGGACGCACCGATCTGCTGACGAACTTCAAATCGTCCCGCACCGGCCGCAACTTCAAGGCGTTCCTCGTCAAGCAGAATGACGGGAAGATCGGCTTCGAGTTCGAGAAGAAGGAGCCGTCGGCGAAAACCGCTGCCAAAACAACGGCGGCCAAAGCCGCGCCGGATACGGACGACGAAGACGGCGCGTCGGCAGAGGCTGTGCCGGCAAAGAAGGTGGCAGCGAAAAAGGTCGCAGCGAAGAAGGCTCCGGCTACGAAGACGGCAGCGGCCAAGAAAGCGCCGGCCAAGAAGGCTGCTGTGCGCAAGACGGGCTCGTAGTAGGCAATCTCTCAAGCTCGTCTAACGCACGCCCCAAAAGCGCGGCAACCTCTACCGCGCACGCCAAAAGCAAAAAGGCACAGCCCCTATCAGGCGGCTGTGCCTTTTTGCTATCAGGCGGCGCGAACCGCCGCCTGATCCCTATCTCATTTCACAGCGTCACAGCGGCGACAACGCCGCCGTCCGGGCCCGCGAAGACGGCGTCTTGGCCGGCAGCTTCGGCGAAAGTTCGCTATCGAGCAGACGCGACAGGGGCTCAGCACCGTCGAACGCTTCCGGCGGCATGATCTCCGACGAATCCAGGTTCGACATCAAGGCAGGACGCCCCTGGCCGTCCTTGATCCACTGTTCGCCGAGCAGGCTATTCGGCGTCTGGCTGAAATGCTCGACCAGATGGTCGATAAACGTGCGCACCTTGGCCGGCAGGTGACGGCGGCTCGGATACGCGATGTTGATCTCGACCTGCGGCAGGCGGTATTCACCCAGCAGACGCACCAGACGGCCACGCGTCATGTCGCGGCCAATCAGGTAGCTCGGAAGAATCGCGATACCCATGCCCAGCAGCGCAAACTGACGCAGCATTTCCGTGTTGTTAGCGACGATCACATTGGTGGGGCGCACCCGCACTTCGCCTTCCGGACCCGTGAAGACCCGCTCGTCGCCCCAGTACTCGGACGGCAGCGACAGGCACGGATGCTCGAGCAGGTGCTCAGGACGCGTCGGTGTGCCGTGCTTCTCCAGATAGGCCGGCGTCGCGCACACGGTCATGCAACCTGTGGTCAGACGCCGCGTGACGATGCTCGCGCTGCGCATCTGCCGCGCAATCACCACGCCCACATCGAAACCTTCTTCGACCAGATCGACCTGGCGGTCGACCAGCGTGACATCGGGAATGACTTTCGGGTAGCGCTCGGCGTAGGTTTGCAGCACCGGCGCCAGATTGTGCAGTCCAAACACCACAGGCGCGACAATCCGCAAGGTGCCGACGGGTTCGTGATTGCGCGCCACCACCATCTGCTCGACGTCTTCCAGTTCGTCGAGAATCTGGCGGGCGCGTTCCAGATAAACCTGGCCTGATTCGGTCAGCGAAAGGCTTCGGGTTGTGCGGTTGAGCAGACGGGTGCCGAGACGGCCTTCGAGATCGGCTACATGGCGGGTGGCCACTGCGTTTGAAATATCCATTGCGCTGGCCGCGCGGGCAAAACTGCCGAGATCCGCCACTTTGACGAATACTCGCATCGACTGCAAATGATCCATGAGACAACTCCTGCCGTGTTCCAGCTTCCTGACAAACCAGTTTGGCCAGTGAAGCGAACTTGGAATTCTCCTACGACTCGATAAATCGTGCAGAAGTTGCTCAAGAAGGCGGTTTTTTATTAGGTTTCATATCACCGTACTCTCTAGTGCTGTACATGCGGGTCTATTGTTCCGGTTAAGGAAACAATATGCTGCAGCGCAGCTTGCACTGTGTTTATTGTTGGAACAGCGAGCACTATGCAATAACGTCTGAAGATAGACCTGAAAATCAGCAGCCCACTTCGAAAATACAAAACAACACAAAAAAACCGCCCGAAGGCGGTCTTTAATGCAGAGTGAGTACTCACGTGACTAGCTTGTGAGCCGCCCCTCAAGTGCCGTTTTGGCATCGCGCAGGGCCGGCGGCAGGTTGTGCTGCAGTGTGTCGAACAGCTCCGCATGCAAAGCAAGCTCCGCGCGCCAAGCCGCATCGTCGACGGAGATCACCTGGTCGAACTGTGCCTTGGTGAAGTCGAGACCGCTCCAATCGATATCCTCGTAATGCGGCGAGATGCCAAAGGCATGCTCTTCGCCTTGGGCCACGCCTTCGATACGGCCCACCATCCAGCTCAGTATGCGCATGTTTTCGCCAAAGCCCGGCCAGACGAACTTGCCGTCCGCGCCTTTGCGAAACCAGTTCACACAGAAGATCTTCGGCAGCCTGGCGTTCAGTTGCTCGAGCCGCTCCCCGGTTTTCAGCCAGTGAGCAAAGTAATCGCTCATGTTGTAGCCGCAGAACGGCAGCATCGCGAACGGGTCGCGCCGCACCACGCCCTGCTGGCCGGCCGCCGCGGCGGTGGTCTCCGAGCCCATGGTCGCCGCCATGTAGACCCCTTCGACCCAGTTGCGCGCCTCGGTGACGAGCGGCACCGTGGTCGAGCGGCGGCCGCCGAAGATAAACGCATCGAGCGGCACGCCGGCCGGATTTTCCCAATCCGCATCGATCGACGGACATTGCGACGCCGGCGCTGTAAAGCGTGCGTTCGGATGGGCCGCCTTGCGGCCGGTTTCCTTCGCGATGGCCGGCGTCCAGTCCTTGCCTTGCCAGTCGGTCAAATGGGCAGGCGCCGCGTCGGTCATGCCCTCCCACCAGACGTCGCCGTCGTCGGTCAGCGCCACATTGGTGAAGATGACGTTTTCCTTGAGCGTGGCCATTGCGTTGAAGTTCGTCTTCTTGCTGGTGCCCGGCGCAACGCCGAAGTAGCCGGCCTCCGGATTGATAGCGTAGAGGCGGCCATCCTTGCCAGGCTTGATCCAGGCGATGTCGTCGCCGATCGTCGAGATTTTCCAACCGTTCAGGCCCTCCGGCGGAATCAGCATCGCGAAGTTGGTCTTGCCGCACGCGGACGGAAACGCCGCCGCGACGTGGTGCTTGCGCCCTTGCGGCGAGGTCACGCTGAGAATCAGCATGTGTTCGGCAAGCCAGCCTTCGGCACGGCCCATTGTTGACGCGATGCGCAGCGCGAAGCACTTCTTGCCGAGCAGCGCGTTGCCGCCGTAACCGGAACCGTAGCTCCAGATTTCACGTTGCTCGGGGAAATGCACGATGTATTTAGTGTCGTTGCATGGCCACGGCACGTCTTGCGCCCCCTCGGCGAGCGGTGCGCCCACCGAATGCACGCACGGTACGAAGTCGCCGTCGGCGCCGAGCACGTCGTACACCTCGCGGCCCATGCGCGTCATGATGCGCATGTTGGTGACCACGTACGGGCTGTCGCTCAACTCGACGCCAATATGGGCGATCGGCGAACCGAGCGGACCCATCGAGAACGGCACCACGTACATCGCGCGGCCGCGCATCGCACCGTCGAACAGGCCGTCGAGCGTCGCACGCATCTCCGTGGGCGCGATCCAGTTGTTAGTGGGGCCTGCATCCTCGCGACGCTGCGAGCAAATGAAAGTCCGGTCTTCCACACGGGCGACATCCGAGGGATCGGACCAGGCCAGGTAGGAATTCGGATGTTTGGCTGGATTGAGCTTTCTCAGCGTGCCGGCCGCGACCATCTGCGCGCACAGCCGGTCATATTCTTCCTGCGAGCCGTCGCACCAGACGATCTGATCTGGCTTGGTCAACGCGGCAACGCGCTCCACCCAGTCGATCAGTTTGCGATTTTTGACCCAGCCAGGCGCCTCAATGGCCGGGTGTCCTGCAAAGGCGGGATGATTCATCGAGCTGTCTCCGTTTCGTTTGTAAGCAAAAAGAAAAACGGTACGAGCCCAACGACGCTGCTTGCGAGAGGCGTCAATCCAGTCGCGCCGGCCAACCGGCGCACGATTGTGCAGGTCGTGATGGGCCATCCAGCCTGTTGCGCGGCGCCGTCTGCAAGCAGCCCTCTGAAACCGTCTGTAAAGCGGCTTGCATCGACACGCAACAAACTGTTAAAAACGTTCTCAACTCTTGTCTTTGCGTTGTCATGCCATCTATGTGGCACTTTCTACGATAAGACATCCATCCAGACCAGCATGTGATTTACCTCACATGGTGGGACAGTAAGCTTAACACTCCGTTCCGCACCGTGATGGTGCGTCGCAAAACACCAAGACTATGAAGATTGCCATCCTCGACGATTACCAGGACGCCGTCCGCAAGCTCGACTGCTTTCAACTGCTCGCCGACCACGACGTCAAGGTCTTCAACAACACCGTCCGTGGTCTCGGGCAACTTGCAAGCCGTCTGTCGGAAGTCGACGCGCTGGTGTTGATCCGCGAACGCACCCGCATCAACTCGCAACTGCTCGACAAACTCCCTCATCTGCGCATGATCAGCCAGACAGGCAAGGTGTCGAGCCATATCGATCTGGCCGCCTGTACCGAACGCGGCATCGCCGTGCTGGAAGGCAGCGGCTCGCCGATCGCGCCGGCCGAACTGACCTGGGCTCTTATCATGGCGGCGCAGCGGCGCATTCCACAATACGTGGCAAACCTTAAGCAAGGGGCCTGGCAGCAGTCGGGATTGAAGACCTCCGCCCTGCCGCCGAACTTCGGCCTGGGCCAGGTGTTGCGTGGTCAAACCCTCGGTATCTGGGGCTACGGCAAGATCGGCCGCCTTGTCGCGGGGTATGGCAAAGCGTTCGGCATGGAGGTTCTGGTCTGGGGGCGCGGCAGTACGCTCGAAGCGGCGCGCGCCGACGGTTACAGCGTGGCCGAAAGCCGCGAAGCGCTGTTCGAACAGAGCGATGTGCTGTCCTTGCACCTGCGCCTGCACGACGACACGCGCGGCATCGTCAAGCAGGAGGACCTGCTGCGGATGAAGCCGACCGCGCTGCTGGTCAACACGAGCCGGGCCGAACTGCTGGAAGAAAATGCGCTGGTGAATGCGCTCGCGCGCAACCGGCCGGGGATGGTTGCAATCGACGTCTACGAAAGCGAACCGATTCTGCAGGGCTACAGCCTGCTGCGGATGGAAAACGTGATTTGCACGCCGCACATTGGGTATGTGGAGCGCGAAAGCTACGAGCTGTATTTCGGCGCGGCGTTCAGGAATATCCTGGCGTTCGACAGTGGCGATACGTCGAGTGTGGCGAATCCCGAGGCGTTGCAGGGCGGGCGGCGGCGCTAAGGGTTGAGGCGGCGCTGCGCAAGGCCGCTTCCCGCTTATCGGTCAGCAGCCCACTCGTTTCGTCTCAGCCGTGCAAGGCGGCTTCGAGCAACTGCGGCATGTGCTGCAGGAACTGCTCACCGTCCGAGCGGCCGAGATTGTAGGCGTGCTGCATCTGCGACGGACTCGTGTAATCCCAGCTCGAAATCGGCACCTTGCGCGACGGCTGCACATACAGCCGTTGCTGCGCGCCATGCGGCACGACGAACATCTGCGGACGCGGATAGAGACGCGTGACCATCACGAGCACGTTGCCGGGCGTTTCGTCGAGCGCGCCGACCGGCACGTTGTCGACCATCCCGCCGTCGAGCACCGGCCGGCCGTTGCGCCGCAGAACCGGCGTAAACGGCGGCGTCGAGGACGATTGCAGGATCAGGTCGGCGAGATCCTCGACGCTCGCGCAATCCTGCGCACGCACGAACTCCGGATGAAAACCAAGCGTCTGGCCGAGCGTGGGATGCAGCGTCTTGCGCACGTACTTTTCGATGTTGTACGCGATCAGCCCCGCCGCGACCGCACTGCGTGCGCCGAGCCAGCGCGGCAGGTGCGATACACCGATGCGGATTTCCGGCGCCTGCGCGAGCGCCGCGAACTTCTCGCCGTAGATGTCGAGCAGCGCCTTGCGGTAGATCCGATAGTGAGGAAACACCGATTCGCCGCGCAGCAGATTGCCCCAATAGGCGTTCCTGGTGTTGTGGCGCAGCGCGTCTTCGTAATAGCGCATAACCCAGTCGGAATCGCGCGTGTAGAGCATGCACGCAGTGGCTGCGCCCGCCGAGATGCCGGTAATCACGCGCGGCCGGATCTTCAGTTCCGGCTGCACGATGTCCCAGAAGCCCGCCTGCCACCAGCAGCGATTGCCGCCGCCCGCGAATACGACCTGATCGAACATTGTTCCTTTCCCTTGGGATGCGACGCGCGACGCTTACGAGAGCAGTGCGTAGGTGGTGGTGGCGTGGACCGCCATCTTGCCGTCCTCGTCGAACAATTCGACTTCGCCGAATACCAGGTTGCGGCCCATCCGCAGCACGCGCGCTGTGATCAGCACGTCGCCTTTGCGTACCGCGCGCATGAAGCTGATGTTCAGCGATACGGTGGTCATCGGCTTGAAGCCGTCGAGCGCTGCGGAGATGGCGACGATCATCGCCGTATCGGCCGCCGCCATGAAGACCTGGCCGCAGATCACGCCGCCCGAGTGGCGCAGTTCGCCGGAAAACGGCAGCCGCATCGTGGCGCTCTCTTCGTCGACCTTCACCGGGGTCAGCGCGAGCGTGCGCACCCACGGCGCCAGCACGCGGTCGAGCAGCTCTGCAATCGCTTTGTCATCCATCGTTCGTCCCCGTTGAGCCGCATGAGGCTTCTCGCGGCGTGGTGTGGCGACATGATACCGGGACGGTAGAAATTGCGTGATTTTGGGGGCGGCGAGGCGCTGGCAGGGGCGGGAGGTCGGGGTGGCAAAGTTTTTTTAAGAAATCTGCGAAGGGGGCTTGGCAAGGACGGAAAACTCCTTCATAATTCGCAGTCTGTTGGGGGCGTTAGCTCAGTTGGTAGAGCAGCGGACTCTTAATCCGTAGGTCGAGTGTTCGAGTCACTCACGCCCCACCAAAGAATTCGAAGGGCTACAAACGAAAGTTTGTAGCCCTTTTTGTTTTCTTGCGCCCCTTCCGCCAAAGCCCCGAATTGTGAGATTCGGTAAGCAGCCCCGCGTCGTCTCCCTTGCTCGATATCCGTACAATCGCCCCAGAATAGAACTCGGGCGGCTGCCAGGTGAAAGAGATGCGAGCGCACATCCGGCTTTGTTTTCAAGTTTTTCGATGCCTGTCCGTACTCGCCGCCATTTGCGTCGGCGGCGTCCAGTCCGCGTATGCCGATTGCGTCTCCAACAGCGCCAATCTGCCGCTTGATCTCACGTTGCCAGCAACGAATATTTCCGTATCGCCGAACCTGCCACTAGGCGCCACGCTCGGGTCTGCCCACGTCGCGGCGCCGCAAGATATCCCTTTTGTCTGTAGCGGGAAGTCGAACGCGCGCGAAGTGCGATTGGCAGTGGCTGGGACACCCGTTGCCGATTTCGCAGGCGTCTATCCCACCAATATCGCCGGCGTCGGCATGCGCATCACCGCCAGCGGCGGAAGTTTTGCCGGAATCGACGACGGCCCGCGGCTAGCGCCCTACAAAATCCCGCTGCAGCAGGAGGCAAGCCATCTAACCGGCTTCGCGCTGCAGGTCGACTTTATAAAGACCGGGAACGTGCAGAACGGAACCTTGGCCGCAGGCAAGCTGGTGACTGTGCTCGTCGGCGGGGCCGAGCTCATCGATGTTGCGATCCCGAGCAGCACCGTCCTGTTTGCGACGAATCAGTGCGACGCTGTGCATGTTGGAGGCGTGGTCGGAACAGGCATCAGCACGGCGGGGGCGTTTAGCTACGAAAGCATCGCCGTAGGTACCGGCTGTAATCCTGGAATCGGCGTCATGCTGCAATTGGATCAGGGCTACGTATATGGTCGCGGGGCGCCATTGATTTCGCCGGACTCGAACAACAAGAAGGTTCCCGCAGTACATGACGCCGCCGTCGCCGTTCATTCGCCGAGGAACTACCGGGACCCCAACTCGATCGACGCCTCGGACAGCGGCACCAGCTTCGGCTCCAGTGCTTTCGGTTCGTCTACTAACGGCGCGGGCACATTCGGCGCCAGCGCTTTAAGCGGCAGTGGATTCGGCGGCAATTTTCGCCGGTAAGCAAAGGCTACACGAAGCACGATCAGGGAGTTCTCATCGCCCAGGCCAACTCCTTCTCGTCACAAGATAAAAAAAGGCCCACTTGGAACGGTGGGCCCGATAGAGGAGTGTGTCCATGAAATCGCCTCTCGCAGGAGGCCAAGTCAGTGTAGGCCGCATGGCTGTAGCCTAGGTTTCGAGGCGACTTACACGTTTTACGACAGGTTTCAGGCGTCAGATAGATGAGCGAATGACCAGTTCGTCCGCCGCCACCAAAAACCTGCAAACGCATTTTTCTACAGTTGGCCAGCCGGTCTGAACAGCGGGAAAGGTCTAGTTTTCTCACGCGGGCAGCCTTTCGCCGCCCTGCCAACCACGGCCCCGCATCAACCCGCCATCTGAACGCGGCGTCCGTTTATTTCTCCCTCTCTTCTTCGCAAACCTCACGCCCCACTTGCATCTCCCCAAAATACTGTATAAATTCACAGTATGTATGTTCATACAGTGGGAGTCAGGCCATGAACCAGCTTATCCGCATCTTGAACGACGATGACCGCGAGACGCTTGCCTGGTTGTGCAAGCATGCCGGCGATGCACGCGTGGCGGCCGCTGCGCGGCATCTGGGAGGCAACGGCAAGCCGTACCTGTCCGCGGTCTGCCGCTACCTGGGCGTGCGCCCGCCTATGCCGCGTCAGCGCATCCGGCCCATTGAGGACTGCACCGTCGGCGATAGCCACCTCGCCAAGATCCGCCAGTTGCTCGCCCAGCGAAGCCCGGCTCCATCGAAACATCACCTTTAACGCAATGCGTCGCCCCGATCTCCAAGGAAGATAAGACCATGATCAACGCCACGGCCTTCGATGCGGATGTCCGCGACATCGATCCCATTGCCCTCGAACGCGCACTCCGGAGCGCGTCGCTCGACCTCCAGCAGGTCATCGTCACCGTCGCAAGGCGCTACCTCGATAGCGGTCGTCGCGCTTACCCGATCGGGGGGCGGGTGCCGACCTGGCGCACGCTGCAAACGATCGACGAACAGGTGTTCGAGAACCCCGGCTTCCGGGCGAGACACAAGGAGCACGTCCGGGAGATGTTTGTCCGGTTTGGCGACAGCCGTCTTTCTTCCGGAGCAGATCTTGACGAACCGGTTGACTGGCGTCGTGACGACGATGACCTGCCGGTGGTCTATCTAACCGTACGCGCGCTGCTCCAGGCCGGCTCGACCAACGCCGGCGGATCGGACTCGGACTAACGAATCGGATTAGAAACGTCTGCTTGCCAGCCGAATTGCGATAGTTATATTATGACTAGATACATCCACACTAGTCATAAGCCATGGTCCGTCACTCGCCCCTCGCCCTTGCCGTTCTCGCGATGCTCACCGAAGCGCCGCTGCATCCCTACCGGATGCAGCAGCTCATCAAGGCGCGCGGCAAGGACGAGGTAATCAACGTCGGCCAGCGCAACAGCCTCTACCAGACCATCGACCGTCTGCTGCGCGGCGACCTGATCGCGATCCGCGAAACCGAGCGCGACGGCGCGTTCCCCGAGCGCACGGTCTACGAAATCACCGAAGCCGGTCGCGATACCGCCCGGCTTTGGCTACGCGAGCAGCTTGCGCAACCGGCGCGCGAATTCCCGGCGTTCCCGGCCGCGCTCTCGTTCCTGCCGCTGCTGTCGCCCGACGATGTGCGCCGGCAACTCGAAACCCGCATTAGCGCACTCGACCGCGAACTGGCGCGCTTCGACGCCGCCACCGAAGAAGCCACCTCGATCGACGTCCCGCGCCTGTTCCTGCTGGAAGGCGAACTGGTGCGCGCGCAGCTCGTGGTGGAGCGCGACTGGGTCAGCAGCGTCGTCGCCGACCTGAAGGCCGGCACGCTGACATGGAGCCCGGAGTGGCTCGAAGAGATTGCCAAACGCTTCACCCTCCCCTCCGATGCATTCGCCTACAAGCCGGTCAAGCCCACCGCCAGGAAGGAAACCCAAGCATGAGCCGCGAACCCTTGAACGTCATGATCATCGGCGCCGGCACCGGTGGCCTGTGTCTCGCGCACGGTTTGAAGCAAGCCGGCCTCAATGTCGCCGTCTACGAGCGCGACCGCACCCGTGTCGACGGCCTGCAGGGCTACCGCGTCGGCATCAACGATCAGGGCGTTGCTGCGCTGAAGGCCTGTCTGCCGCCCGACCTGTTCGCCACCTTTCTCGCCACCTGCGCGCGCACGCCCGGCCACTTCAATATCCTGACGGAGCGCCTGACTGAGTTGCTGTGCGTGCCGATTGACGACGAAGCGCTGAGCGGCGGCAAATCGGTCAGCCGGATGACGTTGCGGCAGGTTTTGCTCACGGGTTTGGAAGACCACGTGCACTTCGACAAGACCTTCACCGCCTACGAACAACACGCCGACGGCAGCGTCACCGCGCATTTCGCCGACGGCACGCACGCCACTGCCGACCTGCTAGTCGGCGCAGATGGGGCGCGCTCGAAGGTACGTCGGCAGTTGCTGCCGGAGGCGCGGCTCGAAAACACCGGCATTGTCAGTATCGCGGCCAAGGTGCCGATGACCGAAGCATCGCGCGCGCTGCTGCCGCCCAAAGTGCTGGACGGCATCACGCTGATCAACGCGCCGAAAGGCTTCGGCGGGATCATTCATGTCATGGAGTTCCCGTGGGGTGCGCGAGGCCTGAAGGAAGGCATAGGCAGCAGCGACGCCGGTCTGCTCGCGCGCTGGCCGGGTCTGCTGTTCGACAACAGTCGCGACTATCTGATGTGGGGCGTTTGGGGCGCATTGCGCAATCTGCCGGCCGATCCGAAATCGCTTGGACAGCCGGCGTTGCTCGCCCTCGCCACCGAAATCACCGACGGCTGGCATCCCAATCTGCGCGCGCTGATTCGCGCGTCCGATCCGGGCACGGCCTTTAGTGTCGATGTCCGCACATCGCTGCCGGTCGAGGAGTGGCCGACCACCAACGTGACGGTCCTCGGCGATGCCGTGCATCTGATGACGCCGGGCCGCGGTGTCGGCGCCAATACGGCCTTGCGCGACGCGGCGCTGCTGGCTGCGCGACTAGGCGATGCGCAAAGAGGCAGGCTGTCGGGATACGACGCCGTCGCAGGATACGAGGCCGAGATGCGCCGCTATGGCTTCCACGCGGTGGCGGAATCGCGCAAGCAGTTCGACGATCGCGGTGCGCTGCATCGTCCGGTGGTCGGACGGATGGCGCTCGGCGCAATGCGCACCGGCCTGCGCGTGGTGAACAATGTGCCCTTGCTCAAGCGTCGCCTGATCAACGCCGAAAACGCGCTTCGCAGCGCCGATCAGGTCGCACAAAACAACTGATACGCCCTACTTCGGCGTGACGTCGATGTTGCCCAGGTATTTTTGCGCGAGCGTCTTCACCGTGCCGTCGGCCTGCACTTTGGCAATCGCCGCATTGAGCTGCTCACGCAGCGCGGTGTCGCCTTTGCGCAATCCGAACGCAATCCCGCTGCCGAGGATCTTGTCGTCACGAACCGGCTGACCGGCAAAGGAGAAGTCCTTGCCATCCGGCCTCGACAGGAACGCGCCTTGCGCGGAAGGCGCCAGCACGAGCGTCGCGTCGAGCCGCCCTGCACCGAGGTCCGCGTAGATCTGGTTCTGATCCTGATATGACACGACGTTCACGCCCGCGGCTTCCCAGTGCACTTTCGCGTACGTTTCCTGAATCGACGCCTGCAGCACACCCACGCGCTTGCCCTTCAACGATTCCGGCGTCGGTTCGAGGCCGCTGCCGTTCCTTGCAACCAACTGTGTCGGCACGCGATAAATCACATTGGTGAAATCGATCGCCTGCCTGCGCTTCTCGGTGGCGTTCATCGCCGAGTTGATCGCGTCGAACTTGCGGCCCTCGAGCGCGGGGATCAAGCCGTCGAATGAGGTTTCGACCCACTTGCAGCTCAGGTGCGCCGCCGTGCAGACGGCATTGCCAATATCGATATCGAGGCCTTGCAAGTCACCGTTCGGCCCTTTCGATTCGAACGGCGGATATTGCGCTTCGAGACCGAAACGCAGCGTGCCGGTATCGGCGGCAAACGCGGATACGGATGCCAGCGCGCATGCCAGCGCCAACAGGGGTTTCAGCAGTTTCATCATGGATTCGTCACCTTGAATTCGACGTTATATCAAGTCTGTAGGTCGCGATGCCGGCGACCGGCAGCGGCGCTCGTCAGATCGCACAGAGGCGTCGCGCACCTTCGATCAGCGTGGCATCGTCCTTCGAAAAACTCAGCCGGATCAGACCGGAATCCGTGCCGTCGGCGTAGAACGCCGACAGGGGAATCGTCGCCACGCGGGCATCGCGAATCAGGCGCAAGACGAAGTCGCTATCGCGTTCGTCGGAGAAGCCGCGAAAACGCGCGAGCATGAAGAAGCTGCCTTCGCTCGGCAGCAATTCGAAGCGCGAGTCGCGCAACGCATCCGTGAGCAAATCGCGCTTGTGTTGATAGAACGCGGACAACCCGAGATAGGTTTGCGGATTCGCGAGCGCTTCGACGAACGCGTATTGCATCGGCGTATCGGCGGAAAACACCATGAACTGATGGACCTTGCGGATCTCGTCCATCAGCTCGGCGGGCGCGAGGCAATAGCCGACGCGCCACCCGGTCACGTGATACGACTTGCCGAACGACGACACGATCACGCTGCGCTCCGCCAGTTCTGCGTGGCACGCCATGCTCTGATGCCGCGCGCCGTCGAACACGACGTGCTCGTAGACCTCGTCGGCCAGCACCACGATATCGGTGTTACGGGTGACGGTCTTCAGGCGTTCGATGTCAGCGTCGTTGAACACGGTCGCCGTCGGGTTATGCGGCGTGTTGACGATGATCATGCGGGTCTTCGGTGTGATCGCCGCGGCGACCTCGTCCCAGTTCACCCGGAAATCCGTCAGCGACAGTTTGATCGGAACGGGCGTTGCGCCTTGCAGGCGCACGATCGGCGCGTAGCTGTCGAAGGAAGGCTCGAAGTAGATCACCTCGTCGCCTGGATGCACAAGCGCGCTGATCGTCGAATACAGCCCCTCGCTTGCGCTGGCGATCACGGTGACTTCGCTAGCCGGGTCATAGCGCACGCCGTAGAGCGTCTCGACCTTGCTGGCAAGCGCTTCGCGCAGCGCGGCGATGCCGGCCATCGGCGCGTACTGGTTATGTCCGGCGCGCATGGCGGCGGCGACGCCGTCCACCAGTTGCGGATCCGGCGAGAAGTTCGGCGCACCTTGCGAGAGGTTCAGCGCTTCGTATTGGGCGGCCAACTGGCCGATCACGGTAAAAATCGTCGTGCCTACATCAGGCAATTTTGAGCGGGCGTGCAAGGCGCTCTGCATGGGGCTGTCTCCGTCTAACGGCAAAGCAGCGGAGCGCGTTGTCCCTTGCGCTCCAGCCGGTTTGACGATTAGGCATCAGCCAGTGCTCGGTCACAATCGATTGTTTGTCATGCGCGGCATGCGTTTACGTCATGGCAACCGGAGCGCCGCGCGAAGCGGATGCCCGGGCGAGCGCAGCCGGTCATGACGTTTACTCGTCCATCAAGCGGACTTTGACCTTCTTGCCCTTCACCTTGCCGGCGCTGAGCTTGCGCAGTGCGTCGCGGGCGACGCTGCGCTCGACGGCAACGTACGTCGAGAATTCGGTCACGTTGATCTTGCCGATCTGCGTGCCGGCGAAACCCGCTTCGCCGGTCAGTGCGCCGAGCACGTCGCCGGGGCGGATCTTTTCTTTGCGGCCGCCAAGAATCTGGAGCGTTTCCATCGGCGGCAGCAGGCGTTCGTTGCTGGTCGAAGTCAGCTCGGAGAGCGGATGCCATTCGACCTCACGCCCCTGTGCCTGTTCGAGACTGCCGACGCGGCCCATCTCGTTCATGCTGGCGAGACTCAGCGCCCAGCCCTCCTGATCGGCACGGCCGGTGCGGCCGATCCGGTGCACGTGCACCTCGGGATCAGGCGTCACGTCGACGTTGATCACCGCTTCGAGTTGCGCGATGTCCAGACCGCGCGCTGCGACGTCCGTCGCCACCAGCACCGAGCAACTCCGGTTCGCGAACTGGATCAGCACCTGATCGCGCTCGCGCTGATCGAGTTCGCCGTGCAGCGCGAGCGCATGAAAACCCTGCGCGCGCAGCACGTCGAGCAGATCGCGGCACTGCTGCTTGGTATTGCAAAACGCCAGCGTGCTCACCGGACGGTAGTGATTCAGCAGCAGGCCGACTGCGTGCAGCCGCCCGTCTTCCGTCACTTCATAGAAGCGTTGCCGGATCTTGCTGTCGTCGTGGCGCTCCTCGAGCTTCACTTCCTTCGGACTGCGCAGGAACTGCTGGCTCAGTTTGACGATGCCGTCCGGATACGTGGCGGAGAACAGCAGCGTCTGGCGTTCCTTCGGACATTGACGGACCACGGTGGCGATATCGTCGAAGAAACCCATATCCAGCATCCGGTCGGCTTCGTCTAGCACCAGCGTGTTCAGCGCGCCCAGCGCGAGACTGCCGCGCTCGAGGTGATCCATGATGCGGCCCGGCGTGCCGACCACGATATGGGCGCCTTGTTCGAGGCTCGCGGTCTGCGGACGCATCGGCGTGCCGCCGCACAGCGTCAGCACCTTGATGTTCTGTTCGGCGCGCGCGAGGCGGCGGATTTCCTGGGTGACCTGATCGGCCAGTTCGCGCGTCGGGCACAGCACCATCGCCTGCACGTCGAAGTTGCGCGCGTCGAGGCGCGCCAGCAACGCGAGCGAAAACGCCGCGGTCTTGCCGCTGCCGGTTTTCGCCTGGGCAATCAGATCGTGCCCGGCCAACGCGATCGGCAGGCTCGCGGCCTGGATCGGCGTCATGTCGAGATAGCCGAGTTGCGTGAGATTGGTGAGCATTGCCGGCGCCAGCGGCAGCAGGCTGAACGAGGTGCCTGGGGACGCGGCGGCGGTCGTGGGACTGTTCATGTGTCGAGGGCTCGGGTGGGCTTACAGGAAAGGACGGCCGTCGATCTGCTCGTAGACCACCGAGCCATCGTCCGCGTCGAAGCGCTCGACGTAATTGCGCGCGCCGCACAGCGGACAACGGAACAGGAGCCCCTGGCCCTCGTTCTTGATGACGACGTCCGCTTGCTCCCACTGCGCTTCGCAGGACTGGTTTCTACACTTGAACACGTTGATTCTCCAACTTCGATGCGTTGATTGGTTCGGCCCTGCAGCAGGCATCGCGCGTGCGGCAGGGCAGCAGGTTCGACCGGGGCGAAGCCCGCTCAACCCAGATGGGTGTGCCGGGAACGGGGTGCGCTCACTTCCATGTCGGTCAGCCCGTGGACGATGCCGCAATCCTCGACGGCCTGTTCGACCTGACATTGCTCACGCAACGTCGTCAATTGCGCCTTGAGTTGCTTCAGCTCATCGATCCGCGTATCGACGTGCGCAATGTGCTCGTCGATCAGCGCGTTGATCGCGCCGCAGCCGTCGGCCGGGGCGTCGGTCAGGCGCAGCAGGGCGCGGATCTCGTCGTGAGTCATGTCGAGCGCCCGGCAGTTGCGGATGAAACGCAGGCGTTCGACGTGCCGCGCCGTATAGCTGCGGTAATTCGCTTCGGTGCGGTCCGCTTCGGGCAACAGGCCCTCTTTTTCGTAGAAGCGGATGGTTTCCGTGGTGCAGTGGGCAATCTTCGCGAGTTCGCCGATTTTCATGGAGCCTCCCGATTGCGGCCTTGACCTTGTAGTGGCTTCAAGGTGTTTACTAGACCACAAATCTAGCCAGGAAGCCACCATGCCTAACGCCAGCCACGCCGAAACGCACCGTCACGAACCCGGTGAATCGTGTGCTCACGCCCACCAGGAGCGGGTTCTGAAGGGTACGGACGACCATGAACATGGTCATGCCGGTCATCAGCCACAACCGCATGCGCACGCGAAACACGATGACCACGCGCACGCCGGCGGGAGCTGCGGGCACGATCATGATGGGGATGTCACTGTCGTCGAGGGGGATGAGCATGCCCATTTGCACAATCACGACGAGGTCGACGGTAAAGGGGCTGGATGCGGACACGCGCATAGCCGCGCCGATGGACACAAGCATGAGCATGCCCATGACCACGCCGACGCTCACGAGCACAACCACGCTGGCGGCCATAACCACGCCCACGATCACGCCGACTCCTGCTGCTCCGCCGCCCCCGCCGTCCTGGCCAAGCTTTCCGGGCCGGAAACGGTCGGCGGCAACGTACGCACCTCGATCCGCATCATGCAGATGGACTGCCCGACCGAAGAGGCACTGATCCGCAAGAAGCTGGGCCGCATGCCTTACGTGCGCAGCCTCGACTTCAACCTGATGCAGCGCGTGCTCACGGTCGTGCACGCCCCGGACGCACTGGGTTCGATCCTGGCAAGTCTGCGCTCGCTCGACTTCGACCCGCAACTGGCCGACGCCGCCGCCCCGCTGGACAGCGTCCCCGCCACGCCACCCAAGCCCTGGTGGCCGCTGGCGCTGGCCGGCGCGGCAGCCGTGGGCTCGGAAGCGGGTAGCTGGCTCGGCGCACCCACTTGGCTCGCGGCGGCGCTGGCGATCATCGCGGTGCTCTCGTGCGGCCTGACCACCTACAAAAAAGGCTGGCTGGCGATCCGCAACGGCAACCTCAACATCAACGCGCTGATGAGCATCGCGGTCACCGGCGCGCTGATCCTGCGCCAATGGCCGGAAGCGGCGATGGTGATGGTGCTGTTCACGATTGCCGAACTGATCGAAGCCAAATCGCTGGACCGCGCCCGCAACGCGATCAAGGGCTTGATGCAACTGACGCCCGAACAGGCTACGGTCAAGCAGCCCAACGGCAACTGGAGCGCGGTAGATATCAAGTCGGTCGCGCCGGGCAACATCGTGCGCGTGAAGCCGGGTGAGCGCATCGGGCTGGACGGAGAGATCGTCGCGGGCCGCTCGAGCGTGAACCAGGCGCCGATCACCGGCGAAAGCCTGCCGGTCGACAAGTCCGAGGGCGACGCCGTGTTCGCCGGCACCATCAACCAGGCCGGCTCTTTCGACTATCGCGTGACCGCCGCGGCCAGCAACACGACGCTGGCGCGCATCATCCACGCCGTCGAAGAAGCCCAAGGCTCCAAAGCGCCGACGCAGCGCTTCGTCGATCAGTTCGCCCGCGTCTACACGCCGATCGTGTTCGCGGTGGCGTTGGCTGTGGCGGTGGTCCCGCCGCTGCTGTTCGGCGGTGTGTGGCACGACTGGGTCTACAAGGCGCTGGTGATGCTGGTGATCGCCTGTCCGTGTGCGCTGGTGATCTCCACCCCGGTGACGATCGTCAGCGGCCTCGCCGCCGCCGCCCGCCACGGCATCCTCATCAAGGGCGGCGCGTACCTCGAGCAGGGCCGCAAGCTGAAGTGGCTCGCCCTCGACAAAACCGGCACGATCACGCACGGCAAGCCGGTGCAGACAGACTTCGAACTGCGCGCGGATCTGGACCTCGCTCGTTGCCGCAACCTCGCCGCCAGCCTGGCTGGCCGCTCGGATCATCCGGTGTCGCAAGCCATTGCGAGCGCGGCGAAAGCCGACGGCATCGCGACGTCGAAGGTTGAAGGCTTCGAAGCGATTCTGGGCCGCGGCGTAAGCGGCACGATCGACGGCGTGTCGTATCTGCTCGGCAACCACCGCCTCGTTCACGAACTCGGCCGCTGCTCGCAGGCTCTCGAAGCCCGGTTAGACACGCTCGAGCGTCAGGGCAAGACCGTCGTGATGCTGGTGGATGCCAACAACGTGCTGGCCCTCTTCGCGGTCGCCGATACGGTGAAGGAAAGCAGCCGCGCGGCGATTGCCGACTTGCACACGCTGGGCGTGCAGACCGCCATGCTGACCGGCGACAACCCGCATACGGCGGACGCGATCGCCCAGCAGGTCGGCATCGATCAGGCGCGCGGCGACCAGTTGCCGGAGGACAAGCTCAAGGCGGTGGAAGGGCTCGCGGCGAATGGCGCGACGGTCGGGATGGTCGGCGACGGCATCAACGATGCGCCGGCGCTCGCGCGGGCCGACATCGGCTTCGCGATGGGCGCGATGGGCACCGACACCGCCATCGAAACAGCGGACGTCGCCCTGATGGACGACAATCTGCGCAAGATTCCGCTCTTCATCAAGCTCTCGCAGGCGACGCACTCGGTGCTGGTGCAGAACATTGCGCTGGCGCTTGGCGTGAAGGCGGTGTTTCTGACGCTCACGCTGATGGGCTACGGCACGATGTGGATGGCCGTCTTCGCCGATGCAGGCGCCAGCCTGCTGGTGGTTGGCAACGGGCTGAGACTGCTGCGCAAGTGAGCGCGCCGTAGCGAATCGAGTGGCGCGTCGGGTTGGTTATCGGTCTAGCTACGCTGGGCGAGGCTTTGCGTAGGACCGCTAAAGCGCCAACTCTGGTCGACCGCCTTGTATGGAACCAGAGTAAGCGCTAACTCTGTTCGACAGGAGATTGCCATGGGATTCTGGGAAAAAATGCTGGGTGACCGTCATGGCGGCGGTCATCACGAAAGCAAACGAAGCAACCACGGTAGCAGCGCTCACCATGCTTCACGCAATAGCTTGCCGCCGTACCGAAGTAGTCAACCGCTGCCGGCGAGCGCCATCACCGCAGCCTGTCCGAAGTGCCGCGCATTCGGTGCACCCGGCGACCACTTCTGTCAGCAGTGCGGCAGCGCGCTGGTTCCGCTCGCGTGTGGCGCGTGCCGGTCTGAGGTTCCTATCGGCGCGCGGTTCTGCCAGCAGTGCGGAACGCCGGTGACGGCACTCGGTTAGCACGCCACACGACAACCCTACGCAGCAAAAGACGGGCAGCCTGCGCTGCCCGTTTCCGTTTTCCGGCCAGTGTTTCAGCCTGCGCCTCAACAACCAGCATGCGCAAATGCGCCGTTCTGAGCGACCGGGCTTGCCGCCTCGCGGCCATCACGACCATTAAGCGCGGCCCTCAACGTCTCCGAAGGCCGCACACCGAACAATTTCCGGTAGTCCGTGGCGAATTGGCTCAGATGCCAGAAGCCCCATGCCGCGGCCACATCCTGAACCGAGCGCGCTTCGCGCCCTGCGTCGCACAGGTCGCGCCGCGCACCGTTAAGCCTGATCGTGCGCAGGTAGGTGGCCGGCGCCATGCCGAGCACATCCTGAAAGCAATACTGCAACGTCCGCCGGCTCACATGCAGCCGCTCGCACAACTCGGGCACATTCACCGCACGCTCGCGATTGGCCAGCACATAATCGCGCGCTTCCGAGACGATCCATTGACGGCGCGGCCGCGTCGGAATCGCCATCGGTTCGCCAGAGGTGAGCGAACCCAGGTCGAACAGCGAGGCAAGCACCGAGGCCTGCAAATTGTTGCGGGCAAACGCCGACAACGAGGCGGTGCTCGCCGCGCTTTCGTCGAGGATATCCCGCAACGATGCGCATAAGCGCTCCTTGCGCGCGAGCCCGATCGGCATGACCTCGGTATTCGGCAGATGATCAGCGAGACCAATCTGCTCGACCTCAGCGGCATAGCGGCGCAATACCTCGCCCTTCACCACGACGCCGAAAATCTCGAAGCCCTCCGGCGTGATCAATTCGAACTCGACGCCGCCCGGCCGGCATGCAAGCGAATCATGCGCAATGACGCTGGCATCGACGCGTCCGGTGTGCTGCGCATGCGTCGGAATGCCGAACCAGTATGCGTCCGACTGGACCTCGCAGGTTTGCCGCAAAGTGTGGCTCGTCGTTTCGCAGAACACCTGCATGTGATCGAGAAACAGCTCCGTGATCGTGCCGGTGAAGCGGCCGGCGGTCAGTTGATCGTAGGTTTGGCTCCAGCCGTGCAGGTTGCGAGCCTGTTCGTCGGCATCGTGGGCGACGCAGGTCTGGACGCGAAAACCTGACGCCGCATCCCGTGCCTGCGCGCTTGCCTCGCCGGCAACGAGTGAGTCGGCAGCAGGTTCAGCGCAGGAAAAATCGATCGTCATACCGGATCTGCCAGAAAGCGGGTTCACGCAGTGAATGGAATGCCGTGAGCGAACCACTATAGCGCTTCAAAAAGCCCTGCCGCGCAAGGCCCCGAATCCGGTACACGAACGCAAGTCTTATGCCGAACGCGTCCCGTGCCGGGTTTGCCGCGAGCCGCCCGCCGATTGTTCAGTTATTGAGCACCCTGCGCGTGGGCTGTTCAGAATCGGTACGTGTCGCACTGAACACCTTGAACAGCTTGAGCGCGGCGATGCCCCGTTGGTGCCCACCGGGCCAGCCCGGCTCACCAAACGCGTGCATTGGCACGTTTCTGGCGTATGCGACAGGCGGCAAGCGGAACACCGCGCCGGGTACCGACCATTCGAACATGTGAGGAGCACACAGATGAATCACGCAGAGATGCAGTTTCTGACCACCGAATTCCCGTACAAAAAGCAGTATGCGAACTTTATCGGCGGTGAATGGGTAAAGCCGGTTGGCGGCGAGTATTTCGACAACATCTCGCCCATCACAGGTGAACCGTTCACCTCGATCCCGCGTTCGCGCGAGGCCGATATCGAACTCGCGCTCGACGCCGCGCATCGCGCCAAGGCCGCATGGGGCAAGACCTCCACGACCGATCGCGCCAACATCCTCAACCGCATCGCCGATCGCATGGAGGCGAACCTGCAGCGTATCGCCGTCGCGGAAACGATCGACAACGGCAAGCCGTTGCGCGAAACGATGGCCGCGGACATCCCGCTCGCAATAGATCACTTCCGTTATTTCGCCGGCTGCGTGCGCGCCCAGGAAGGTTCGATCTCCGAGATCGACGACGACACGATTGCCTACCACTTCCACGAACCGCTCGGCGTCGTCGGCCAGATCATTCCGTGGAATTTCCCGATCCTGATGGCAGTCTGGAAGCTCGCGCCGGCGCTGGCCGCCGGCAATTGCGTCGTCCTGAAGCCGGCTGAGCAAACACCCGCCTCGATCCTCGTCTTGCTCGAACTGATTCAGGATCTGCTGCCGCCCGGCGTGGTCAACGTCGTGAACGGCTTCGGTCTTGAAGCGGGCAAGCCACTCGCGTCGAACAAGCGCATTGCGAAGATTGCCTTTACCGGTGAAACGACGACCGGCCGTCTGATCATGCAGTACGCAAGCCAGAACATCATTCCGGTGACGTTGGAACTGGGCGGCAAGAGCCCGAATATTTTCTTCGCGGACGTCATGGATCACGACGACAGCTACTTCGACAAGGCGCTCGAAGGCTTCGCGATGTTCGCACTGAATCAGGGTGAAGTCTGTACCTGCCCATCGCGCGTGCTGATCGACGAGAAGATTTACGACCGCTTCATGGAGCGCGCGCTCAAGCGCGTCGCTGCCATCACGCAAGGCCACCCGCTCGACAGCAAGACGATGATCGGTGCTCAAGCCTCACAGGAACAGCTTGAAAAGATCCTGTCGTATATCGATCTTGGCAAGCAGGAAGGCGCACAGTGCCTGATCGGCGGCGAGCGCAACACGCTCGAAGGTGAGCTGAACAAGGGCTATTACGTTAAGCCCACCGTGTTCCGTGGCCACAACAAGATGCGCATTTTCCAGGAAGAAATCTTCGGGCCGGTGGTGTCGGTGACGACCTTCAAGAGCGAAGACGAAGCGCTGGAAATCGCCAATGACACGCTGTACGGTCTCGGCGCCGGCGTATGGTCGCGCGACGGCTCGCGCGCCTATCGCATGGGACGCGGCATTCAGGCGGGTCGCGTATGGACCAATTGCTATCACGCGTATCCGGCGCACGCGGCGTTCGGCGGCTACAAGCAATCGGGCATCGGCCGTGAGAATCACAAGATGATGCTCGACCACTATCAGCAGACCAAGAACCTGCTCGTCAGCTACAGCCAGAAGCCGCTCGGCTTCTTCTGATCGAGGCGTTCCTTGTGAGCGGGCCGCGCGGTGCGGCTCGCTCTTTCATTAAGCGAGGAGTCGTCATGGCAGGCAAGGAAGTAGAACGCGTGATCATCACGCCTGCAGCGGCGGAGTTGATCGAAAAGCTACAGGCCGAACATGGGCCGGTGCTGTTTCATCAGTCGGGAGGATGTTGCGACGGCAGCGCGCCAATGTGTTTTCCAGTAAACGATTTTATGGTTGGCTCGTCCGACGTGAAACTCGGCACGATTGCGAGCGTGCCGTTTTATATGAGCGAATCGCAATTCGAGTACTGGCAGCACACGCAATTGATCATTGATGTGGTGCCCGGCAATGGCGGGATGTTTTCGTTGGAGCGACCTACAGGATTGCGGTTTCTGACGCGCTCGCGGCTCTTTGAAGACGATGAAAACGCGTGGCTGGAAACGCATCCGGTTGAACGAGCGGATGCGTGAGGGAGCGCTATTTTGGCGCCGCGGTGACGGCCGGCGTTTGCGGCGCCGCTTCAAGCAACGCGTCGCTATCGTCTTTCAGCCCCACTCCAGTCAGACCCAGACGGCGCGCATGCGTGAGCAGATAGTGCAGCTTGTGCGCCGCTCCCGCATAACTCAGCCCCTCGGGTCTCACGTTCGAAATGCAATTGCGCTGCGCATCGTTGCAGCCCACTTTAGGCGCATACGTCAGATAGATGCCGAGACTATCCGGCGAGCTCAACCCCGGGCGCTCGCCGATCAGCATCACCACGAGCTTCGTGCCCAGCAATTCGCCGATCTCGTCGCCGAGCGCCACCCGTCCTTGCCGTGCAACCACAACGGGACCAATCTTCCAGTCCGCGAGCTTCGAACAGACAGCCTGCAACAGCGGGATCGACTGCTTTGATGCTGCGAATGCCGACAAGCCGTCGGCGATCACAAACACCACTTCCGGCGGCTCGATAGCCGCTTGCGCAAGCGCCGCGCGGCTCTCGTCGGACAAACGCCGACCGAGGTCCGGACGCCGCAAATAATGCTGCCGGTCGGGCGCTGCGCTATGCACATCGAGCGTCGTGAAGCCATTGGCGCGTAATTGCTCGTGCAGCACCTCGACATCGAGCGGCTGATGCACGGCGTCCCGCGCTTGCGCATGCGAGAGATTGAAGGCGAGCAGCGGCGCGGTCGGCAAGCTGTTGCCGGCGCGGCCCAAGGCGATGCGCGCATTGGTGAATTGCCGCAATGCGCTCCATGGATTCTTCTCGAGGAAATCCTTGCTCATACGATGCCCATCCACTCGCGCGCGCCTTCCAGCAAAGGCTGCCGTGTCGCGCCGTTCAGCAAGATACCGCGCGTATCGGTGATCTGCATCGACTCCAGCCACTCTTCGAATTCGGGTGCGCGTCTTAGACCCAATACGTCGCGCACATACAGCGCGTCATGGAATGAGGTGCTCTGATAGTTCAACATCACGTCGTCCGCACCCGGCACGCCCATGATGAAGTTGATGCCCGCGACGCCGAGCAGCGTCAACAGGTTGTCCATATCGTCCTGATCGGCTTCCGCGTGATTCGTATAGCAGATGTCGCATCCCATTGGCACACCGAGCAGCTTGCCGCAGAAGTGATCTTCGAGACCGGCGCGCGTGATCTGCTTGCCGTCATAGAGATACTCGGGGCCAATAAAGCCGACCACCGTATTGACGAGGAACGGATTGAACTTGCGGGCCACCGCATAGGCTCGCACTTCGCAGGTCTGCTGGTCGACGCCATGATGCGCGTTTGCCGAGAGCGCACTGCCCTGCCCGGTTTCGAAATACATCACGTTATTGCCGACCGTGCCGCGCTTCAGTGACAACGCGGCCTCATACGCTTCCTGCAGCAGCGCGAGCGAAATGCCGAAGCCGGCATTCGCTTTCTCCGTCCCGGCAATCGACTGAAACACCAGGTCGACCGGCGCGCCCTTCTCGATGGCCGCGATCATGTTGGTCACATGAGTCAGCACGCACGATTGCGTCGGCACCTGATAGCGCTGCCGGAAGTCGTCGATCATCAGCAACAGCGTGGTGATTGCAGCGAGGCTGTCGGTGGCGGGATTGATGCCGATCATCGCGTCGCCGCAGCCGTACATCAGGCCGTCGAGCATCGAGGCGGCAATGCCCTTGACGTCATCCGTCGGATGATTCGGTTGCAGGCGCACCGACATATGACCTGGCAGGCCCACCGTATTGCGAAAACGCGTGATCACCGGACGCTTGCGCGCCGCCGCGATCAGGTCCTGGTTGCGCATCAGCTTCGACACCGAGGCGACCATCTCCGGCGTCAGTCCCGCGGTGATGCGCGTGAGCGCCGCGGCATCCGTCTCGCTGCTGAGCAGCCAGTTACGAAAATCGCCTACCGTGAGATGGGCGATTTCGGCGAAGGCCTCGGGCGAGTGATCGTCGATCGTGAGGCGCGTGACTTCGTCGCTCTCGTACGGAATCAGCGCCTCGTTGAGGAAGGTGCGCAGCGGTACCTGCGCGAGCGCCATCTTGGCCGCAACGCGTTCTTCCTCGCTGGCCGCCGCCACACCCGCGAGCTGGTCGCCCGAGCGCAGCGGGCTCGCCTTCGCCATCAACGTTTTCAGATCGGCAAACCGGTAGGTCCGGCTGCCGACGATCTCCGTATAGCTCATCTCTACGACTCCGTCGCCGCTGCTCGCGCAGCGGCTTGATCCGTCATTCTTCGAGTAACGCGTCCGCTGGGGCGACTTCGCGCTGGTGACGCGTCAGCAGGAAGTAGACGTAGCCGAGCACCAGAAAAATCGCGAAGACAAACGCCACCAGCAGGTTGAAGTAGACCATCGTCGCCAGCGAAATCACCGCGGCCACCAGCGCGAACGCCGGAAAGAACGGGAACAACGGCGCGCGGAACGGCCGCTCCATGTTCGGCTCGGAGCGGCGCAGCTTGAACAGCGCCAACATGCTGACGATATACATCACGATAGCCCCAAACACGGACATCGTCACGATGTTCGCCGTCAGCGTCTGGCCGGCGAACTGGATCAGCTCGTCGCTGTAGATCGCGGCAATGCCGATTACGCCACCAGCGAGAATCGCCCGATGCGGGGTCTTGAAGCGTGGATGAACCTTGGAGAGCCACTCCGGCAGATAGCCGGCCCGGGCCAGCGCGAAAATCTGCCGCGAGTAACCGAGGATGATGCCGTGAAACGATGCGATCAAGCCGAACAGGCCAAGCCACACGAGCATATGCATCCAGCCGCTGTGCTCGCCGACGATGTATTTCATCGCTTGCGGCAGCGGGTCGTTGATGTTCGAGAGCTTGGTCCAGTCGCCGGCGGCGCCCGCGAACACCATCACGCCGATCGCCAGCACGACGAGCGTCAGGATGCCGGTCACATAGGCAATCGGAATGGAGCGCTTCGGGTTTTTCGCTTCTTCGGCGGCCATCGCCACGCCTTCGATAGCGAGGAAGAACCAGATGGCGAACGGAATCGCCGCGAACATGCCGTGGAACGAGCCCATGCTGAAGCTATCCGCACCAGCCCAGCCGCCCTTCGTGAAGTTGGCCCACTGGAAGCCCGGCGACACCACACCCATAAACACCAGCAATTCAAAGATCGCGAGGACGGTGACGAACAGTTCGAAAGCCGCCGCAATCTGCACGCCGACGATATTCAGCGCCATAAAGACCAGATACGCGCCCATGGCGGCGTGTTTCGGTTCGAGCCCGGGGAACTGGACGTGCAGATACGCACCGATGGCAAGCGCAATGGCCGGCGGCGCAAACACGAATTCAACCAACGTCGCGGCACCTGCGATATAGCCGCCCGTCGGACCGAAGGCGCGGCGCGCGTATGCAAACGGGCCGCCCGCTTGCGGAATCGAGGTGGTGAGTTCCGTGAAGCTAAAGATGAAAGTGGTGTACATCGCGGCGATAAACACCGCCGTGAACACGAAACCGAGCGTGCCCGCGCTCGCCCAGCCGTAGCTCCAGCCGAAGTATTCGCCTGAAATGACGAGGCCGACTGCGATCCCCCACAACTGCCATGTGCCGAGCGTCTGCTTCAGCTCGTGATGCGTCACCTTGCCGATGTGCTGGCCTTTCGACTCTGATTTCATTGGAAGCTCCCAGGATTGGCCGCTTGTTGAGCTGCGCGCCGCACGGTGCGGAGCAAAAGCGGTCAGGCTTGAGCCGATGGTAGTGAGCCATTAATCGAGGTGTTATCGAAAATCGGCAAAGATCGTCAAGCGGAGAGATATTGCGGCTTTATCTTGGACAGGATGATTTTGTTGCAGTGCGACACGGAATTGCTCGAATTATGCTGAAGCTGAACTCGTGAAATCCGCAGGATTTGGTAAAGCCGTCCATGCTACCTTGACTCCTGCTCAACGCCTGCTCTGTTTGCCACCCACATGAACGACCCTAGTCACCGGGCACGCTACGAAGCGCGTTTGAACCGCGTGCTCGACCATATTTACGATCACCTCGACGAGCCGCTCGATATCGACCGGCTCGCGGAGATTGCGTGTCTGTCGCCCTACCACTGGCACCGCATTTATCAGGCGATGTACGGCGAAACGGTGGCTGCGACCGTGCGCAGGTTGCGCTTGCATCGCGCGGCGGGATATCTGGCGAACGGTTCGATGCCGATTGCGCAGATTGCCGAACGCTCGGGGTATAGCAGCTTGCAGTCGTTTTCGAGGACGTTTCGGGCGATGTTCGGCATGCCGCCGGCGCAATATCGCAAGCAGGGTACACATAGCCGGTTTCGGCCGGTGCGATCAGGAGACGATGAAATGGCAATGCGTGAAGTGGTGATTCGGGATGTGCCGGCCATGCAGGTTGTGACTGTCGATCATCTCGGTTCGTATATGCAGATCGGCAAGGCCTTCGATGCGCTGATGGGATGGCTTGCCGCGCGAGACCTGTTTTGTCCCGAGATGCGGATGATCGGAATTTACTATGACGATCCGGGGTCAGTGGCCGAGGCGGCCTTGCGCTCGAAGGCCGGCGTGGTGCTGCCGCGCGCGGTTGAGGTGGCTGCGCCGGTTTCATTGACGCCCTTGCGCGGCGGACGGTACGCGGTATTGCGCCATCAGGGACCGTATGCGGATATGGCCGCGGCTTATCAGTGGCTATATGGGGAATGGCTGGTGCAGTCCGGGCACGAGGCGGCGGATGCGCCTGCCTTTGAGGAGTATCTGAACAACCCTAAAGACACCGCGCCGTCCGATCTGCTGACGGAAATCTGTTTGCCGTTGGCCTGATGCTTTGGACGCGTTCGAGCATGCGCTTGCCGGGCTTTTACGCGGAGTGAATGCAGCGAACGCGTGCCTTGTCTTTGTTTTTCTCTGTATACATATATATACGTAGTAATAGTTAACAAAGACGGGCGCTTTCTGTGGATAACTCCAATCTTCATTGGTAGATCAAGGCCCTAGGGATTCCATAACCCTTAGGGCGGATCGTGAACAGACATCCTGAGCCAGGGACAACTTTTGAGGCGTCGCGGAGCTGCGGCGTCTTATCAAAGTTCGGCCCACAGGAAGTTAGGGGCCTTATCCCGCAGTTGTCCAGAAGCGGATGTGGATAACTCGCCTCTTGCTACCGGCTCCTGGCTGTTCTCGTCTCTTCCAGCGCCGGCGCAATCGCAGCCACGAAGATTTCCGTCACCGGTGGCAGGGTTCTGCCTCGTTTCTTGATGAGCGCAATGGGACGTACGAAGCGGGGATCGTCGATGACGCGTGCGACCACGCTCGACTCGGCAAGAATCTCGCGCGACGAGCGAGGCAGGATCGTCAGTCCCAAACCTGCGCGCACCATCGCGACCGCGGTCATCATGTAGGTGGGCTCGCAGGTGAGGACGGGCGCCACGCCCGCCTGTTCGAATGCGGCATCGACGACAGCGCGCACACTCGTACCCGCCGCGGTCAGCACGAGCGGATGACCCTCAAGGTTTTCCAGCGTGATGCGGCGCTTGCGCGCGAGCGGGTGACCGGCTGGACAAACGATGCAAAGCCGGTCCTCGCCGGCATGCAGCACTTCGAGCGAAGAATCGACCACCTCGCCGCCCGTTAGCCCCAGATCCACCTCTTCGCTGCGCACCAGCCGATTGACGACGCTTGCCACCACATCGCGAATGTCGAAGGCCGCCCCCGGCACCTCGCGTCTGAACTCGCGCACGAAGTCCGGCAACAGGCTGGCGGCGAACGACGGCAAGCAGGCAATGCGAACCGTACCGGTCGAGCCATCGCTCAATGCGCGTGCGTCGAGCAGCACATGCTCCATCTCCCGCAGCGATTTTTGCAGGACCGGCAGCAGTTCGCGGCCAACCGGCGTCAGCGCGACGTTACGGCTGTTGCGGTCGAACAGACGCGCACCCAACGTCTCCTCGAGCCGGCGAATCTGCACCGTCAAGGCGGGCTGGGACAGATGCAGCCGCACGGCGGCGCGCGTAAAGCTGCCCGCTTCGGCGACGGCGATAAAGGCGCGAATTTCGCGAAGGTTCAGATCCATTACGAAGTGTGATTGCTGCGATCAAATCATTTCAATTGCTCTATTTATGTATGGAACCTACGCTTGTCGGTACTAAAAGACAAGATCGGAGACATACACGTGCTGCCACTATTGGGTCTGACCACCATCGTCGTCCTGCTCGCGGCGATCCTTTCCAAACGGATGTCGCCGCTGGTCGCGCTGATCGTCGTGCCGATTGCCGCGTCGCTGATTGGCGGTTTCGGGCTGCAAACCAGCAAGTTCGTGGTCGAAGGACTCAAGAGCCTCGCCCCCGTGGTCGGCATGTTCGTGTTTGCGATTCTCTACTTCGGCACGATCACCGATGCCGGCACGCTCGACCCGATCATCGATCGCATCCTCCGGACTGTCGGCACCCGGCCGACACGCATCGTCATGGGCACGACGCTGCTTGCGCTGCTGATCCACCTCGATGGTTCGGGCGCGGTGTGTTTTCTCGTCACGATCCCGGCGATGCTGCCGCTCTACGACCGCCTGAACATGGACCGGCGCGTGCTGGCCGCGGCGGCATCGATGGCGGCGGGCATCAATTTCCTGCCGTGGACCGGGCCGATGATCCGCGCCTCGGCTTCGCTGCATCTGCCGATTGCCGCGCTATTCAACCCGCTGATACCGGTGCAAATCATCGGCCTCGTGTTTGTGTTCGGGATGGCGTTCTGGCTCGGCCGCCGCGAAGAAAAGCGCCTCGGACTGACGGCAGCCGCGGGTAATGTGCCGATGCCGCAGCGCGAACTCAGCGAAGAACAGAAGGCACTGCGCAGGCCACGTAACTTCTGGTTCAACATCGTGCTGACCGTGATCGTGTTGGGCTCGATGGTTGCGATGGGTGAGAAGGTTCCGCCCGCGCTTGTTTTCATGGTGGGACTGTGTGTGGCGCTGCTCGTGAACTATCCGAATGTCGACATGCAACGCCAGCGAATCGATGCGCATGCACGCGCTGCGCTGATGATGGCGGGGATTCTGCTCGCTGCTGGCGTGTTTACCGGCGTGATGCAAGGCAGCGGCATGCTCAAGGCGATGGCGCAAACGGCTGTGGGTTTCGTGCCCGCCTCGATGGCCTCGCATATTCCCGTGGTACTCGGTCTGGTTTCGATGCCGCTTAGCCTGTTGTTCGATCCGGACTCTTTCTACTTCGGCGTGTTGCCCGTGATTGCAGAAGTGGCAGGCCAACTGGGCGTTCCCGCCGTGAAGATCGGCCAGGCGGCGTTGCTTGGCCAGATGACCACCGGCTTTCCGATCAGTCCTTTGACGCCTGCGACCTTCCTTGTGTGCGGGCTGACCGGCATCGATCTCGCGGACCATCAGAAGTTCACGTTTCCCCTCCTGTTCGGCGCCTCGATCGTGATGACGATCGCTTGTGTCGCGTTGGGCATTTTTCCTCTTTGATCGAGTTGACCTGCAATGAATACAGCGAGTCCTCAGCGGGTGGTCCGGATCGGCGCCGGCGCCGGCTATTCGGGCGACCGCATCGAGCCTGCGGTAGAACTGGCGACGCACGGCGCGCTCGACTATCTTGTGTTCGAATGCCTGGCTGAGCGAACGATTGCGTTGGCGCAGCAGGCGCGACGCCATGATCCCGAGAGCGGGTATGACCCGTTGCTTGAAGCGCGCATGCAGGCAGTGTTGCCGGTTGCGAGGCGTAATGGCGTGCGGATCGTCTCCAATATGGGCGCGGCGAATCCGTTGGCTGCGGCGCGCAAGACTGCTTCAATCGCTAAAGCACTTGGGCTTGGCGGTTTGAAGATCGCGGCGGTGACAGGCGACGATGTGCTCGACGTCGTGCGGCGTGGCGACTACCGCTTTGAAGAATCCGGCGACGCAGTTGCCGCCTTCGACGAGCGCATCGTATCGGCGAACGCCTATCTTGGCGCTGCGCCGATTGTGGCAGCGCTGGAGGCTGGCGCGGATGTCGTGCTGACCGGACGCGCCGCCGATCCGTCGCTGTTCACGGCGCCGTTGATTCATGAGTTCGGTTGGAGCTTCGACGATTGGGACCGGCTTGGGCAAGCCACTGTGATTGGGCATCTGATGGAGTGCGCTGGGCAGATTACCGGCGGGTACTTCGCTGATCCGGGCTTTAAAGACGTTGCAGGTCTCGCGCGGCTAGGGTTTCCGATTGGCGAAGTGTCGGCGGACGGCTCGGTGGTTATCACCAAGGTCGAACATGCGGGAGGCTTCGTGACGGCAGCGACCTGCAAGGAACAACTGCTCTATGAGATCCACGACCCGCAGCGCTATTTACAGCCTGATGTGGTGGCCGATTTTACCCAGGTGAAGATTGTGGAAGAAGCGAAGGACCGCGTGTGGGTTGCGGGTGGACGAGGCACGCAGCGTACCGGGACGCTTAAGGTGTCGGTGGCTTATGTTGATGGCTATATCGGCGAAGGACAGATTTCTTATGGCGGCCCAGGCGCGGTTGCCCGCGGACGGCTCGCGCTGGATGTCGTGCGCGAGCGACTGGCGATCACTGGGGTGGACGTGAGTGAACTGCGCCTGGATTTGATTGGCGTGGATTCGCTGTATGGCTCGACGCTTGGCGGTGGATCCCCGGAGCCTTATGAAGTGCGCTTGCGTGTGGCGGGGCGGACGGTTTCTAAGGCGGAAGCTGTGCGGATCGGCAATGAAGTGGAAACGCTTTATACCAATGGCCCTGCCGGCGGCGGCGGTGTGACTAAAGGCACGCGCGAAGTTGTCGCGGTGCAATCTGTGTTGTTGCCGCGGGATCTTGTGAAGCCCACCTTCGAGATCGTGGAGGCCTGAGATGAAACTGCGAGAACTCGCGCATTCGCGGACCGGGGATAAAGGCAATACGCTAAACGTATCGGTGATCTGCTATGACGAGCAAGATTATGCTCACTTACTTTTGCATGTCACGGCTGAGCGGGTCAAGGCTCATCTAGGCGATGTCGTACATGGCGAGGTGATTCGCTATGAGTTGCCGCTGATCCGTGCGATGAACTTCGTTTTAAAGGATGCGCTCGGCGGCGGCGTCACGCGTTCGCTCGCGCTCGATGCGCATGGGAAATCGCTTAGCTCGGCGTTGCTCGATCTGGAGATACCGGCGCGGCCTTGATCTGTGGGCGGGCGTCCGATGGTTGAGGGTGGGTCAACGCATCGTAGTCTTGCTTGCGAAGCATGACACCGTTCCGCATTCATTTCGAACATGCTCGATAGATATGAGCGTTGACAGAGGTCGGGGGCTCGACTATTGTCACCTCGCGGGACGGCGGGTCAAGCTTGCCAAGGACCGGGCAGTCAACGTTCCAGGCACTACGGGGCTACCCCGTGGATCAGCATCATCTCCGCAGTTCGTCGCATGAGCCTCGCTTGCGCGTTGCGCAAATATGCTCACGCAGCACCAGACGTGTTGACTCGCCGGCCCGCCTCATTTCACGCCATGCGCTTATCTCCTCTGCAAAAGATCACCTACGCCATCGCCGATGCCATGCTTGCAGGGCCGGCGGAACCCGACTCGATGGTCGAGCGCATGAGCGCTTCGTTAGGTGTCCGGTCAGATTGGATGGTGGGCCTGGCGCGCAGGGTGGCCAGGCGCTTCGGGGCACGTTGGGATAGCGTCGAGAGTCACGAAGTGTCGATGATGGTGGCGAAGACGGCGGGATTCGTTGCTGCCTGGCGTAGCGATGCGCGGCCTTTCGTCGTGCGCGTGCTAAGGCGTACTCCGGCGCAGAAACTGCCACCGCCACGGTTGCGTGACGTTGCGTTGCCGCAGTTGCCGACGCTCGGCGATCTCGCCGCGTGGCTGGAAGTCGAGGATGCTGAGCTGGATTGGTTTGCGGATCGGTGGCGAGTGATGCCGCATGGTGCGGATACGCCGCTTCATCACTACACGTACAAGGCGATCGAGAAACGCGATGGCCGCTGCCGGTTGATCGAGATTCCGAAGTCGCGCTTACGCAGTTTGCAGCGCAAGGTTCTGCACGGCTTGCTTGAACGGGTTCCGATGCATGATTGCGCGCATGGGTTTCGCAAGGGGCGAAATACCGTGTCCTATGCGGCGCCGCATGCTGGGAAGGCTGTGGTGGTTCGCTTTGATCTGGCGGATTTTTTCGCGTCCGTTCATGCTCCGCGCATCCATGCACTGATGCGGACGTTGGGGTATCCGCTGGAAGTCGCGCGGGCGCTCACTGCTATTTGCACGAATCGGGTTCCTAGTGCGCGTTTACTGGCTGCGGATGTACGCGACAAGATGGACTGGCTGGAGCGGCAGCGGTACCGGACGCGGCATCTGCCGCAAGGCGCGCCTACGTCGCCGGCGCTCGCCAATCTGTGTGCTTATCGGCTTGATGTGCGGCTTGAGGGGCTGGCGCGCTCGGTTGGAGCGAGCTATACGCGGTATGCGGATGATCTGGCGTTTTCAGGGGGTGAAGATTTGGCGCGTGTGATTGAGCGGCTTCAGATTCGGGTGGCTGCGATTGCGCTCGAAGAGGGATTCTCGATTCAGTTGCGTAAGACGCGCGTGATGCGACGCGGCGCCAGGCAGCACCTGGCTGGGGTGGTGGTGAACCAGCATCCGAACCTCGCGCGAAACGAGTTCGATACGCTCAAGGCGATTCTGACGAATTGTGTCCGCTATGGCGCCGCTTCGCAAAACCGAGAGGGGCATGCGGATTTTCGTGCTCATCTGCAGGGACGCGTCGCGCAGGCGGGCATGTTGAATGCGGCGCGGGGGGCGAAGTTGAAGGTAGTTTTTGAGCGGATTCGGTGGGAGGAGGTTGGTGCGGGTGAGGGAGCGTAGGGCAGGAACCGGCCTTCATCGAGCGGCATAGAATGCCCTTCTTCCTCTACTCGGCCACCAACACGGGCTTGCCGTGCTCCTTCTCCAGCTTTCTAGGCAAGCTAACCATCACGAGATAGATGCGGACAAGCAAGCCGATAAACCAAAGAGACACGGGCATACCCAACACCGCCAAAGCGAACAACACACCGTTCGTCCCGAAGTTCGACGACAACAGCCGGCCCAGTATCAGATAGAACGGCGCAATGCCAAAGGCGATATAAGAATAGATCTTTGGAAACGGCGACCGTTCTTTATTGAGCTGCTCGAACAATGTCATTCCGGCTTGGGTTCGATAGCGAAGATCGGATTCGCTCTCATCGAACGCCTTTCCGACGAACGAGGTAGTCGTGATCGTGTGCATTACCGTTTGCCTCGACATGACAACCCAGTAAAGCGTCAATGCAATGCCGCCCAGCAGCCCCGGCCATCGGAGAACGAGCGGCATCGGCGCAAACACGAAGTAGTAGAAGTACGCGAATATGCCGAAGAAAAAATAGGCCGCAAATATCGCGATCGATAGTACAAGCCCGCATACCCACACGAGGTTCGTGCGACGGTACATCCTGGAGATAGCCAACGGTACCAGGAAGCAAACCAATGTAACCAGCAGCCCGATTTTCCACGGCCATCCGGATACCGAAAGATCGTCCGCATACGCCGCGTATGAAACGCCGGTGCCTAGTAGGGGCAAGAGCAGGCTCATTGGCGCCGCTTTCTTCGTCATTTCCCAAACCGCGTCTTTCGCTTCGGCTTGGGACTTCGTCATCGATTGCGCTTTCGGCATCTAGGCTTGTTTTCCGTTGGATACCCTGTCACGGCATATACATCATCGGGTACCCATCATAGTCTTTGGGCATGGACTTTTCCAGGTATTCGGCCGCGTGCTTCATCGACTCGCCGATCGAGCGAAACCACGAAGTGACATGCCCCGTGGCGTTGGTTTTCTTATCGATCCAGTCGAGCCCGTAGCCCACTGCGATCGCTACAACAATGGTTCCCACCACGATGGCCGCGACCGGCAAGGCGACGGTGCCCGCGAGGCCGGCCACAATGGCGCCGACCGCAACGGAGGCAATGGCCGCACTCAAACCAGCCTTAACCAGGTCAATGCCAATCTTGGCCAGCAAGTCCGCGAAGTCCTTCTTTCTCTTGCCGTCCGGCCCGATCTGCTCGTAGTCGTGCAGCCATTCTGCCGTATCGAGCACAATGGTAAAAATCAGCGCGATCAAGCCGGCCTTCTTGAACGCGCCTTTCGACCCTTCCCAGGCAGCGGCTGCGGCCGACTCGGACGTGCCCGCGCCGCCCGCAATGGTCAGCACTTTCTCGTTCTTCACGCCGTACCTCGCCGCCGTCACCAGCTTGCGCAATCTCGGGTTGCCGGAGAAAACGACATATGTCCGTTCCCCCACGTTCTTGTGGACGACCTTCGTCAACCTGAACGTCTCTCCCCAGAGTTCCTTGATCCACTCCTTGTTGTCGTTCAGGAACGCGGTGGTACCGGCGAGTTGCCCAATGAGCCAGTTACGCGTGGCGATCTTGTTAGTGTCGATTGCCGTTTCGTCCGAGCCGCCCGCGGCCAATGCATCCGCGACCTCTTTTGGAATCGAGTTCTTGTCGACTTCGAAGACATGCGCTTCCTGCATCGGCTCGACTGTGGTGCCGGACGTGAGTTTGATCGGCAACGGGCATGTCCAGAGCTGGTTCGCCTGAAGCGGATCTAGCGGAGATGAGCTGCGCAAATAATCAGGAACGGGCGCTTGCGGGTACGCAAACAACGGTGAGACGCTCGTCGGCTTCGGGGACGTAGAACTGGTCGGTGGATGCGTGGCCTGATTCGTACCGATCGCGATGATGATCGGCTCCGGCTTGGTTTTCGGCGACGGGTCGACATTCGTCAATCCGAACATCCGCATCGAATAGTTCTGATACACCTTGCCGTTCTGCTTGAGTATCAGATGTCCCTTGAAATCGCGGCTGATCCAGATGTGATAACGCTGGCCGTCCTGAAACTGCCCCTGCTTGACGCGCTTCTTCTTGGCTACGTCGTAGATCCAATCCTCGGTTGCTTCGACCGTGTAGGTAGCGCCTTTTTTCACCTGGATATCGAATATCACGTCGCGGTGCTTGCGAAGCAGTACGGTGAGATCCGTTTCAGCCCAACATTCGACTGGTTCTCCGGGCAAGTCGATGCAGACAGTGTGTTGAATCAGGGGACGATCGCCCATTGTTATTCTCCGCTTCGCTTGACCTGGTCTGCCACGAACTTGCCGAAATCGATGCCGCTGAGTTGTCCCTTGCCCTCGCCATCGAGAACGACGTTATGCACCGTGCCGTCCTCCGACGCGAGCTTGATCGCTTCACCTTCAGGCGCGTTGCCATCCGCATCGACATAGCGGATTCGCATATCGGCCTTCTTGCCTTCCATGTTGTACGTCTGGTCGAGGCTTGTCGGTCCGCTGAACGAATGCTGGCTACCCTTGATGTCGATCTTGCCCGGCGCGTGGATTTCAATGCTGCCGTCCTTGAGCCGAATGTATGCACCGCCCGATGTGAGCAGGATCTCCTGCTTCGCTGCGGCATCGATCTTGTCGGTGGCAGACAGTACCCTCAGGGTTTTTTGAGCAGTGAGTTCGAGGTTATCCGACTGCGCCTGGATCTCGACCTTGCCTTTCGCCGCGAAGAGCTTCATCCCTGCATTCTGCACAAACAGGCTGATTTTCTCGCCGACACTCGCGAGCAGGGATTTGCCCGTCGCGATATGGGTGCTTTGGCCGCTGACCACATTGACATGCTCGGTTGCTGCGATGTGAACGGACTTTTGCGTGGACATCGCGAGGCCTGCCGGCGTCGCGAACAACATGATCGGTTCCTTGAACGCGTTCGCGTTGCCGGTCCCGCCGCCCGCCGTGTTGCCGCCTGAGCCTGTTGCGCCCGACACGCTGTTCTTTGTCGCATCCGTAAACGACTTCAACGAGTCGTACCCATCCTTCAGGCTCTCCGCCTGATGTGTCTCGCTCGCCTGTGACAGCGCCTCGATCGCGCTTTCCGAGTTCACCAACTGGCTGCTCGCGTTGCTCGCATCAAGCGGCTGGCTCGCCGTGCCGCCGGTGGGATGCGTCGAGACGTACAGCCCCTGGCCGGCCCGGATGGCGCCGTACGCATCCGACTTCAGGTCAAACCCGCTGCCCAGATATGCGCCGCGTGCGTTGTCGGTCTGTGCGATCAGATATCCCAGATGCAACTGTGCATTCGTGCTGCTGCTATAGAGCTGCACCCGATTCTGCCCGGTCGCATCATCCATCACCATCTGGTTGTAACCGCTGCCCTGGTACTCCTTCGACTTGTACCCGGAGAGGATGCCGTTCGAATGCCAGTTGGGCGTTTTCGCACCGTTGTACACCCGTCCGACGACGACCGGCCGATCACAGTCGCCGTCGACAAACGACACCAGCACTTCCTCGCCGATCCGCGGCACATGCACACCGCCGTATCCGCCACCCGCGCTCGACTGCGCCACACGCATCCAGCACGACGCCTTCTCGTCGCCCGGGTTCAGGCGGTCCCAGTGCATCTGCACCTTGATCCGGTTGAGCGGGTCGGTGAATACCTCCTGGTCCGCGGGGCCGACGACCGTCGCGGTCTGCAGATACATCTCCGGCTTGTGGTGTTCCAGCGGGCTGCGAAACGGGACGGCTTTGCGTTGAGCCTCCACAGTGGCCATGAAGAAGCCTTCGCTGCCGTCGCTACCTTTGACCGTCAGCGCCCCATGCTGCGCGCGGGCGGCGGCCAGCGCACCGTTCAGGCTATGCGGAAAGTCGGTGGTGCCGCTCGAGGCCGGCAGGTTGTTCTCCACCATCCATTCGACGCTGATCACAGCAAACTGCCGCTCCTGCTGGCTGCCGGCGCCATGCTCAGGGTGGTCGACGAGTTCGAACCATCGGCCGGCGTCGATGCGCCGGACCGCGCCCACGCCGTGGAAGCGCTTCGCCCGCGACTCCCACTCTTCCATCCGCACCTTCGATAGGTGGTCGCCGCGGTCCTGCTGCGCATACGTATAGGCGCCGGTGTACTCGTAGACCTCGGCCTGCTGCGGCAGGTCGCCCTGCGTGGTCAGCGTCGGAACAGTCGTTCCCTTCGGGTTTGCGGGTGACGATGGCGCCTTGTAGTCGAACGTGCGCGTCGTAAGGGTCGTGCTCTGCAGGGTGCGGGTGCCGCTCCATTGCACGAACGCGTCGGTTTCGCTGTTGGTACCGGACCGGTAGAAGTTTACTGTCTGCGGTGACAGCGGCTGCAACGTATCGAGATTGTCGGTGACGACCAGCGTATGCGACTTGCCGTCGGCGGCCTGCTCGAAATAGACGAACAGCCCCTCGCCCTCCATCAGCCGGTGACAGAAATTCCAGTCGTCCTCGTACTGCGCACAAAATGATCGTTGCGGCAGCGGATTACGCAATGCAAACCGGAACGCACCTTGTGCCTGCGGATGCATATTGAATACATCGGTGAGAATCTCGTCGGCCGATTTATCCTGCCAGATCCGTGCATCTTTGCGGAAACGCAGAAAATGCATCCACGAAGCGAAGGCGATCTGGTAACTGGTTAACGCGCTGTCGGAACCCAGACGGCGGACGGTGTGAACATAACCGTGACGCGGAGTGTACGACTGGTCTGATTGCTGCATCCACAGCGTGACCGGCTGCGCAATCAGCTTCTTCAGTTCGATGCTGTCATTGGTGGAGACGACGTCGAGTGTGAAATCGTAGTGACGGCCAAGCCTGGAATGGCCCACCAGCCGCTGCGGGAGTAGGACGTTGCTGCCCAGCGGACTGTCCAGTTTCAGCATGCGGTCTGTTTGCGCGAGTCCGCCAGTTATCGCACCGATCAGGTCTTGCGCTCCCATACCGCCTCTATTTATTCAAAACGCGCCGCCGCGTTATCGCGCGATTCTACATAAAATCAATTGATTATCGCAATGTCTCAGTGGAAATGCATATAAAATCGGAAATTATTCCGTGATATTCAATGCGTTTTGAATATCGGTAAAACTAACTGTGTATTTGTAAAAGGCGCGGTGGCGGTGCTGGCAAAAGGGGCTTGCGTTACGCTTCGGTAGACATCATCTCCTGCGACGCCACTAGCCGAGGAGGCGGATGGCAACCGCAGATGCACAAATCGTCGCTGAGCGCGGCATGTCTTCCGTCAGGCGCCGTCATGATCTGGCGCGGCCCGTCGCACTGGATTTTCCCCGTTGTATTGCAGGCCGGACAGGCTACCGCATCGCCTTCGTGCGCGACGTCCTTCCCGCTTAGCTGGATCGAAGTCGGCGCTGCCTGAACGATGCCGCTGGCTGTCGTCTTATCACCGTTCAAAATCAGATAACGTTTCATGGTTTCTCTTTGGGTTATGGCGTTGTTTTGAATTCAATCGGGGCCTAACAGATGGGCATGTTTTTCTGGCTACTTCGGGTAAGCGCCGCTCAGAGTGGCCATCGTCGAGCGCGGGGCGGCGTGTATCGAGAGGGTTTCTCTAGCTGAAGACAAACGTATCTACTCCAATCGTAGAAGAGACGCAAGGCGATTGCACTTTTGAAGTGGTCTTTTGCTTCAAGGAAGTACAGCGACTCGTCTGGGATGACGCCGTTCGTGTAGCGCGTGTCCTCCCACAGTAGACGCCAATGTGTAGGCCGAGGGGTTACATTGAACGTCGCACGATCAACGCTTAATAGATTAGGGGCTACAGTGTCCGCCACAAAGTAATTGAAACACCCGTTGTCCCCGAATAGTTTTGCGTGAAATGGTATGACACCGAGCATGCGGCTTCGCTCAATGGTGACAGGTTCCCAGATGCCATCGCACGGAACCTTCTGGCCAGACTGGATCACCGGACCGGGCAAATCGGGAACTTGGGGCAAGACGTCGGGGAAAGTCGGATAGGTGAGCTCGTATAGCTTGTAGTTGTACTTCTCGTGGTCCAACAATATCGAAGGCGACGTCAATTGCGCTACGTTGTCGTCCGTACCCCATACCTCCAATGGCGCATGCTCCATCTGATATTCGGACGCGCGCATCAACTTGGCGAGCATATCGACCTTGGGCGGATACGGCTCTATCTGGGCGCCACGGTCCCAGTAGTTCGGGTCCCTATAGAAATAGCTGGCCAGATAATTGAAGCGATTGACCACACGGTCGAGTGCCTGACCTTTGCGCCAGACAAAACGGTGGCCGCGCGAGAGTTCGGCTAGGCCTGTGTCGTAAAGGCCCAAGATTTCATAGATCGTTTTAAGGTGATCTGCGTCCATCGCTTCCGGATCGTTCGCCGGACACGTCTTGATCGCTGTCTCGTATGCGTCGGCGAATATCTTAAAAGCGCTATGCTTCGCTGCCCACAGCGAAACGCTGGTCAGGCGCTGGAGCAGCCAGAAAACCTTGCGTCGTGTGATGTCGTCTTGCATGTCGCACTGGTTTATTGTTTCGATCGCTATCGCGTGTTGTCGCTCACTGGCCTTTGCCTTCGGTTAAAGGAAATATTGCGACTCGTCCGGAATGACGCCGTCCAGATAACGTGTGTCTTCCCAGAGCAGACGCCAGTGCGTGGGCCTGAGGGTCACGGTGAACGTATCGACGTCGGTATCCGAGAAGTTCGGCGCAATCACGCCCGCGACCAGATAATTGAAGCATCCGTTGTTACTCAACAGCTTTGCTCCAATCGAGATGACGCCGGGTCCGCTGCTCTGCTCGATGACGACGGGCTCCCAGATTCCATCGCGCGGAACCGTCTGACCGGACTCGATCACCGGACCGGTCGGATCCGGCACCTCAGGTAAAGTCTCGGGAAATGTTGGGTAAGCGAATTCGTAGAAACCGTGCTTGTAACGCTCCGGATCCAGCAGTGCATTAGGCCATTCCAACCCAGTAATGGGATTGGGCGACAACGCCTCCAGCGGCTCGGAATCCAACTGGAATTGCGATTGGTGCATGAGCTGGTATAAAGCATCGACCTTGGGCGGGTAAGTCTCGAATTGACCGCCGTGCTCCCAATAGTTTGGATTGCGATAGAAGTAGCGATCCAGATCGCCGAATCGAATGGCTCCCTGCCACAGGGCTTGTCCCGAACGCCACACGAAACGTCGGCCTTTCGCGAGTTCTGCAAGTCCCTTGTCGTAGCAATTCAGGATCTCGTAGATCGTTTTCAGGTGACTCGCTTCCATCGCTTCCGGATCGTTCTCCGGCCACGTCTTGATCGCCGTCTCGTAAGCATCGGCAAATACCTTGAAGGCATTGTGCTTGGCTTCCCAGAGCGAAAAACTGGTCAGGCGCTGGAGCAGCCAGAAAACTTTACGACGTGTGACGTCGTCCTGCATGTCGTCTTTGTTCATCATTGCTACCACTTGTCCGTAGAACCTGTCTGGGTGTCATTTGCTGCAGACTTCTCGTTCACCAACTCTCTCGCCCCGGACGTGCAGACGGAATGACTAAGACCTTCTTATTAGATTCCAAGTGACCCAATACACCTTTAGGTCACCGAGACTATCCTTGACCAACAGGTCCGGCATAGAGGCACCCTGTTCAACTTGTACGGTCTTGCCGCCATATTCGTCCGTGTGCCACTCGCCGGATACCGGGCAGACGTCGCCAGTGCGGACGGACGGAACCGCTTCGGGCGCTGACGATTCCTTTGCCTTCGGCTGAAGGAAATATTGCGACTCGTCCGGAATGACGCCGTCCCGATAGCGCGTGTCTTCCCAGAGCAGGCGCCAGTGCGTGGGTCTTGGGGTGATGGTAGCCTTCACCATGTCGACGAGCGAGAGATTAGGCGCTTCAGTATCGGCTACGAGATAGTTGAAACACCCGTCGTTTCCGAACATGCCCGAGCCAACCGGAATGACGCCAAGCACGCGGTGCTGTTCAATCGTGACAGGTTCCCAAATGCCGTCGCATGGAACCGTCTGACCAGACCGGATCACGGGACCGGGTGAGTCAGGCACCTCGGGCAAGACGTCCGGGAAAGTCGGATAGTCTAGCTTGTAGAAGCCGCGGTCATAAGCTGCGGGGTCCAACAGGATGTCCGCCGTCCTTAGGGCCGCCAGCATGCGATTCGTCATGATTTCGAGTGGCGCATCATCCAATTGAAATTCGGATGCGCGCATCATCTGATAAAGCGCATCGACTTTGGGCGGATAGGGAGCGAACTGGCTGCCGTGCTCCCAGTATTTCGGGTTGCGATAAAAATAGCGGGCCAACTCGTTGAACCGGTCAACAACCCGTTCAAGCGGTTGATCGACGCGCCAAACAAAACGACGACCGTTCGCCAGTTCGGGTAGTCCTTTTGCGTAGCAAGCCAAGATCTCGTAGATGATCTTGAGATGATCCGCCTCTAGAGTCTCAGGATCGTTCGACGGCCACGTCTTGATCGCCGTTCCGAAGGCGTCGGCGAATACCTTGAAGGCATCGTGCTTGGCGTTCCAGAGAGACCAACTGGTCAAACGCTGAAGCAACCAGAAAACTTTGCGACGCGTGACGTCATCCTGCATGTTGTATTGGCTCATTACTCCAACCGTATTGTCTGTGCACCGTTTGGGCGTTCATTTGTTGCGGACTTCATCTTCGGCCAGTTTTCGCGTGGACGCAGCGCTGGCATCTTCCGCCGCTTTCCCATAGCCGAATAGCTCCTCTACGTTTTTCCAGTTCGTTTTATAGAACTTGAAAACGACACCCTTGATATTTTCGGTGTGTACGTCGGGCAACTCACCTTTCTTCATGAGATCGCCGATCTTTGTCACGGCATCGTTGATCCCTTCGCCAAAACTCCCGAAGAGTTGTTCACCGCCACCCTCCAGATACTGGAGGCGTTCTCCCCCTCCACGACCGTATTGTTCCGCGACCTGCCCCATCCAGACTTTCGCTTCAGGCCAGATATCGGCGAGATTGTTAGGTAAATGCGCGATCGCGATGAAACCGTTGGCATTGAACTTATCGAGCACCGCGCACAATTCACGCCATTCCTCGGCGGTTTCTGGAGCTTTTCCTAAACCCCAATACATGCCGCCGGCGGCGGACTCAGTACCAATTTTGCCTGCTCTGCCAAATACCCGGAACACCTGTTTACCAGCCAGCTTGGCCGCGTCCCATGCAGCAATTTCTCCATGAAATGAGGCTATGGCTGAATAAACCTGCTCCCTTCCGAAGTACAGCATTGTGTCTGTCTTACGGAACAAATCCGGCCAGCCTTTCGCGATCCAGTCTCCGAATTTTGCCCTGAACACAGCAATGTTATCGGTTTCCCGTACGAGCGCGTCATTGGGACTATAGCGCCCCGCGGGAAGTTTCGGCGTTCGCACCTTCTCCTCGAGATCCGCCTCCGCTTCCCGCGCGACCTTCGGCTGGCCGCCCGTCGCGATCGTTCGCTTTTCACCGTCATATGCGGTGTTCTGCAATACCCGAATCTTGTTGTCCAGTTCGTCCATTGCTTTGGGGACCATCTTGTCGGCCTCTTCCGACAATCCCTCAAATCCGCCGCCGACCGTCTGAAGCTGGAGCCGCCATTGATCCGGCAGCATCTTGCCGACCTGCGCGTCGAGAACCTTCTTGATCGCGCGATCCATGCTCTCGCAGAAGTTCTTCAGCTTATCGATAATCTGTTGCTGGTATTGCTTCACATTGAGCGAACGCAGCCATTCGACCGCATCGCCGTGACCCATGCGATTCAGAAACTGAATGACTTCGCCCAGCAACTTTCCGTCCTTCACCGCGTCGCCGGTGACGCGCAAAGCCAGTCGTCCCACGCCCTTGATGACACCGCCCGCCACCGGGATCAGCGCGAACACGAGGATGACGAGCAGGACCCACTGCATGACTTCCTGGCGCTTCCTCGGATCGGTGCTCATACCGATGCTGACCGCGAGCAGATCGCGTACGGCCGTCACGTCCCCGACGACTGGGATCATGCCGATAGCGGCATCGGTAATGATCTGGCTAATGGTCTGCTTTTCGTTGAACGCTCCCTGCATCGTTCCCCAGCACCATTGCCCGACCTCCATCGAGGTTTCTTTGAAATCTTCAATGCTCCAACTCACTATCACGCTCCCCCGTGTTTCTGGATCAGTGAATCGATGTCGCCGTCGGAAAGCGACTCGCCCTTGAAGTCCGGATTTTTAGTCAGGTTCTTGCGCGCGTAGCTGCGCGTATCCGGCCCGAGCTTGACCTGAACGGGGCCGGCCGGCACGTTTTCCAGATGCATTCGTCCCTGCGCGTCCAACACGCCCTCGCGCGTGCTGTCGTCTGATAGCGTCGCGACGTACTTGGCTCCCTGCACCGGCTCGTTGTCGTGATACAGGTATTGCATAGCGGCGTCATAGTGGGCCGTTGGAAGCGCCGGCAGCGGGTAGTTACCTTGGGTGGGTCCGTTGAATGAATGCTGGCTTCCCTTGACGTCGACCTTGCCCGGCGCGTGAATCTCGATGTTGCCGTCCTTGATGCGGATATACCCGCCGCCGGCTGTCAGGAGAATTCCCTGCGCGGCTGCGACTTCGATCTTTTCCGTCGCAGCGAGCAACTTAAAGGTCTTCTGGGCAGTTAATTCGACGTTGTCGGAATGCGCTTGAACCTCAACCTTGCCCTTCGCCGCAAACAGTTTCATTCCGGCGTTCTGCACATACAGGCTGATCTTCTCCGACACACTCGCAATCAGCGATTTACCAGACGCAATGTGCGTGCTTTGGCCGCTAACGAAGTTGACTTGCTCGGTGGCCGCGATGTGCGCGGATTTCTGCGTCGAGATCGCGATGCCGGCCGGCGACGCCAACAGCATGACCGGTTCCTTGAACGCGTTGGCTGTGCCCGTGCCGCCACCACCCGTGTTGCCGCCGCTGCTTGCTGCGCCCGACACATTGTTCTGTGTCGCGTCGGCGAATGACTTTAGCGATTCGTGACCATCTTTCAGGCTTTCCGCCTGGCCCGCTTCGCTGGCCTGAGAGAGCGCGTCGATCGCGCTTGCAGAAGTCACGAGCTGATTGTTCGCGCTATGTACATCGAGTGGCTGGTCCGACGCGCCAGCGGCCGGGTGCGTCGACACGTACAACCCCTGCCCCGCTCTGACTGCGCCGTACGCATCCGACTTCAGATCGAACCCACTACCGAGATACGCCCCACGCGTATTGTCGTTCTGTTCGATCAGGTAACCTAAATGCAAGTGGGCATTGGTGCTCGTGGAATAGAGTTGAACCCGGTTTTGCCCAGTCGCGTCGTCCATCACCATCTGGTTGTAACCGCTGCCCTGATATTCCTTCGACTTGTAGCCGGACAAGATGCCATTGGAATGCCAATTCGGCGTGGTTGCGCCGTTGTAAATCCGCGCCGTAGCAACCGGACGGTCGCAATCCCCGCCAAACCAGTCGATCAGCACTTCTTCTCCGACCCGGGGGACATGCACACCGCCATATCCCCCGCCCGTATCCGACATCGCGACGCGTACCCAGCACGACGCGTTTTCGTCACCCTCATTCAGGCGGTCCCAGTGAAAGTGAACCTTGATCCGGTTCAGTTCGTCGGTATAGACCTCCTGATTTCCCGGGCCGACGACGATTGCCGTCTGCTGGTGCATTTCCGGCTTGTGATGCTCGAACGGGCTGCGATACGGCACGGTTCGCCGCTGGGCCTCGATCTCGACCAGAAAGAAACCCTCGCTGCCATCGGCATGCTTGACGGTTAGCGCGCTCGAATCCCGATGAGCCGCTTCGATCGCCGCGAGTTCGCTTTTCAGGCTGTGAGGAAAGTCGGCGCTCTGGCTTGTCACCGGCAGATTATTCACAATTGACCATGCCGTCTCCATGACCGCGAACTGACGGTTTTGCGCATCACCGCCAGCATGATCGGGATGGTCTTCCAGTTCGAACCAGTGGCCGGCGTCCATACGGCGTACCGCGCCGGCACCGTAAAACCGCTTCGCTCTGGATTCCCATTCCTCAAGGCGAATCTTGGTCAGCCTGTCGCCGCGCTGGCTGTCGGCATAGGTATAGGCGCCTGTGTACTCGTACACCTCCGCCTGTCCGGGCAGATTGCCCTGATTTCCCATCGTCGGAAAACTGGACTGCTTGCTGAAGGTCGGGTCCTTGTAGTCGAACGTGGTTCGCGTGAGGCTCGAGCTTTGCAACGTTCGTGTGCCGGCCCATTGCACCAGGGCATCGGTCTCGCTGTTGGTACCTGCCCGGTAGAACTGGATTGTCTGCGGACTGAGGGGTGTCATCGAATCGAGGTTGTCGGTGATGACAAGCGTGTGTGATTTGCCATCGTCCGACTGCTGGAAAAAGCCGAACAGCCCTTCGTCTTCCATGATGCGGTGGACGAAGTTCCAGTCGTACTCGGATTGCACGCAAAAGGACCGCGAGGGAAGCGGATTTTGCAAGGCGAAACGAAACGCACCTTGCGCCTGCGGGTGCATGTTGAATACGTCGGTGAGAATCTCGTCGGCAGACTTGTCCTGCCAGATTCGTGCGTCTTTACGAAAACGCAGAAAGTGCATCCACGATGCAAAGGTGAGCTGATAGCTGGCCAGGCCGCTGTCCGAGCCGAGACGCCGTGCGGTGTGCACGTAACCGTGATGAGGCAGATAGGAATCGTCCGACTGCTGGATCCACAGCGTGACGGACTGGGCGATCAGCTTTTTGAGCTCGATGGTGTCGGACGTGGAGACCGCATCGACCGTGAACGTGTAGTCGCGGCCAATCCGTGAGCGTCCGATAACCCGCTGCGGTAATAGGACTTGCTTGTCTAGCGGGGTGTCCAGTTTCAGTATCCGGCCGCTCTGGACAAATGTGCCCCTTATTGCCCCGATTATGTCCTGCGCTCCCATACCGCCTCTTTTATGCAGATGCGCCCCCGCGCTACCGCGGGATTTTACGAGAAATTTCTCAATGGAAGCAAATTCAATGTGGGGGATTAAATGTTAAATCTGGGCATGACTTAATTGTGAAATTAATGCGTTTTGCATTTCGGAAAATGTTTCTTGTTTTTGTTGGTTGATTTGTATTGGGAGGAAATATTTGCTTTTTTGTTGGCCGGCCGAGAGTCGCACACAATCGCTCAAGCTGGACAAAAAGCGCACGCATAGGACGGTCACTCCTATACCATCATGCGTTGTTGACATAGGTGCGACGCGGTTCATTCATGGAGCCAAATGATGCCCTGTTCCATGCCGCAAGCCCAATCAGGTTAGGTCCCCCAGCCGTCTGGGGGAAATCGACACGCCAAGAGATTTGAAATGCAAAGTGATCTTGCTAGCTTGCGCGGCCTCGTTCGTCAGTTTGCGGATGCGCGCGACTGGGACAAATTTCACACGCCAAAGAATCTGGCGACGGCTCTGAGCGTCGAGGCAAGCGAGTTGCTGGAGCCTTTTCAGTGGCTCACCTCCGGAGACAAGAGCGAGCTGGATGAAGGCAAACAGGCCGCTATTCGTCACGAAATGGCGGATGTGTTGCTGTACCTCGTTCGCCTCGCGGACAAGCTTGATGTCGACCTGTATCAAGCCTGTCTGGAAAAAATGGATATCAACCAGGAGAAATATCCTGCCGAAAAGGTTCGTGGAGATTCGCGTAAGTACTCCGATTACAAAGACTAAGAGTGCAAGTGGGTGAACTAGGCCAACTTGATCTGGCCGCATTCCGTCGCCCTTGCTTGTCGCTTCACCCTTGAATCCAGGCAGCTTGAATCCAGCAAGCCAGCCGGGAACAGAGGCCATCGTTGCGGCTACCTGATTATTCTCCACAACAACCCAAGCCAAGGCCGGGGTTGCATACGTAGGTCACTCCTCCAGATCATTCCCTTCTTTGGTAAGCACGCAGTTCTAACGTGCTATCACGAAACGGCTGTGGTGCGTCAATCCGGATGCATTGCATATCGACCAGCTCCTGCTCAAAGTGCGATGCCAGTTCAGATCCCACTTCGTCCATCGCCACCTTATCCTCGTCGGCTATCGGCCCATCAAACACCACTTGCACCGTTATATTTTCTCCGGCAACACCACAACTCACAGCGCGGATATTCGCACTAATGTATCCGAGAAGGGATGCTTGCAACGCTAGCAACAGGCGAATCCGAAACTCCTTATTCATTAGGGTCTCCCAGGAACAATGTGGACTCCATCCTTACTGTAGTGAATGATACCGTTCGTTGTCGGCGTCTTTTCGCCCGTGACCGGATCGACATAGTCCCCGATAACTGTTCCGAAGTTCACACGCTCCCGATAGCCTGGCTGACCAAGCGCAACATTATTCGCGGGCTGTCCACTTCCAGCATAGTTGTCCACAAGCTTTTGGGGATCAGGGTATGTCAACTCGCTTCGGCCAAGAATAAAGTTGTTGTGATCCGGCTGGTGCTTGCCCTGCTTCCCGGCATCAATTGCTGGTGTATCACTGCTCGTACTGCCATCGCCGTTACCACCAGCCGCCGTCGTAATATAGTCAACCAGCCCCTTGACATGATCCGGAATGATCGCCGTGATCCAGTCGCTCACCTTACCGGGGCTTGGCATCGGATAGATCAACGATCCACTTGGCTTGATTGTCGGATCAAGCTCTGTCGCGTTGTCAGCAATTACGCCGTCGCCCTTGCCACGGCTCTCCCCCGTGTACCCCGGTAGCTTGAATCCAGCAAGCCAGCCGGGAACAGGGGCCATCGGTGCCGCTACCTGATTATTCTCCACCTCGATGCGCGCAGCACCCGCAGCCGTTGCCACGTTCAGTCCCGACGCCGCCGCAATGCCCGCCACCAAGCTTGCCACCAGATTGTCACGCGCCTCGCGTTCCGTTGCCGACAAGCCCTCCGCTGGTTTCAGCAAACTACCCAGCACGGAACTGGCCGCCGCGCCCATCGCCCCCGCGCCGCAACTCTGGCTACCCGCCGCCGCGCCCGCGCACCCCACAATCGCATGCAGCGCCGCGCGTGCCTCTTCACTACCGAGTCTGTCCGCAATCTGCTTGACCTGGCCCGCACCCAGCTCCTGCAGGTACGCTACCGTCGCGCTCTGCGCAAACTGCCCCATGCCTCCCGTCACGTTGCCGCCCGCCGCAACCGTCAACGCCGTTAGCACCTGGCGATAGCTCCCGCCCGGCCCCCATTTCGCCAGGTCGTCTGCCTTCGCTTGCGCGGCCGCACGCTGCTCCGGCGTCAGGTTCGGATCGTTCGCGGCCTTCTTCGCGGCGTCCGCTTCCTCGGCGCGATTCGCCACGAATGTCCCGGCCTCGTTGACGAACTGGCTGGTGATATCAAAGCCCGCCTGAATCTTCTCCTTGTCAAAGATTGGCGCGAGCACGCCCGCCGTATCCGACGTATCCCGGTTGATTCCTGCCACCACTTTGGCCGCGCTCTGCCCGGTCAGTTGCTGCTGCTTCGCCTCATCGGTGATGGTGATAGTGCCGCCGCTGATCCCGCTTCGCGTCGTCGAGCTGGCATCGCCCGATGCACCCAGCGCCACAGGCGGCGCAACGGCGAGTCCGCCGTCGCCCTTCGGCAGCGTCGTGCCCGGCACCGGATTCACGTTGTCGGCCGTGCCTTTCTGGCTCTTGCCGATGTCGCCGCCGTAGCCACCCGAGAGCGCGACCTGCGACGCGTCATACGACGCGTGGTTGTGGATGTCGCTGTACGTCAGCGTGCCGGTCGTCAGGCTGTTCACGCCGTCGGCCACCGCCTGGTCGCTGCTCGCAATCACCCCGCCCTTCAGGTCCGTGTTGCCCTTCACATCGACCTGGAACCCGCCATCGCCCGCCTGAATGCCCGACTGCTCCGCCACGCCCGCGTAGTCGCTGTTCATCTTCGCCTGACTGACGCTCGCCGATACACTCGACTTGCACAGCGGTGTCGTGCACACGTTGACGCCCAGGCCCGCACCCTGCTGTTTCGAGTCGTAGTGGTCGGTATCCTGCAGGCTCTCGATGTTGAGATTCCCGCCCACGTTCGCAACCACCTGCTGGCCAGAAACCACCGCGCCTTTCAGGTTCGTATCCCCGCCCGACACGATCGTGAGCCCATTGCCGGCCGTAACATGCGTGTTCGTCCACGACGTCGAGTCGCCGTCCCCGTGACCGCGATTGCCCGCCGCACTGGCGGTGAACGCTATCCCGTTCTGCGATCCCACACCAATCGAGACACCGAGCCCTGCACTGACGCCGCTGTTCTCCGAGTGCTGGCTGCTGATGTTCTGCGCCGCCTGCAGATTCACGTTGCCATCGGCGGCAAGCCGGACGTTGTTGCCAGCCGAAACGTCGCTGCCGATCACGTTGATGTTGCTGTCAGTGCCAGCGCCCGACGCCGCAATCGTCACGTTGCGGCCTGCCGACAATGAACTGCCCACGGCCACACTGGACTGCATCCGCAACTGGCTGTCGCTCTTGCTCGCACCCACCGACACGTTGACGCCAACACTCGTCGCGGCCTTCACCGGATCGCCGCCCACCACGTCGTACGCATTCTTCGCAGCAAGCCCCGTGGTAGCCGCCGCGAGCGCGGTGAGGCGCGCATCGCCGCCGACGTGCTGGGTCGCGCTCGCCATCTGTCGTCCCGTCTGCACCGCCGAGACAACCGGGCTGGTCAAGCCGACCGTCACACCCGCCTGCCGGAACTGCTGCTGCTCCGAAAAGCTCGCCGCATCGTGAGCCGCGTCGACCGTCACGGTTTTGCCCGCCAGCGTCAGGTCGTTGGCCGCATGCAGGATGCTGCCCTTTGCATGCACGTCATTGCCGGAGATGAGCGTCACGTTGCCGTCGAGCGAACCGACCATACTGCCGTTGTTCGTCACCTGACCCGACTGCTGCTGATCCGACTGCGAGCGCGAGCCCACCGAGACCGACAAGCCGCCGTTCGACAACAGCCCCGTTTCCTTCTTGTCGTAGTACGTCGCCGTATCCACGCTATCCCGCGAGGTCGTGACGTTCACATCGCGCGCAGCCTTCAACAGCACGTCGTTAGTGGCGACGATATTGCTGCCCACCACATTGATATCCCGGCTGCTCGCAACCGTGACACCATCGGCCGACACCGTGCTGCCGTAGCTATACGTCGCACTCTGGTCGATACCGCTCGCGACCTGCGTGCCGCTTGCCACACCGCGGTGGCTATGCGTTTCGTGCGCGTTCAGCTCATGCGTTTCCGTTGCCGCACCGACATTCACCTCACCCACCGCAGCCAGCGTCAGATTCCCCCTGTCGAGACTCACCGTGCTGCCCATCACATTGATGTTCCCACCCGACACGACCGCAAGGTTGTCGCCGCCGGTCAGCGTCGTCCCCGTCAGCGTTTCGTCTTTCCGGTGCAGCGTTTCCGCGTAGCTATGGCCGTTGTCCTTACCCGAACTGCTGCTGTTCACCGTCGAGGTGGCACTGGCCGTAAGCAGCGACACGTCTCCATTCACCACCACTGTCCCGCCGCCGCCCAGCTCGATCTGCGCCCCGCGCGCACTCAGGTCGCCGCCCACCGCGATGGCCGACACACCGCCCACCTTCACGGCGCTGCCGGTCGTCCGGTTGAGGTCCGTGTCCGACACGCCGTTCGCCCGCTCGACCACCTTGTGCTCGCCGGTGGTCTGCGCACCGAGCGTCCAGTCGCCGCCAACCAGCATCCCAAGGTTGCCGCCCACCGACAGCGCCCCAGCGTTCTGCTCGAAGTTGCCGCCCGTCACGATCGCCGCGTCGCCGGCCACGTCGATCTGCGCCTGCGGCCCGAGCGTCGTCGTGGTGCGCGTTGCGCCGCTGTCGCTCACCTGCGTGCGGGTCGTCACCGCCGTGTCGAGAATCAGGTCGCCGCCGGTCTGCAACTGCAGGCTCCCGGTCTTCACCGACGCGGACGTCAGGTCGACGTCGCCGGCTGTCTTCAGCGCCATGTTCGCGCCGCTCTGCAGCGCGCCGAAGCGGCTGTCAATCGACTGCCCGTCGAACGAGAAGTTGTTCGATGCTCTCACCGTGCCGCTGTTGACGAACGACTGCGCATTCCTGATATCGATGTCGGTGGCCGCGATCATCGGGCCATTACCCAAGTTAGCCAGGTTCTGCCGGCTCGCCTGCGCGAGATAGACGACCGGCACGAGCACCGCCTGGCCATCGACGATGCGCGTCTCCATAATGATCACGTTGCCGGTCAGCTGCGCCACCTGTTCCGCCGACAGGCCGATACCCAGCGGCAGATCGAGCGACTTTGCCTGCGCGGCGCCCGACGCGAGCAGCGCCTCATACATCGTCTCAAGATCCGTGTACGGCCCGAGCAATGCCTTGCCGGTGAGCGCCGTGATCTGGTTGCGCACGAGCTGTTGCTCATAGAACCCGTCGCCGAGACGCTTTGCGGTGGTCTGCGGATTGAAGCCCAACTGCTGCAAGTAGTAGCCGCTCGACAGGAAACTGCGCGCATTCGTGAACGCGGGATTTGTCTCGATCAGGTACGTCGCGCCTGGCGCGGCATTGGGCCGGAACAACCCGCCCTGCGGCACCGTCAGGTTGTTCAGCACGTTCCCGGCCGTCGCACGTCCGATCACCGGATCGACCGGCCCGGAAGCGCCGGTAACAGGATCGCGGGACGACGGCCCCGACAGTCCCTGGCCCGGCAGCAGCCCGAGCGGTGGCAGCGAGGCATTGCCCGCGGCGTTGTCGATGTTCACGCCCGTGCCACCCAGCGTGCCGCCCGCCACGAAACTCGATTCATAGCCGGGCAGCGCGTAGTAGCGGATATCGGCCGGCGCCTTCTGCGTATAGCCACCCGGACGGGAGCCGACAAACGGGGCATCGCCGAACGGCAGTTGCCAGTCGTGTTCGCTGTTGTCGTAGTTGTTGTAGTGATACTGGCCCGAATACGTGACCTTCAACTGCGGTGCCGTCTGGCCCTGCCAGCTGTTCTGGTCCAGCGTCGCGGGCAACGCAATGTCGCCGGCCGCCGCCACCGCACTCCAGTAGTTCTGGAACAGTCCCACCGACGAGGCCGACAGGTTGCCGCCGGCGACGATCTGCGCCTGTGGGCTGATCGACGTGACGGTATTCGCCTCCGCCACGCCCGTGTAGGTGGTGTACTGATACCCGCTGTTCCACTGGCCGCCGTGCGGGGGCTCGATGTACGCCCCGCCGATGAGCGTGGGGTCACCCGCTGTGACCCAGCCGACATTCTGACCGCTGCAAGCAGCCATGTAGATGGCGGCGCAGCCGGACAGGCTGATGCCGAGGCTCTCGAGCAGCGCCGGATCGACATCGGTCGTGTAGCCGGTCGTCGTCACGCGGCGCGTGTTCGTCACGAGGTCGGCGGCCAGCAGCATGTCGCCTGCGGACCCGATCAGTGCCGACTGGTTGCGGATCACACCGGCATTGACGTAATTGCCGTTCGCATCCTTGCCGCCTGCGAGCACGACCTTGCCCAGACCGTAGATCGCCGTCTGTGCCTGCGTGTCCGTTGCCGTGGTGTCGTCGCGGTTGCCGATGTCCGGGGCGAGCAGCTCCAGCGTGCCATTGCTGTCCGTTGCACCGATCAGCGCGGTCGGGCCAAGGTTTGACAGCGTCGAGGTGGCGGCCAGCGACACGCTGCCGCCCACCATCGCGCCGGTGTTCGTCAGCGTGGCCGAGCGCGTGGCGAGCAGGCCGCCCGCCGCCAGCGTGCCGCTGTTGACGATGTCGCCCGCGTCGATGAAGAAGCGGTTCAGGCCGAGCAGGTCGCCGCTGTTGCTGAACGTGCCCGGCAGCGTAAAGGTCAGGCTGTTGCCCGCGCTGAATTGCCAGGCCGACGTCGCGCTGAAATCGCCCTCAAGGTTCAGCGTCAGGTCACGGGCCGCGCTGTGCGCGCCACCGCCCGACAGCGTGCCGGCCGACACGGTGAGGTCGCGCGTCGAGCCGATCTGGCCATTCGCATTGGACACCGTGCCGGCCGAGATGGCGATGTCGCCCTCGACACCCGCGACATTGCCGATCTGCCCGCCGTCGTTGGCCAGCGTATCCGTGCGGATCGCCAGGTTCGCGCCGCTTAGCTGCGCGCCCTGCGTGTTGACGAGCGTGCCGGCCGTGAGCGTCGTGTCGCCGTTGCCGGTGATCGTGCCCATGCCCGCGACGCCGCCGGCGTGGCTGTTCACGATCGTGCCGGCGGTGACCGTCATGGCGCCCGTGCCGGTATTGCTGATGCGCCCGTCGGCATTGTCGAGCGACGGCACGCCGAGATCGAGCGTGCTGGTGCTGCCATTCCGGCCTGCGTTGATCCAGCCGCCGGCGTTGACGAGCGCGCCCGCGCCCTGCAACGCGAGCGACGAAGCCGAGTAAAACTGGCCCCGCGTGTTGTCGAACACGCCGGCAATCGCTGCCGCCAAGCGCTTTTGCGCTGCGATCAGGCCGCCGGTGCTGTCCACGCTGCCGGCCGACAGCACCAGTTCGCCGTTGCCGATGACGCTGCCGTCGACATTCGACAGGAACCCGCTGCCGTTGCCCGGCGCGAGCGTGAAGGTGCCGGTGCCCGCATGCAGGATCGTGCCGCCGTCGTTGATCAGGGTCGCAGGGGCCAGCGTCAGATCCGTGCTGTTGGTCTGCAGCGTGCCGTTCGAGTTGTCCAGCGTGCCGGAGACGGCCACCTGCATCGCGCCCGGGCCCACCTGCGTGATCGAGCCGCTCCGGTTGATCAGGTTCGTGCCCGACAGCGCGACCCGGGTCGCGGCCAGCTCGCCGGCACGGTTGTCGAGCGTCGCGGCGCTCGCCGTGGCGGTCCGGCCGGCCGTGATCGAACCGCTATTGGCGAGCGTGGTGCCCGCCGACAGCGTGCTGTTGCCAGTCGCTGCGATCCGGCCGCTGTTGACGATCGACTGGACGACAGCCGCAGTGAGGTTGCCGGCGGCGCTCAGTGAACCCGCATTGACGAGCTGCCCGGCCTGCATCGTCACGTCGCCGTTGCCGCCGAGCACGCCATGGGCGCCATTGTTGAGCACGCCCGAGACGCTGACGCTCAGGCCGTCGCCGTTCAGCGATGCGATCTGGCCGCCAGCGTTCTCGAGCGAAGCGGCGGCGATGCTTTCGCGCCCGGCGGCCTGCATCACGCCTTGCAGGTTGTCGAGCGCGCCGCGTACGTTGATATCGAGCGTTGCGTCGGACACGATCTGCCCGCCGGCGTTGGAGACGGCCCCGGCGGCAATCTTTTGCGGGCCATGCGAGGACAGGGCGCCACCGTCGTTCGTCAACGTCCCCTGTGCGGTTGCCGACAGCGCGCCGCCGGCCGTGGTGGTCGCGCCGGACAGGTTCAGGTCGCCGCTGCTGGCTGCGAGCGCAAGGTTGCCGTTTGCCGAGGTCCGGCTGCCGGCGAGGTTCATCGATGCACCCGAAAGCGACGCATCGCCGCCCGCCGCATTGCGGCCCGTTGCCGACAGGCTGCCGGTGGCCGACACGCCCAGGTTGCCCGACCGGGTGATCGAGCCGTCGCTACTGATCCCGGCGCCGAGCGTGCCGGTGGAGTTCACCGAACCGGCACTGGCGTTCAGGTCCTGCTGCGCGGCGAGCGTGCCGCTGTTCGTGAGGTCGGCCGCCGTGCCCAGCGACACCGACTGCTGGCTCCAGGTGGTGCCGCTGTTGTCGATGCCATCGCGCGCCGATGCGCTCAGGCTGCCGCTCGCGTTGGTCTGCCCCGCGAGGACGAGTTTTCCCTGCGTGGTCAGGATGAGGTCGCCCGCCTGCGCCGCGAGCACACCCTGATTCGAAACACCGACGCCGTGCCCGGTTCCGACGAGCACGATGCGATTGGCGTACATGCCGCCCAGGTGGCTCACGTCGATCGATACACCGGGCGCCGGGCCATTGCCTGCAATCGGCGTTGCGTTCAGCGTGCCGTGATCGACGCTGTTCACGCCGGTGATGACGTTCAGGTCCTTCGCGTAAATCGCCGCATTGGCCTGCACGGCTCGCGATATCAGGTCGACCTGGTCCACGTCGGACGCGTTGAATCCTGCGCCCTGGACGGTGATGTTGCCGCCGGTCACGTTGAAGCCAGCGAGCGAGCCATCCGGCGCAAGGTTCGGTGTGCCTGTGGTGAGGATCGCGCGCGAGGTGTTGATGAAGCCACCACCATTGACGGAAATGCCGCTGCCGTTCGCGATCACGACCTCGGCGCGTGGCCCCGCAACCTCCACGTGGCCGTTGATCTGGCTCGCGGCGTGACTGTTGACCTGGTTGATGATGATCCGCGCGGATTGGCCTGGGCCGAGGTTCGGGTTGCCGTTGATCAGGCCCGCCTGCTGCGTCTGCACGATCGTCGGTGAGTTGTTGAGGATGACGCCGGGGTTTTGTACGTCGAACTGGGTGTAGGTGTTTGTTGATACGCCGGCTGGGGAGGGGGCTTGGATGTTTACCTGGGGTAGGCCGTTTTGTGTCGTGATGACGGAAGGGGCATGCGGACCTTCTGGCATGACCTGCGCGTGCGCGGACATTGTGTGGGTGGGCAGCAGCAGGGCAAATGCTAGTGGGCGCAGTGTGGACCGGACAGCGCGCCAACCTTCCGGTGAGGTGGTCGGGGCAATGCGCGCTGTTTCTCCCCCGGTTGCCTTGCCGTCTGCCGTAACGGTCTCTCCGACTGCAACCAGCATTCCGCGAAGCCGGCTGAACACCAGCCGGAAAGACCTTGCATTCATTCTTCTTTTCGCTTGTTCGTACAACGGATTATTTGTAAACGAAACGAAGAGTAACGAAAGGGATGGGGAATTTATTGTTGGTCATTCTTAGATGTGGCCGGGCAGCAACGATTTCGGAAAATCGGATTTCTCTGATTGTGTCGAAGGAAGTTATCAGGATTTAAAGCAGCACTCCTGATGAATGGTATCAACGACGCGACTGCTCATGCAGGGATTCCCACCATCCTGAAAAACCGTGCTGCAGGTTGAACAAGCAAACTGCGTGGGAGACGTCGACCAGCGTGCCGATTAGGCAAGCTGGTCGTAGCGCTAAGTGGGCCTGTCAGGGGCTTGTCAGATATAGCTTCTATTTCTGCTGTTCATGTAGTGGTTGTCAGAAGCCGTAGCCGCAAGCGCTGGTCATTCACCGCAGAATATGCAGTGAATGCGCTGACTATTCGCCGCACGAATATCGTTCTCATGAACGCCTGTCAGTGTGTGTCCGTCAAAAATGTAGGAAAGAAATGTGCGAACTCTTTTGATGTTCATCGAACGTTGTGGCCTGTTGCACAACCCACGACAATGATAGAAAATACATCGGATGCCTAATGACATAAGCAACAGTCACAGTGCATTACGTGTTATCGCGCACAACTGAGCGATTGGCCCGTTAGAAGATAGAAGAGGATGCGAAAGCGCCGAGCCAAGCATCAAGGACGACGAGGAAGGAGATGAAGCGCGGGACGCATGGGCTGCCACCCACACGACCCGCTGACCAAAACCAACTCAGACAAGGAGTTGATCATGGCTGACGCCAATCATAAAGCAGGTGCGCCCGTTACCCAACGGGTCTTGACCATTTCGTCACAAAGACGCCCACGGCCGATGAAAATATTCGCGGCGGCTCATACTTATGAAGACCTGCCACCGGCGCCTTGGATTCGACTTTCTGGCCGGTGGTTGGAAGAGGCAGGGTTTGAGATTAGTAGACAGATAAAAGTGGAGGTGCAAAGAGGAAGGCTGATCATTACGCCTTTGTGAGACAGCTAATGTGGTGTCAACGCGAGTTAGCCAAACCTAGCTGCCAGAGAATTCCTGAGTGGCAAGCGGTCCAGAACTCGCGCTGACACGCCGGATTCAATTTTTAACGGTTTATAATAAGCTCTACTTTAGAGGTACAGCTTTGCCGGCGACGTCGGCAACCTGCACGTAAAGCTCCAAAAAGCGGAGAGACCAATAATGCGCCTGATTCCATCGGACCCGGATGTTGAAACGATTGTCAATCGAATCACCCGGGGCGATCTCGACCTACAGCCAAACTTCCAACGCGGCGAGGTTTGGAGTGACGCAAAGAAGCGCAAGCTAATCGACAGCATTCTTCGTGATTGGCACGTACCACCAATCCACATTATTAAAGGGCAAGGCGGCGCCAAGGACGTGGTCCTAGATGGCCAGCAAAGGCTTTCAGCGGTCCGGGATTTTCTCAGTGATCGCCTAACTGTCAACGGGAAAGCAGAACCACTCGACGACCGGATCGTTGAGCTAAACGGTTTGAGATTTTCCGAGCTACCCGAGGAATGGCGACGGAAGGTGACCAGTTTCCCAATTCGTATTTTCAACATTGTTGATTACAAGCCCTCGGAGCCTAGCGAACTATTCTATCGGCTAAACCAGCCGACTGCGCTAACCGCTGCAGAGCAGAGAAATTCCTTTTTTGGTAAGCCACGTGAGCAGATTAAGGAGTTAGCGGATCTGATGGAAAAACGGAATCTTGACTCAGGATTCCTAGGTTTTTCAAATGCTCGTATGGCATATGACGACACACTTTCGCGTGTGTGCGTGGCCCTCGAGAGCGGGCTTGGTACAAAAACTGGGGCTACGTTATTGGCTGACCGATATCGCTCTGGCGAACCCTTCAGTGAGTCGGCCGTTCGGACCTGCGGGGAAGCCATTGAGTTAATGTCAAACGTACGCTCGGAATTGGCGCAGCCATTTGGTCTCAACAAAGCGAGTTTATTTTCATGGCTCGTCTTCCTTTGCCGAGCGCCGGTTGTCAATGGTGGGGCGAGCGCATCAACGTGGGCCGCATTTTTTAGTGAATTTGAGTCTGAGCGACTTCTGTACGGTTTAGGCGTAGTCACCGGACCGATCGAGAATCAAATTCGTTGCGACTTGTACGCCGTCTATAACGACCGCGTAAAGTCGCGAGTTGCAGACGTGAGCTCCGTGCTTCTGCGGGATCTTTCGCTATGGGGCGCGTACGCTTGTCAAAATAGCTTCGACGCTGAAGAGCTGCGAGACCCAGTTCGACGATTGAGGCAGCGCCTTTGGGAGTCGATGGATAGCAGGAGTCGTTCAATTGAGCGCACATTGATTGAGTTTGCTTCCGATGGGAGCACGTTCGATGAGACAGGCTCGAGCCGGAGATGTATGGACTGCCGCAATTAAGCGCAACGCAGGATCGCTGGCGCTTCGGAGCCTTACCACCACCAATGTGAGAGGCATTGGCGATGTAACCGTGGGATTCGACTCGCCAATGACCGCCATTTGTGGTGAGAATGGAGCAGGGAAGACTACGCTGCTGAAGACACTATATGCCGCATTAGTTGCGAGACAAGCGGCAGCGGACGGCGTTGTTCTCCGACCACAAGATGCAGCCAAACCCGTTGCCGCACAAGTAACCATCTCTTATCTCGCGACTGGAGAGACCCCCGCCGGCCGCCGCGAAATTGCTGAACCCGCAGAGTTAGCCGCCTTAGGACTTGGCGAGGACGGCAAGCCTCAAGTTATTTATTTGGATGCCGCGCGGGCTGCTCAAAGAGTTCGCTTCCTTGTTGAGCGCGATAATGACTTCCCCACCGCGCTGGAAGGCACGCCAAACGCCGAAGATGGCGCGGAGCTATTGCGCTTGCGCAGCGAGATAACCGGTCGTGGTTATACCTCTGCGCTGGTTTACGAGGTCGAAGATTATGCAGATGAACCGGCATTCCCATATTTCAGAGTGGTTTCAGGTCGATCAGCATATTGTTCAGAGGACATGGGCCTCGGTGAGCTTTGTGTAAATCACATCATTTGGGCATTGGAACGAGTTCGAGAAGATAGTATTGTTTTACTAGAGGAACCCGAATCGCACTTGCCGCCTCGGGCGCAGGTCGCGCTGATGAATTATGTTGCGGCCTGCTCGATTGAAAAGAGGTTAACGGTCGTAGTTTCAACACATTCCTCACACACGATGTCGCGCCTACCACGAGCTAATGTAACGTTGCTTGCGCGAAATGGCGGTCAGTTCATTTGTACGCCTAATCCGTTGCGAAGCGTTTTGTACGAAACACTCAGAATAGTCTCTGCGCGCGCGGCCTTGGTTATCGCTGAGGACCGTAGTGCCGCTGCGATGATCGGTGGCATGCTTCGTGTTCAAGACGAAGTGCTGTTTGAAAAACTAGAAGTCGGTTGGGTAAGCGGCTTTGGTGATATAGACGAAATACTCAAGCGCAAGCCGCTTGGACTGTCGAACATTGCGCTTATTGGAGTCTACGATGGCGATCAACAGGCTGCGAAGGGCCCGGGACCGTCCCATCTCTTTCTACCTGGCAACAACGATCCGGCGCACGATCTCGCTGATGCTGTTAAAGCGGCTCCGGAGATGTATACAGCGCTCTTTCCGGACGAGGTGAGAGGGGCAATACAGGTTGCCTTGGCGCATTGTGCTCAGGCTGACGCCAAAGATTACTTTTTAGATATCAAACGGAATTTAGACGAGCGGACAGACATCGCTGCACTCTATCGCTGTGCCGTGACAGTGTGGTTAGCCCAACCGGAAAATTTACATGCCGCACGCCAATTTACGGCTGCAATTAAAGAAAAACTGAGGCTTTAGCATCGCGAACAATATGTTCGCCACGACGACGGAGCACGCTCCGTCGTCCCTCGGGCGGCTATACCAAGTTTGAGTGCTTTATTTAACTTGCTGCGCGTAAAACTTCAAATCACGCTCGCTGATCGAACTCGCCGGCACCAGTTGATAATGCTTTTCATCTACAACGCGTATCGCACCGTCTTGTACCGTGAGCTCGAACATAGCAATACGGTCATTACTCATAAACTGGGCCGATACTGCACGGCAAATAAGATTCGGGAATTTTTCTGCACAGCAACGAACGTCTTGTTGTGTTTGGACTACGCCGTGCTTGTCGCTACCGCCCTTTGCTTGGACGGGCACGACAAACTGGCGGCCGTGGCGATCAATTCCAACGTAAATTTCGTCAATTTCAATTTGGCCGATCTCCTTTACAGTTGTCCGCAAATGGTTTTGCAAAGAGAACGCTGTAACGCCCAAGAAGACATCGACAAGTCGGTTGTAGCGCACCTTCGCCAATAGCGCCTGCTCATCAGTAAGCGCATATGCACCAATGATCTCAGGCGTTGCATCAGGAACTTTGATGGTTACGAGTTCCTCTCGAGGCACGATGCGATTCAATTGCACCTGTTTGAAGCGATAGCGAGCTCGGCCAGCACCCTCAATGATCCATTCTAGTCCTTTTGCCGCCGTAGCTCGAATGACTTCCGGCAGCTCGTTCCGATAGCGGAAGGAGTAGATTACGTCGCCCACATTTTTCGGTAGCTGAATATCAAGGCTTTCAGCAATAGCAACGAATTCGTCTCGCGTGAATTCAAATTCTTTTTCACGCCGATCATAATGATCGGCAAAAACACGCGCGATGATAGCCTGATACCGGTTTAACGGACGGACATTCATTTCCTTAGGCATAAACTTCGTCCGCCGATTCTGCCTCTGTGTTACCATTTTTTCGCGCGCGCTGCGCGATCGTATCTCGTGGTACGTCGAAATACTTCGCTGCGGCACCCATGTCGAAGCTTAGCAAGTCGGCATCGCCCTGCCGAAGCACTTTTTTGGGTTTCAACGGCGTAACGCCTAGGGCTTTTACTATCTCGCTCGCGATTGCCCGCCCTAACAGTGGTGGGACGCTATTGCCAATTTGCCTAAAGCCGTGCCACTTTGTTCCGTGAAATCGAAACCAATCGGGATATGAGTGCAGCCTAGCCGCCTCTCGGACTGTAATCACCCGTGGCAAAAAAGGATGAATAGGGCGTGGAGAAGTAAATGCTCCGCGTGCACTGTCAGTCCCAGCTCGGAGCGTATTACATAGACCGTCCGGCGGCAGCTTCCGAAAACGACTAACGGGCTCGGTCTTTCCGTGAGCGGTAGCTAGAAAGCGACTCTGTGACAGCGCCGTATGCTCTGTTCGCAGACTTGACGATAGTAAATCTGTCTCAAAAACTCGTTTGTAACTGTAATCCCCCGGATCATCCTCTAGGCCGCGAAGACGACGCGCGTACGCGGCATCCGTCTGCCATTTGGTGCGGACTGAATCGGTCATACTGAGTTCGTCGAAACTATCGGCGTCGGGTAAATCGCCTATCGCCTCCCAAACAGTGGCTCGTCGATCTGCGTACGTAGGGTATTGGGGCTGCACTAGGCCCCGACGAACTCCCACGATGAATAGGCGTTGCCGATCCTGCGGGACCCCAAAGTCAGCAGCATTCAGAACGCGGTACGGTGAAACGACATCGTAGTTAGCTTGATCAAGTGCGAAAATTAGCTCTTTAAGAAACTCTGCATGCTTGCCAAGCGTCAGTCCTTTAACATTTTCGAAAACGCAGTACTTCGGCTGAAGCTCTTTAACTATGCGAACGTAGTGGAAAACAAGTTGGTTTCGCGGGTCATCAAGCGCCCGCTTCCCGATCAGCGAAAATCCTTGGCACGGTGCGCCACCGAAAACCACATCAATGTCAACGTCGCCCAAACCTGCTTGCTGCCGAATATCTTCTCCCGTCACCGAGATAACGCTGGCGCAGATAGTCTTGGAATATGGGAAATTAAATTCGTGCGTGGCGCTATGAATTGGGTCAATTTCCACCGCCGCCGCAATATCAAATCCGGCCTGCTCGAAGCCGAGCGATAGTCCGCCCGCGCCGGCAAAAAGGTCGATCCCAATGGGGCGCCGCTTGGCCTTATTCGTGGAGGTCATATATTTGCTCGTTAATAGTGCTCTAAATCAATGCTACGGGACCGCAAAAAAGTCGTTACTCACCGCTCCACGACACGGACTGTAGCCCTTCTGTACGCCAACTCCAGTTTCACGAGATTTCACGTGATGTAAGCTTTTGTGCCGGTGAGGCCGGATTCTCAAACAGGCTCGCTTGTTTGCCATCTTGATGCTGGCTCACATACAGGCGCATGAACTGCCGCAACACGTCCGAAGCTTGGCAGTTTTGGGTATGACAAGCCGCTAGGAACGCTTCGCGGAGTTCCTTCTCGACTCTGATGCGAACACCAACGTCTTTGGATGACATGTTGCCAGTCTAGCAGATGGATACACACACGTGTATCCATTTTTTCTAACCAAGCGGAGCACCCTTATCTTGATAAAAACCTCAGGTTGTCATGAACCTCTCAGCCGCTGCCAACAGGTAGTGACGCTCTGCCACCTGCGTAACTTCGTCACCGTCGAACTTCAATTCGATCATCACAATAACCTCCTCATCATGTCGCTTAATGATTTGAGCTGAAACTGCTCTACATTCTAGGGCAGAGAAATCTTTCTTTTCCTTCTTAGTCTTCAGTGTTTTATCAGGCGGTGATTGGCAAAAAGTCACATCTTGAATAGTCTGAATAACCCCGATTTTATCTTTGTGACTCTTGGCCTGTACCGGTATTACGTAGTGTCGGCCATCTTTGTCAACACCAACGTACAATTCGTCGATTTCAATTTGGCCGTAATTGGGTATTTTTGTTCTTAGGTGATTTTGAACGGAGTACGATGTAATTCCCAAGAATGTATCGATTAATCGATTATATCGAATCTTCGCCAACAACGCTTGCTCGTCATCTTCTTTCGTATAACGAGAGATGATTGCGGGTGTCGCGTCTGGAATTAGTACTGGTTTCTCATCCGTGGCTGGGACAACGTAAAGTAGATTCGACATCCGAAACCGATATCGAGCGTCTCCAGCGCCTAGGATGATCCAATGCTGACCTTCTGTTTGAGTGTTTAATATTGCCTGAGGAAGTTTCCTGCGGTGGCGAAAAGTGTAAATAACATCCCCAATATTTTTAATTTTATTCTTTTTTATCTTCCCTTCGGCAAACAAATCATGTGCGGCATCTATCAATTCTTCTCGTTGAAAGAAAAATTCTCGGACGCCAGAGCTGTAATTTTTGAAGAAAACCCTCTCGATGATCTGCGCATATGCTGGTGCCTTTTTTTCTATCTCCTCGTCGTCGAGAATGTGGCTATCGTCAAATTCGATCTCGCTTGTATTTTTACTAGTCATATAAGTAAATTTATTCTATGAGACAGTGAAAATTGTTGATCTAGCAATCATTTTCCAAAAATCTGATGACCCGACTCAGCGCCGCCCCCGGATCTTTTAACTCACATTGCCAGACAATAAACGACATCCAGCCCATCCTCTTTAATTCCTCAACTACCGTTTTATCTCTTGCTACATTCATTTTGAATTTTGAATTCCAAAAATCTACATTGCTTTTGGGCGTTGTTGCATACCTACAGGCCTCATGTCTATGCCAAAAGCATCCATGCACAAAAATTACTTTCTTACGGCGTGAAAATACTATATCTGGTTTGCCAGGTAACGCACTTCCGTGTATGCGGTAGCGGTATCCCGCCGCATAGAGCAACTTTCGAAGCATAACTTCTGGTGCCGTATTGCGCTGATGTACCGCGGCCATGATCTGACTTCGTTTAGCGGGGGAGACGTGATCCATATCAGCTCCTGGAATGAACCTAGGACGAAATACTTCCATCCAACGTTTTCCTCACCGTCTACGAGGCGCTGCTGGTTGCCTTCGTATGTGGCGAGCAAGTGTTAATCTTCGGCTTTTAATGCGAAAAAGCCCAGCAAACACAATTCGCTGGGCTAGTCCGCAGTAGATACATCCTGATATGCTCTTTGAGAGCATGAAAGCATCAAACGTCAATATTCCCCGCCCTAAGCGCATTCGACTCAATAAACGCCCGACGCGGCTCGACATCATCCCCCATAAGAGTGGTGAAAATCCCATCAGCCGCAATAGCATCCTCAATCTGCACCCGAAGCAAACGACGAACATTGGGATCCATAGTCGTCTCCCAAAGCTGCTCAGGATTCATCTCGCCCAAGCCTTTGTAACGCTGCTTGGAAACATTCCGCTCAGCATCAGCAATCAACCACTTCATAGCGCTCTTGAAGTCGCTAACAGCCATACTCCGCTCACCCCGCTTGATCACAGCCCCATTACCAATCAGCCCCTTGAAGGTAAGCGCCGTATTCACAAGCTGCTGATAGTCAGCGGTCAACTGAAACTCTTCATCGAGAACAGAAACCTTCTGATTCCCATGATGCGTCCGCGACACGCGCAGCGACCTTAGCTCCCGCACCTGGTCATACATAGTCGTAACCCGCACTTCCGGCTTCAGCGGATCGTCCCTAAGCTTCTCCTCAAGCGCCTTAGCCGAAGCCTCAGCGGCCGCTTCACTGGAGAGATCAATAAGAACCCCATCCATGACAGCCTCGAGCGCCCCAGCGTCATACAACCGGCTCAACCGATCGACCACAGCCTGCGCGAGCAGATAAGACCGCGCAAGCTCACCCAACGCATCCCCAGCAATCGCCGTAGCATTCTCCGCCGGCACAAGCTCCGACCCATTGAGCGCGAGCTTGAGCATATGAGCATTAAGCTCAGCCCCATCCTTCAGATACCGCTCATCCTTACCAGCCTTGATCTTGTAAAGCGGCGGCTGCGCGATATAAATGAACCCACGCTCGATCATCTCCGGCATCTGCCGATAGAAGAACGTCAGCAACAGCGTCCGGATGTGCGCGCCGTCCACGTCAGCATCGGTCATGATGATGATGCGGTGATAACGCAGCTTCTCGAGGTTGTAGTCTTCCTTGCCGATCCCGCAACCGAGCGCCGTGATCAACGTAACAATCTGCTCCGAAGAAAGCAGCTTGTCATAGCGCGCCTTCTCGACGTTAAGCACCTTGCCGCGCAGCGGCAAAATAGCCTGAAACTTTCGATCCCGCCCTTGCTTGGCCGACCCACCTGCCGAGTCACCCTCGACGATATAGATTTCAGACTTAGCCGGATCCTTCTCCTGGCAATCCGCCAGCTTCCCAGGCAAACCAACGCCATCGAGTACGCCCTTACGCCGCGTCATCTCGCGCGCCTTGCGAGCCGCATCGCGCGCCCGCGCCGCATCCACAATCTTGCTGCAGATGATCTTGGCGTCGTTCGGCGTTTCCAGCAGGAATTCCTCGAGCGCCTTGGCGACCACATCCTCCACCGGCGCCCGCACCTCGGAAGAAACCAGCTTGTCCTTGGTCTGCGCCGAGAACTTCGGCTCCGGCACCTTCACGGAGAGCACGCACGACAACCCTTCGCGCATGTCGTCGCCGGAGGTCTCGACCTTCGCTTTCTTGGCAATCTCATGATCGGCGATGTACTTGTTCATCACCCGCGTCATCGCGGCGCGCAGGCCGGTCAAGTGCGTCCCGCCATCGCGCTGCGGAATGTTATTGGTGAAGCACAGCACGTTCTCGTTGTAGCTATCGTTCCACTGCATAGCCACTTCCACGCCCACGCCATCCTTCTCGCCGCTGATGTGGAAAATATTCGGGTGCAGCACGGCCTTGTTCTTGTTGATGTACTCAACAAAGCCCTTCACGCCGCCCACAAACGCGAAATCTTCTTCCTTGCCGGTGCGCTGATCCAGCAGGCGAATCCGCACGCCGTTATTCAGGAACGACAGCTCGCGAATCCGCTTGGCCAGAATGTCGTAGTGGTATTCGATGTTGCCGAAAATCGTCTCGTCGGCGAGGAAGTGCACTTCCGTGCCACGATTTTCGGTATCGCCGGTCACCTGAATCGGCGAGACGGCCACGCCATCGATCTCTTCGAGGATACGGTTCTGCGGCACGCCACGGTGGAATTCCATGAAGTGCTTCTTGCCGTCGCGGCGAATGGTCAGGCGCAGCCACGCCGACAGCGCGTTCACGCACGACACGCCCACGCCGTGCAGGCCGCCGGACACCTTGTAGCTGTTCTGGTCGAACTTACCGCCGGCGTGCAGCTCGGTCATTACGATTTCAGCGGCGCTGCGCTTCGGGTCGTGCTTGTCGTCCATCTTCAGGCCGGTCGGCACGCCGCGGCCGTTATCGGTCACCGAGACCGAGTTGTCCGCGTGGATGATCACCTGGATGTCGTTGCAATGCCCGGCCAACGCTTCGTCGATCGCGTTGTCCAGCACTTCGAATACGAGGTGGTGCAAACCGGTGCCGTCCGATGTATCCCCGATGTACATCCCGGGTCGCTTGCGGACCGCCTCCAGACCCTCGAGGATCTGAATTGAAGAGGCGCCGTAGCTGGTATCGGGTTGCGAATTGTTCAGTTCAGTCATGGATTTTTTCCGGTTCTGCGTTGCTGCTGGGTTGCTGCTCGGGACTTTTCAAAACACCATAAAAACGCCAAAGGGGCGCTGCGCCCCTTGGTGTTCTTCTTGATGTTGGACGCGTCAGATGCGCATCGGCATCACGACGTATTTGAATTCGTCGTTCTCGGGAATGGTGATCAACGCGCTGGAGCTGGCATCGCCCAGGCTCACTTGCAGCATGTCGACCTTCAGGTTCGCCAGCACGTCGAGCAGATACGTGACGTTAAACCCGATATCGACGCTGTCGCCGGTGTACGCAATTTCCAGTTCTTCCTGCGCTTCTTCCTGGTCGGCGTTGGTCGACATGATCTTCAACTGGCCCGGCTCGATGATGCAGCGCACGCCCTTGAATTTGTCCGAGGTCAGAATCGCTGCGCGTTGCAGCGAACGCTGCAGTTCTTCGCGGCCAATCAGGAACTGGTTCTTGTGCGACTTCGGAATCACGCGCTGGAAGTCCGGGAATTTCCCTTCCACCAGCTTCGACACCAGTTCGACCTGACCGAAGGTGAACTTCACCTGGCTCGGTGCAATGTCGATCTTCAGCGTGTCGTCGATATCTTCCAGCAGACGCTGCAGTTCGAGAATCGTCTTGCGCGGAATAATCACTTCCTGGCGCGCAAACGAGCCTTCGATCTTCATGGACGAGAACGCCAGACGGTGGCCGTCCGTTGCCACTGCCATCAACTGGTCGCCGTCCACCACCAGCAGCATGCCGTTCAGGTAGTAGCGAATGTCCTGCTGGGCCATGGAGAAATGGACCATGCCGAGCAGTTGGCGGAACGTCTTCTGGGGAACCACCAGGTTCGCGCCGAAATCTTTGGCTTGAGCGACGGTCGGGAACTCGTCGGCGGCCAGCGTCTGCAGCGCAAAGCGGCTCTTGCCGGACTGCACGGTGAGACGCTTGTCGTTCAGCGTCAGCGTGACCTGGCCGTCGGGCATGGCACGCAGAATGTCGAGCAGCTTACGCGCCGCTACCGTTGTCGCGACCGAATCGCCGCCCACGCCGAAGTCGCCGTGCGTGGTGATCTGCAGTTCGAGGTCGGTGGACAGGAACGACACGTCGGGGCCGTTCTTGGTAATCAGCAAGTTGGCGAGGATCGGCAACGTATGGCGGCGTTCGACGATGCCGCTCACGGTTTGCAGCGGCCTGAGGAGGTTATCGCGTTCGGTCTTGACCAGTTGCATAGAGTTCCTTCGTTGATGTGACGGCCTGCGCGCCTCGCTCGGCAATCCTGCACGCGGCCCCGGCCCCCGCCGGCGCTACGCTGCGCCAGTCACGGCGTACATCCGCCCTCAGCCGCCGGGCGGTTAAACCTGTATTGTGCCTGAAAACAGAAGCGCTCCCCTAAAATGGGGGCGAGTTCCGAAATAAACAGGTCGATTTTCGCTGCTTCCTGCCCAAATTTTGAGCAGCACCGCTGCGACTCCGAGGTTCTCCCCGGAGCCGCCCTCAGGTCAGCCCAGCCTTAGCCCTTCAGGGTCTGCTCGAGCACGTGCAGTTCGTGGTTCAACTGCGCGTCCTTGCTCCGCTCGTCGGCAATCTTGCGCACCGCGTGCAACACCGTCGTATGGTCGCGCCCGCCGAACAGTTCGCCGATTTCCGGCAAACTCTTCTGCGTCAGTTCCTTCGCCAGATACATCGCAATCTGGCGCGGCCGCGCAATGTTCGCCGGCCGCTTCTTCGAATACATGTCGGCGACCTTGATGCTGTAAAAGTCCGCCACCGTCTTCTGGATGTTTTCCACCGAAATCTGCCGGTTCTGCACCGTCAGCAGGTCTTTCAGCGCTTCTTTGGTCAGCTCGATGGAAATTTCGCGGCCATGGAACTTCGAGTACGCGAGGATCTTGCGCAGCGCGCCTTCCAGTTCGCGGACGTTCGAGCGCAGGTGCTTGGCGACGAAGAACGCCACATCCTCATTCAGGCTCACGCCTTCGGATTGCGCCTTGCGCATCAGGATTGCCACGCGCATTTCCAGCTCGGGTGGCTCGATCGCCACCGTCAGGCCCGAGTCGAAGCGCGAGATCAGCCGGTCGTCGATGCCCGATATTTCCTTCGGGTACGTATCGCTCGTAATGATCACCTGGGCCTTGTTGGCCACCAGCGCTTCGAACGCGTAGAAGAATTCTTCCTGCGTGCGCGACTTGCCCGAGAAGAACTGAATATCGTCGATCAGCAGCAGGTCGAGCGAATGGTAGTAGCGCTTGAAGTCGTCGAACGCCTTGCGCTGGTACGCCTTCACTACGTCGGACACATACTGTTCCGCATGGATATAACGAATCCGCGCGCCGGCCTTGTCCATCAACAGTTGATTGCCGATCGCATGAATCAGGTGGGTCTTGCCGAGGCCCACGCCGCCGTACAGAAACAGCGGGTTGTACGAGATGCCGGGGTTGTCCGCCACCTGGATTGCGGCCGCGCGCGCCAACTGGTTGGCCTTACCGGTCACGAAATTGTCGAAGGTCAGCACCGGGTTGAGCTTCGAGCGCTCGTACATCGAGTCGCTTTCGGCGTTGCCTTGCTGAGCGGCGCTCTGGCCCGGGCGCCACGTGCGGCGCGCCGCGGCGGCTTCGTTGGCGTCGAGGCTCGGCAGATCGAGGTCGGCGCCGTCGTCGGCGTCGTGCTGTTGCGCGCTGCGGGCGCCATTCCCGGCGTTTGAAGCGTACGCGGCAGCAGCGGCGCCGTTGCTGCGGGCGGCCTGCGCCGCCTGCACCGCGCCGACGGCCGCATCCACGGCAGCCGTGCTGCTGTTACCGGCAAATTGCGACGGACGCGCCGGTGCCGGCGCGGCAGCGGCGCGCATGCCGGCTTTCGGGTCGAGGACAAACTGGACATCGACAGGCGCGTGCCAAAAATCACGTGCCATATCGGAAATGCGGCCGGAAAACTGGCTTTTGACCCAGTCAAGCTTGAAGCGGTTGGGCGCTGCGATGCTCAGCGTGTTCGCTGCCGCGTCGAAGGCAACCGGGGCCAACGGTTTGATCCACGTCACATACTGCTGGGGCGTTAGCTCACGCTCTAGCAGTGCGGAACAGTGTTGCCAGAAATCGTTCATCGAGTTGCTGTCGTTATGTTTGCACGGCGGCCCGCCGGCGCCCCTGTTGCGGATACACAACAAGGCCCTGAGCGACCAGGCGAAACAGCTCCAGGCGCTTGTGCCACAAGGGTTTGCGGAGCAAGCGAGCCGGAGCGGCGTGCAGGATTTTTGGGAAGTAGGACGAGATTCTACCGCCAAAACAACCAGGAAAGGGAGTTATCCACAGGGACGGATCATTCGTCTGTCGCGGGCCCAGCCTGTGGAATACGTCGCTAAACTATTGACGACCAAAAGAAAACGGGTTTAAATAGCGGGTTCCGCGAAAACCAATTTTTGAACCACCGGCCATTGCACTTTCCGCGATGCTCGCGCGGTTATTTCTCTGCCAAGTGAGAGCAACATGAAACGTACTTACCAACCTTCCGTTACCCGTCGCAAGCGCACCCACGGCTTCCGCGTTCGCATGAAGACCGCTGGTGGCCGCAAGGTCATCAACGCACGTCGCGCAAAGGGCCGCAAACGCCTCGCCATCTAAGGCTGGCGAGCGGATTGCGCGCTCCGTCTGTGCAACCCGAGACCCGCGACAGCGCGGGAACGGCTGGAGCAGCGCAGCAACAGGGCTCGGTTCCGTTGCGAGCGCAAGCCGCCTTCCCCAAAGCCGCAAGGCTGCTAAAAACGGATGAATTCTCATCCGTTTTTCGTTTGCGCCCGTGGCGCCGCACCGCACACTTCGTTGTGTACGCCCGGCCTACCGGCAAGGACGCGCGCCTCGGCCTAGTAATCGGCAAGAAGTATGCGCCGCGCGCGGTCACACGTAATCTGGTGCGCCGTCTCGCGCGCGAGGCCTTCCGGCTGCGGCGCGCGGATTTCGGCGGTTGGGACGTGCTACTGCGTTTGCACACGCGCTTCGACAAGAAGGCAATGCCTGCCGCCTCGTCGCCGCCTTTAAAGGCGCTGTGCCGTAGCGAAATAGAGGCGTTGCTCGACAAGGCAGCGCGCGAAATTGCCCGTCGTGAGGCGCCACCCGCGGATGCGCCTGCGACGCAATGACGCTCATGGAGATGCTCGCGCGGCCCTTTAAGCGGTCCGGCCGCCTGAGCGTCGCCCGGTATCCTTTCTTGGGCGGCGCCGCCTGGCCGCACTAGTCATGCAAACGGTACTTTTCGCTTTATTGCGTTTCTACAAGGTTGCCGTGAGCCCTCTGCTCGGCAACCGGTGCCGTTTTTACCCTTCCTGCTCTGATTACGCGCGCGAAGCAATCCAGTATCATGGCGCCGCGCGTGGTAGTTACCTCGCCGCAAGGCGCCTGTGCCGCTGTCACCCGTTTTCGGCGGGCGGCATCGATCTTGTCCCGCCTCCCACTTCTGAAAAGCGCTGACGCGCCGTTCCATCGACACTGAGACAACGCATGGATATCAAACGCACCGTCCTATGGGTCATCTTCTTCATGTCAGCGGTCATGCTGTTCGACAACTGGCAACGCGACCATGGACGCCAGTCGATGTTCTTCCCGAGCGCCACGCCGACGCAAACCGCGGCCAGCGCTGCGCCGGGCACAACGACGCCGGGAACCCAGTCCGCGGACCTGCCGCAGACGAACACTTCCGCTCCGGGCAATGCCACAGCGCCCGCAGCCCAGGCCCAACTGATCCCGTTCACGACTGACGTCTACAGCGGCGAAATCGACACGCGCGGCGGTACGCTGTCCAAGCTGTCGCTGATCAACAAGGGCAACGGCACGCAGCCGGATCTCGTCATCACCCTGTTCGACCACACCGCCGATCACACGTATCTGGCGCGCACGGGTCTCTTGGGCGGCGATTTTCCGAACCACAATGACATCTACACGCCGGTCCCGAACCAGCCGCACGATCTGACGGGCGACGCCAAGTCGTTCCAGCTCAGCTTCGAATCGCCGGTCAAGGGTGGCGTGAAGGTCGTGAAGACCTACACGTTCACGCGCGGCAGCTACGTGATCGGCGTCGACACGAAGATCGTCAACGTGGGCACGGCGCCGGTGACGCCGACCGTCTATATGGAACTGGTGCGCGACAGCCAGCCGGTGGAAACGCCGCGCTTCTCGCACACCTTCATCGGACCGGCTGTCTACACGGATCAGCACCACTTCCAGAAGATGACGTTCAGCGACATCGACAAGAACAAGGAAGATTACGCGACCTCGGCCGACAACGGCTGGATCGCGATGGTCCAGCACTACTTCGCGACGGCATGGATTCCGCAACAAGGCGTCAAGCGCAACATCTATGTCGAGAAGATCGATCCGGCGCTGTATCGCGTGGGTGTGAAGGAACCGGTGCCGACCATTGCGCCGGGGCAATCGGCTGATGTGTCCGCGCGTCTGTTCGCCGGTCCGGAAGAAGAGCGCATGCTGGAAGGCATCGCCCCGGGTCTGGAACTGGTGAAGGACTATGGCTGGGTCACGATCATCGCCAAGCCGCTGTTCTGGCTGCTGGAAAAGATCCACAGCTATGTCGGCAACTGGGGCTGGTCGATCGTGCTGCTCACGCTGCTGATCAAGGCCGTGTTCTTCCCGCTGTCGGCGGCCAGCTACAAGTCGATGGCACGCATGAAGGCGATTACGCCGCGCATGCAAGCCCTGCGCGAACGCTTCAAGGGCGATCCGCAGAAGATGAACGCGGCGCTGATGGAGCTGTACAAGACCGAAAAGGTCAATCCGTTCGGCGGCTGTCTGCCGGTCGTGATTCAGATTCCGGTGTTCATCTCGCTGTACTGGGTGCTGCTGTCGTCGGTGGAAATGCGCGGCGCGCCGTGGATTCTGTGGATTCACGATCTGTCGCAGCAAGATCCGTTCTTCATCCTGCCGGTGCTGATGGCCGTCTCGATGTTCCTGCAGACGCGTCTGAACCCGACGCCGCCGGACCCGGTTCAAGCCAAGATGATGATGTTCATGCCGATCGCGTTCTCGGTCATGTTCTTCTTCTTCCCGGCCGGTCTGGTGCTGTACTACGTGGTCAACAACGTGCTGTCGATCGCCCAGCAGTACTACATCACGCGAATGATGGGGCAATCGAAGCCCAAGGCGGCGTAAGAAGCGCTACCGCCCGAGGGCTGGAAGCAAACCCGGCGGGTTTGCTTCCCCCACGGCAACAAGCGAGCTGCAAAAAAAGCCGCCCGGTGCGAAACCGGGCGGCTTTTTTACTGGGCGCGCGGTTCGCACGGGATTCACTCTTTGCCGGCGTCGTACAGGCTGTCGAGAAGTTCTTCGAGGAGATGGCGGCGCTTCGGATCGAGCGCCTCGATCTTCGAAGCAAGCTGGAGCGTTTCCGGTGTCAGCGGGTAGGTTTCGCCCGGGGCCAGCGGCTTGGTTTTCGTGCCGCCCACCGGCGGTGGCGGTCCATAATGAAGCCAATGCACACCTACGCCCAGCCAGTCGGCAAGCGTCTGCAGTTTATCCGGCGTTGGAATGGTTCGGCCCGTCAGCCACTTGTGCGCGGTCTGCGGCGACACAGGCGCCTCGCCGCGATGCAGCAGATTGAATTGCCTGGCGAGTTGAGTCCCGCCCTTGACGTTTTTCCGGGCAATCTGATCTTGCAGCCTTTTGGCAAACGCCAGTTTTTCTTTGGAGGTCGGCATGGACCAGATTGTGCAATCCGGCGCTCCATCAGTGGACAACCGTTTAGGCTATAAATTCGCGCAATTAAGCTATTTTTAGCCCAAGATAAGCGCCAGATAAAGCGTCGCGCAATTTCGGCGAGGTGGGCTTTTTTCCTTCTGCCGTGGACGTCTTGCGCCCCAAGCATCCATTTGACAATCGAACTTGCCTGACAGATTTATCTTAACTTATGTGAGATAAGTCTTTATTTGTCTGACAAAACGGTTGAAAATCCGACTCGCCGCTTCCACCCGGAGTCACGCGAACAGGCCGCGTTACAATGCCTCGCGCTCCTTTTAGGGGTCTCCCGTTCCTCCGTTTTCGCTCCTGAACCCATGCTCGCCACTGACTCCGATCCCATTGTCGCCATTGCCACCGCGCCCGGTCGTGGTGGCATCGGCGTAGTCCGGATTTCGTTCGGACGGGCCGGCGCGGCAGCAGCCGAACCGCTGATGCACGCGCTCACCGGCCAGTCGCTGGCGCCGCGGCACGCGAGCTACGTGCCGTTTCTCGATGCCGGCGGCAACGCACTGGACCGCGGCATCGCGCTGTACTTTCCGGCGCCGCACTCCTACACCGGCGAGCATGTGCTCGAGCTGCAAGGCCACGGCGGCCCGATCGTGCTGCAACTGCTCCTGCAGCGCTGCATAGACGCTGGGCGCGAGATCGGACTGCGTCTGGCGGAGCCCGGCGAGTTCACCCGCCGCGCCTTCCTCAACGACAAGCTCGATCTGGCCCAGGCCGAGGCCGTCGCGGATCTGATCGAGGCAAGCACCGAGGCGGCCGCGCGCTCGGCCGGCCGCTCGCTGGAAGGCGCGTTCTCGCGCGACATCCACGCCATGGTCGAAGACGTGATCACGCTGCGGATGCTGGTCGAGGCGACGCTGGATTTCCCCGAGGAAGAGATCGACTTCCTCGAAGCCGCGGATGCGCGCGGCAAGCTCGCCCGGATCCGCGAGCAACTGGCTCACGTGCTGAACGAGGCCCGCCAGGGCGCACTGCTGCGCGAGGGGCTGTCGGTGGTGCTGGCGGGGCAGCCGAACGTCGGCAAGTCGTCGCTGCTGAATGCGCTGGCAGGCGCCGAACTGGCCATCGTCACGCCGATCGCCGGCACGACGCGCGACAAGGTTGCGCAGACCATCCAGATCGAAGGCATTCCGCTGCACGTGATCGACACGGCCGGCCTGCGCGAGACCGAGGACGAGGTGGAGAAAATCGGCATCGAGCGTACGTGGAACGAGATCGAACGCGCGGACGTCGTGCTGCATCTGCTCGATGCACGGATCGGCATGACGGCCGAGGATGACGCGATTGGCGCCCGTTTCCCAACCGGTGTGCCGGTGGTGCGGGTGTTGAACAAGACGGATCTGACCGAACTCGCTCCTGCGGTGCAAACGCTGGATGACACCGCAGGTGTCGATTTGCGCGAAGTGCGCTTGTCCGCAAAGAAGGGCGACGGCATCGCGTTGTTGCGCACCGAGCTGCTACGGATCGCCGGATGGCAAGCCGGCGCAGAAAGCGTTTATCTGGCGCGTGAGCGGCACCTGATTGCCCTGCGCGCGGCCCAGGAGCATCTGGCAACCGCAGCGGCACATGCGGACCAGAATGCTCAGGCGCTCGATCTGTTCGCCGAGGAATTGCGACTGGCGCAGGAGCAACTCAATTCGATCACTGGCGAGTTTACGTCGGACGATCTTTTGGGGGTGATTTTTAGCCGATTCTGTATTGGGAAGTGACCGGTTGCTGCGAGCTGGTTACAAAAATCCATAAAACACCCAATTTCATGGGTCAAATCAACCGAGCATCGCTATACTTCAAGGCTCTTTCAGCCCTCATTGTTTGGTACACAAATCAGCGTTTCCCCGATTTCAAGTACTCTGTGTACCAAAAACCCAGCCATGCCGAAAAGAGTCCCTCCTCTCAGCGAAACCCAGATCCGCGCCATGGAACCCCGCGCAACCCGCTACTCCGTCGCGGACGGCAATGGGCTGATCCTGGAGGTCATGCCGACCGGCAACAAGGTGTGGCGCTTTCGCTATACGCTCGACGGCAAGCGGCAACCGCTCACAACCATTGGGGACTACAAACGGATTTCGCTGCGCGTCGCGCGTGAGCGGGCACGCAAATACGCTGAGATGGTCGCGGCGGGCGTATCGCCGGCGGCAACCGCGCGGCGCGACCGGGGCGCGGAAAAGCGCGTCGACCTGCTGCGCGACGCGGCCGAGCTGTACATGACGGCGGCCATGGCCAGCAAGTCCGACGAATACCAGCGTACGACGCGGCGCGCGCTCGACAAGGACGTGCTGCGAGCCATCGGCAACAAGCCGATCGGCGCGGTGACGTCCGACGACGTCCTCGCGATTTGCGAACGCATCAAGTCGCGCGGTTCGCCCAAGATGGCGCTGCATACGCGCAATGTCGTCAAGCGGCTATACGAATTCCTGATCGCGCGGCAGCTCGCCACTCACAATCCGGCAGAGATTATCCCGGCGCGCTTGATCGCCACGCCGGACAGCCGCACCCGCGTACTCACCGCCGAGGAGCTCGGCACCACGCTGCGCGCCATCGACGTCTCGCGCATTCGCCGGCCGTTGAAGCTCGCGTTGCATCTGCTCGTGCTGACGATGGTCCGCAAGTCCGAACTGATCGAAGCGACCTGGGCCGAGTTCGACCTCAAAGCGGCCCTATGGAAAATCCCCGCCGCACGGATGAAAAGCGGCCGCGAACACGAAGTGTATTTGCCGCATCAGGCCGTAGCGATGCTGCGCGAGTTACGCGGAACGAAGAGCAGCCGGACCTTCGTGTTTCCGACGGTCAGGGGTGAGGATCGTCCCATTGCGAAGAGCACGCTGAATCAGGCCGTCAAAGCGCTCGGACTCGACGTGGAGCACTTCGTTTTGCACGACTTCAGACGTACAGCGCAGGCACATTTGCAGACGATGGGCCTACCGACTGACGCTATCGAGATGGCGCTGGCGCGTACGCCTAAAGAGAACGCGTCAGACGCAGCGGAGCTGAGCGCCGGGCAGCGTAGTGTGTTGCAGCAATGGGCGGATTTCGTGGAGGCGCAGATCGCGCAAAGCCCGCAGGCCGGCGCAGACCGCGCTCGGGCGGTGTCCTAGCGGTTGGAGGCGCTGAACCTAGTAGGACAGATTGGAAGCATTGGCGTGTGTTGATTGAAGTACTTTTTTGGTACACAGCTTTATGCTTCAATCGATGTAACTCACGTCAGAAAACAAACAAATGTATTTTCGCAAGGTTACTTGACGTAGACACACCTGCGACGAATCTATCCAGCCGCAGGCGCTCCCGACCACCCGGTTGATCCGCAACTTCGCCCACGCCGCTCGTCCGCAATCGCTACGCACTCGCCCCTCGCGGCCTTGGAGCGGGATGCACTAAACATCCCACCCGGGCACCGCAATAACGTCTTACGGACGGCTATACATCGCGTTCCAGTCAGCGGTCGATACCTTGCTGCGGCCCGAGTCCGACACGCCGCTCCCGACTCCACCGTAACCGCTAGCCGCGCCGTTCAGAGCGGCAATGCGCGCTTCGGCGGCCTGCACGGCCACGGGGTAATGAATTTCGTCGTCACCCGGACGATAGCCGGCCTTTTCAACCTGAACGAGCTCGGCACGAACCTGAGCACGAGTCACAGGCGCATTCGATTGGGCAAACGACAAGGCCGGAGCGACCAAAGCAGCGGCAACCACAACGGCTTGAATCAGCGATTTCATGATGACTTACCTCGAGAATCTGTTCTTGTCCTGCTACGAACACCCTTGTTCGCAACCAGTGATGACAGTCTAGGTAAGTGCACACTTAAAATTAAGCATCGCGCCCGGAAGGGATTGTTATCGGATCAGGAGTAAACCCTGATCAAACCGGTGACGAGCCACAGCGCGCAAGGCTGCAACTGCGCCCCGACATGCCAGCGCCGCACATGGCGGGCGATCGCCACAAGAGCCGGTCACACCTGCAACCAAACCGCCGTACGCGGTTTCGTCGGATGGCTTTCGGCAGCCATGTTCACCGCCCGACCGTTAGCCATCCAGAACAATTCATCGCGCGCCGGATTGCCCGGTACGCGCGAGACATTTAACAGCCAATGCAGTCCGATTCCGACAAATCACAGAATGATGCGGCGCTCAAGACGCATCCTCAATTGCGATGGCTTAGAGTCAGTCCCGTGCGTGATCCCCCGCGCATGTTGTACCGTTTTTGGCCGCCGATTTGGCGGCCTTTTTGTTGACCTCCTTCACCGCGCATGTCCAGCGTGCTTTCCGCGGGCAATTCCCACGTGTTTTGCCACGCCGGACGCCACCGCGAAATTCAACCGTCACGCCTCCCCTCGCCCATTTCTGGCCGCCTAAACTACAAGCAAGGTTGCATGCTTGGGGGAGGCAGCCATGACAGAGTCAATGCTTGCGATATCGATGGCGGCCATCCTGGTCGTGTTCGGCACCGCGATACGGGCGACCCATATCAACCGCGACCGGCTGATCAAATGGTTCGAGAAACACAACATCCGCTGAGCGCACTCAGTGCCTGGGCCGGGTGAAATCGTACAGGCGCTGTCCATGCATCCCGCGAATCAAACGCCGCCGCAAGTGCTCGCGCCGGTAGTGTCCGATCACGAACAACACGGCAATCAGCAGCACCGAGAAGCCCATCGCGACACCCACTGTTGTCTCGTCCATGGTTGCCCCTTGTCTCGTCGGTAATCGTCACCAGACGTTGAAAACCGGTGAGATTCATCTTAGGTTGCCGCTAACGCTTTTAATAGGTAAATGTCCAATTACCAGGACATGGGTGAGGACGGCGATCGGGATCCCTCGAACCTCGATGCCGCCCGTCCTTCTGCGCACAAGAAAGAAGGCCCGCACGAGGCGGGCCAAGGGATACTGCTCTTCTCACACGCGCTATCCGGGGACCGGCGTAGCGCAGACGCATCGTCGCTCAGTCCGCTGCCCGCGGATGTGCGAAGGCAAACCAAGATTGCGCTTAAGTTTGGCGATTTTATGCTGGCCCACTGGCACGAATCGACTTCAGTTAACACCCTGCTTTCGCGCGGCGATCGCCTAAAATAAAACGATGAACGGTGCGGCGCTCGCGAGTTCGACGGAGGGTCTCATGAATGAATCGGTAATGGCTTATTTGCTGGGACCACTGGTCATGGCGGTGGTGGGAGTCGCGTTGTGGGCCGTTTCGCATTTCCGTCACGATGGTGACCACGGCGATCGGAGCGGGCGTCGGGAACGCTGGCTCGATACGCATCACGTGGACTGGATGCGGCACCGGCACTGAGGCGCGGCGCACGCGCAGGCAGCGTGCGCAGCCCGCGATGGGGGAACCGGCAGCCGGCCCAAGGTCTGAAGCCTGTGACCTATCGACCGTCGAGTATGCGCAATACGTCCCGCGCAAATTCCTCGTCCGCAGCCTCCCAATCGGGTGAGCCGACTGCGTAATCGACCGGATTTCTCTTTCCCTGAGCCTTGCGGATGGCAGCGACGCTCAGCGCGAGTGCTCGCGCCTCGAGATACTGCGAATCGTCCGGCCCGAAAGGGATGAATCGTTCGTTGTTCATTGCCAGGATGACGGCCAATTGTGCACAAACTTTAGTGCTCGGGCACAACACGCGGGTTTAACCCATAGAGTGAACCTACTAGGAGACGGCGGCCGCATTCATGCGGAATCGGTCACGCCGTCTCATGCACGAGACACTCTTTACAACCCGGCTTACCAACCCGGCTGGGGCGGCGGCGCATAGCCATACGGCCCCGCCGGAACCGGGCCGCATGCAACGTATGCCCCTTGGTACCGATCGTAGCAATATCCCGGCGGCGGCCCTGCATCCACAGGCGCGGGCTGGTACACCGGCGCCTGGTAGACGACCGGCGCCTGATACACGGGCGCATAGGCCGGTGCCTGATACACGACCGGCGGCGCAGGATTCAGCGCCGAGCTGACCACCGCGCCCAGCACCGCTCCGCCGATCAGCGCGCCGACCACATCCGCCCCGTCGTGAGCCGAAGCCTGACCGGCGACGACCAGACCGCCGACCATCAATACCGCTGCCGCTATTTTTCGCATTTTTTGCTCCGCCATCAGGCCATGTAAGCACATGGAGCGGATTGTGATCGCGAACGGCGGATACAGATGATGCAAGTGGTAACCGGGCATTACCGGCGTAAGCAGCGGGAAGCGCCGCCGCTTGACAGCGCGTCGCTCATGCAACGCCCCTCTGCTTGCGCCCGGCAGGCAGTCGCATCATGATCCTGTGGTAAAAAAATCCGCTGCGCTTCACGCAAAGACACGCAACCCTACGCAACCGCACACGCGACAACCCGACCCACTCAAGGAGCGCCATGAAATACGACGAAAGCAATCCATTCGCGAGAATTTTGCGGGGTGAACTACCGTGCATCAAAGTCGCGGAGACGGATGACACGCTGGCCTTCATGGACCTGATGCCGCAAGCGGACGGGCATGTGCTGGTGGTGCCCAAAGAAGCCGCCGCCGAGATCTTCGACCTCTCCGACGCGGCAACCGTGTCATGCATGCGCATGACGCAGCGAATCGCCCTCGCGTTGCGCGAGGCGCTGCGGCCGGACGGCATGTTTATCGGCCAGTTCAACGGCGCAGCGGCGGGACAAACCGTCGCGCATGTGCACTTTCACGTCATCCCGCGTTGGGACGGCGTGCCGTTGCGCATGCACGGGCGAGAAATAGCCGAGCAGGCGACGCTCGAAGGGTTCGCGCAACGCATCCGTGCCCAGCTAGGCAACGGAGCGCGCTGAACACCTCGACGCTCCATCAATGGCGATGCAACAGACTGCGCAAAGGATGATGCCAGTCGATATGCCACGGGTGATCTTTCTGAGCGCGCAGCCGATGTTCCTGCCATAACTCATCGGAGAAAAGGAATGCGACGATCAGCAGCGGCACGACCAGAAATGCGCCCAATATCAGGTGCTCCATCACAGCATCCTCCTATTGCCCAATCCTTGATTGCATTGTAGCCGCACTCCGTGTGTTCGGAATGTGTCCCCGCGCTCACAAGCATCCTGCCCCATCTGCGGCAACGCGCCGCCCCGCCTCTGCAAATCCCTTGCCACGCCTTGTCGCGCGAGCATCGCGGCGTCGCGGTCCGGAACGTCTGCCTCGAACTCCCTGGCGCGGCGCCGGACTAACCCTGACTCGCTGGAAATCAGGGCCGCTGGACATGCTGGTCATGTCGTTTCGTCGTGGTCAATCCGGCGCAATCAAAACCAATAATTCTCGAGGGGAATCCCATGACTATTGAACGCGATACCAGGCTGACCTTAAGGCCGCTGGAGCGCCACGATCTGCGCTTCGTCCATGAAGTGAACAACAACGCGAAGATCATGCGTTACTGGTTCGAAGAACCATACGAAACCTTCTCCGAACTGTCACAACTCTACGATCGGCACGTGCACGATCAGCGCGAACGCCGTTTCGTCGCGATCGATAACGACGGCGAGACGGTTGGTCTCGTCGAGCTGATCGAACTCGACTACATCCACCGGCGCGGCGAATTCCAGATCATCATCGCCCCGCAGGCACAGGGCCGCGGCTACGCGAGCGTCGCCACCCGGCTCGCGATCGATTACGCATTTTCGGTGCTGAATCTGCGCAAGATCTATCTGATCGTCGACAAGACGAATGCTGCCGCGATACACGTCTACGAGAAATGCGGCTTCAGGCATGAAGCCGAACTGATTGAAGAGTTTTTCGGCAACGGCGAGTACCACAATGCCTTGCGCATGTGCATGTTCCAGCAGGAGTTCTTTGCGGCGAATCCGCGCAACGATTGACGCAGGTTCCCGTAGCCACGAGCGAGCGCATCGCCGTCCCCCTCGCATGTCGAGTGCCAGCAGACCTGGCACTCTTTTTATTCTGCATTTACCCCCTTATCTGCCGCTTTTTAAATTATCTGTGGAATGACTTTGTGTGCGCCGCATCAAGTCTGCAGATTTTCGTATTAAGTCGCTTAATTAGGGGTGCTCGTTTACTCGTATGCACCCCGCGGAGGGTTGTCAGTTAAAGCAATGCGCGCTATCTGACTTTAAGGAATCCGTCACAACGCGGCCTTTTAACGTCATTCAGACGCTGCAAATACCCTGCGACAGCGGGTGCGGCAATTCGCCACTGTTGCGAGCGCACACAAGATGTGCTTGTCGCCCGCCCGGTTTCTTCTAAAGTGCAAGATGCGGGTGTGATCTAGAAGTTAAATACATAGCTAACCTGAGCAATTACCCGCACGGAGGCACATATGAAAGCACAAGTCGCTATTCTTTTCGCCGTTGCGGGATTGGTAGCCGCATCCGCGGTGCAGGCCCAAGACAGCGTGATCAAGCCGCAGCAAACTATCCAGTTCAAGCCGAACGCATATGGCTGCCTGTCGAAGGATAAGCTCGACGCCGCCGATCAGCATGCGCAGGCCGGCGAACAGCAGCAGATGCAGGAATTCTTCTCCGGCTACCAATGCATTTCGACTCCGGAGAATTCGAGTTTCCGCGTCGTCCGTGTAGTTGGACATGACGTGGAATTCGTCAATGCGGCCAATAGCGATACGCAAGGCCTCTGGGCTAACGATCGATTCATCAAGCAATAAACGCGCTACGACCGGGTTTTAAATCCGGCCTGCATGATTGCTACGCTGCGGTCCTTTAAACGGGCCGTGTGATGAATTGGTATGGATAAAAGTTTGCGTTGGCGATCGACGCCAATGAGAGCGGCTGGGCAATCGCCCGGCCGTTTCGTTTTCCAGGCTCAGTCCGCTCAACGAACTGATGCTCAGTGATACGTTTTAGCATCAAGTCTCTCGCAGGGAAATGCGACGAGCACTCACTCAGGCGCCGACTCCGGCGTGACCGGGCCGCCCACCTCTAACCGGCAGGCCGGCCTGAACCTGGCTGTAAATCTGGTACATCAATCGCTGCAACACGGCGACGTCCCGAAACCGATCCCAATGGTCCGACGATGCAGAATTGAGACGTTCCGGACCATCGACGCGCTCATCTCCGCGTTCGCCGTCAGCGGCGCCGACGGCGGGAAAGGGCGGGAAAGCTTGCGCACAGCGGCCGCACGCGTGTAAGGTGCGGCCTTCGACCTCGCGATGGCACGTTAAATGCTGAGGAATGGCTGCAGACAGCAGCCACGGCAAGCGACCCATCGTGCATGACCGACCTCGCCATCTAACGGCTGCAGCCCGGCCGGCGCCGTTTCGCTGTCATCTTCATCTGGCAACGTTGCACGGCCCCCGCAGCCTGTGGAGGAGCGAGCGATGTACAAACAACACGGCAAGCGGCAACAAGCCGCCGATGATTCCTTTTCTGTGCGGTCCGCCGGTGCGGGCCCCTGGTGTGGCATGGCTCTCAAATCGACGATTTACAAGGCGGAACTGCAGATTGCTGACATGGATCGGCACTACTACGCCGATCACGCGCTGACGATCGCGCGCCATCCGTCGGAAACCGACGAACGCATGATGGTGCGCGTGGCGGCGTTCGCGCTGTTCGCGCAGGAGCGGCTGGAATTCTGCAAAGGCTTGTCGGACACCGACGAACCCGATCTGTGGCAGAAAGACCTAACCGGCGCAATCGAAACCTGGATCGAGGTCGGCCAGCCCGACGAGCGGCGCATCGCCAAAGCGAGCGGCCGCTCCAATGAGGTCGTGGTGATCGCTTACGGCGGCCGGACTTCCGAGATCTGGTGGCAGGGGATTCGCAACAAGGTGGACCGGCTGCGTAACGTAACGGTCTGGACGCTCGGCGAAGACGTCGGCGCCGCGCTCGGCAAGCTGGCTGAGCGGACTATGCGGCTGCAATGCACGGTGCAGGACGGCGCAGCCTGGCTCGGCAGCGCCGATTCGGACCCGGTGCCGATCGAATGGACCGTGCTGAAGGCGCCGGCTAACGCCTGACGGGGCGGGGCGGCACGCCGCCCACGCCGGCCCGTCACGTTGCCTCACCTCACGGATCAGCTCTCTACAGCGACGTTGCTCGCGCCGCTTCCGGCGGACCCTTCAGTTCGACCATATTGCCCTCGGGGTCGAACAGATACAGCGACGGCCCGAATCCATCCGCGCCGTAGCGCACGCCCAGCTCGCCGATCCGCACGCCGTGCCCGCTCAAATGCGCCTTGAGCGCGTCGCCATCGAAGCCTTCGACCCGCAAGCACAGATGATCCATATTGCGTCCCGCGCCGGGCGTACCGCTGTCCGGCCGGTCGATTTTTGCGCCCACCTCCAGTAAATCGATCAGCGAGCGCCCGGCACGCAACTGGACGAGGCCGATCTCGCGCTGCTCTTTTTCGATGCTGCAGCCGAGCACGTCGCAATAGAAGCGGGTAACGGCTTCGAGATCCGCCACCCGGATGACCACGTGGTCGATCTCGCGAATATGGATTTTCATGAAAAAACGCCCTTTGGCCAGTTGTCGAAGCAATGACTGGGAATCACTCGAAGTGTAGGAGAAAGGCGGAGCCGCGAGGGGAACCGGGAAGCAGGGCGGATGGACGAGCCGCCAGGAAGGGCCCGGCCGGCACATAGCCGGCAAAATCGGCAAAACCCAATGGACAAAAGCAACCGCGCAAAAGCAGCGGGCAAAAAAAAGCCCGCTCTCTGGGAGCAGGCTGAATCCATATCAGGAGGAGACATGGAGGAGACAGGAACTACTATACACACGGGGTTGGTGCGACGCAATAACTTTTTAAGGGAAAACCCGATACGGTGGCGTTTTGTCGCATCCTTGCGGGAACTGACCCCGAAACCCCTGTCACAACAGGAGTCGAGCAATGACAGAGCAAGAACCGGAGCGTAGTGTGGGGACTTGCCAACTACATTGGTGACCATCGAAACTGTCTTTTCGAGGACATCATGAACCGCACCGTGACACCTGTCTGGTCTACCGACGCCGAACGCTGGGCCGCCGTGAACCAACGCGACCCGCATGCCGACGGCGCCTTTTTTTATGGCGTCAAAACCACCGGCGTGTTCTGCCGGCCGTCGTGCGCATCGCGTCAGCCGCGCCGCGAAAACGTCGATTTCTTCGCTACGCCGGAGGCGGCTCGCAGCGCCGGCTATCGCGATTGCAAGCGCTGTCAGCCGGGCGGCCTGCCGCGCGAGCTCGAGATCGTCAAGCGCGCCTGCGCCGCGCTCGACGCCGACCCGCAGCAACGGCTCACGCTCGCCCAATTGAGCGACGCCGTGCATGTGAGCCCGTTCCACCTGCAACGGCTCTTCAAGCGCGTCGTGGGAGTGTCGCCGCGCCAGTATCAGGCCGCCCAGCGCGGAGCGGCGCTGCGCGACGCACTCCAGCGCGGCACGGACGTCACGCGCGCCACCGTCGACGCCGGCTTCGGCTCGCCGTCGCGCATGTACGAATCCGCGCCAACCGAGCTGGGCATGGCGCCATCTGCCTACCGCCGCAAAGGCGCGGGCCTGACGGTGTATTACGCCAGCGCACCGACTTCGCTCGGCTTCGTGCTGGTGGCCGCTACCGCCAAGGGCATCTGCAAGATCGGCTTCGGCGATGACGCCGCAGTGCTCGCAAGCGAATTGCACGGCGAGTTCGTCAATGCCGAACTGGTCGAGGACGCCGGCCGGCTCGCGCCGTTCATCGCGCAAGTCGACGCGTACCTGCACGGCACCCGTCAGCGCTTCGACCTGCCGCTCGATATCGCTACGACCGCCTTCCGCCAGCGTGTTTGGGACGCTCTGCGGCGCATTCCGTACGGCGAGACGCGCACCTATTCGGAGATCGCGGAGGCGCTCGGCTCGCCGCGCGCAGTCCGGGCCGTGGGCAGCGCCTGCGCATCGAACCCGGTCGCGCTGGCGATCCCGTGTCATCGGGTCGTGCAAAAGAGCGGGGCGCTGGCCGGCTACCGTTGGGGCCTGCAGCGCAAGGCAGCGCTGCTCGAGGTCGAAGCGCAGCCCGCGGCCACCACCACCACTCCTGACCTGGATCATGCCGCGTGAGCACTGCCACCGACCTCGCCATCCTTGAACTGCCGTTCAAAGCGCCGTTCGACTGGCCGCGCATCCTGCGTTTTTTCGCCGGCCGCGCCACGCCCGGCGTCGAAGCGGTCGAGGGCGGCGCGTACCGCCGCGCCATCGACTGGGCCGGCGACAGCGGCACCCTGACGGTGCGGCCGCATGCCCGCAAGCGCTGCCTCGTCGCCACCATCGAAGGGCCGGCCGGGCGGCACGCCGAGACGCTGCGCGAGCCGATCGCGCGCATGTTCGACCTGCACGCCGACCCGAAGGCGATCGGCGCGTACTTCGCCTCCGACCCATGGCTTGCGCCGCTCGTCGAAGCCGCGCCGGGCCTGCGCGTGCCGGGCGCGTGGTCGGCCTTCGAACTGGTGGTGCGGGCCATCGTCGGACAGCAGGTCAGCGTGAAAGCCGCGACCACGATCATCGGCCGGCTGGTACAGCGCGCCGGCCGGCGAATCGAAGACCATCCGCACGAGGGCACCGCCTGGCGCTTCCCAACGCCCGCTGCGCTGGCGGCAGCGGACATGGCGCAGATCGGCATGCCGGGCAAGCGTGTCGCGGCCCTGCAGGGCCTTGCTGCGGCGGTGGCTAGCGGTGCGGTGCCGCTCGACACGCATACCGCCCAGAGCGCCGACACCACCGCCTTGCGCGCCGCGCTGCTGGCCTTGCCCGGCATCGGGCCGTGGACCGTCGAATACGTGGCGATGCGCGCCTGGCGCGACGCCGACGCATGGCCCGCGTGGGATCTGGTGCTGATGCAGTCGATCGCGTCGCGCGATCCCGCGCTGCGACGCCCGACCCAGCAGCGCGTGCGCACCGACGCGTGGCGTCCGTGGCGTGCCTACGCGGCGATGCATCTGTGGAATGAAGTGGTGGACCGCGCGGGCGGCGCGCGCGGCGGATAGCTCGCCAGCACCCGGCGCAGCGCCTTGCTGCGTCTGCCACAAGCCCGCTCGGCCGCGTCCGGGTGGACCTCAAGCAGGGCTTCTGGCGAGATGTTAAAGTGCCCGCTACTGAAAATTCCGCCGGATGTTGTCAACCGCACATAGCCTGACGTGAGCGGCACATGGCGGCCGACAACGTCCGACTCGTATCAATGCAAAACACAACCATTTCTCGCACGACCGATCTGCTTTCGCACCGCCTGTCCTTGCTGGCCGCCGGTGCGCAAAGCCATGTGCTCCTGACCGGCCTGCGCGGCATCGAGAGGGAAAGCCTGCGCGTCACACACGACGGCCAGCTCGCGCTGACGCCGCATCCGCGCGCGCTCGGCTCGGCGCTTACGCATCCGTCGCTGACCACCGACTATTCGGAGGCGCTGATCGAGTTGATCACACCGGCGGAACACGATCCTGAGCTCACGCTCGACAAGCTCGATCAGTTGCATCGTTTCGTCTACTCCAAGCTCGACGGCGAGATCCTGTGGAACAACTCGATGCCGGGCCTGCTGCCCGCCACCGACGACGGCATTCCGATCGCGCAGTACGGCTCGTCGAACATCGGCAAGCTGAAGTACGTGTATCGCGTCGGTCTCGCGCTGCGCTACGGCCGCGCGATGCAAACCATTGCCGGCATCCACTACAACTATTCGCTGAACGAAGAAGTGTGGCGGGTGCTGCATGCGGACCAGCAATCCACGGCAAGCGCGGTGGATTTCCAGTCCGAGCGCTATCTTGCGTTGATCCGCAATTTCCGCCGCACCAACTGGCTGCTGATGTATCTGTTCGGCGCCTCGCCGGCGCTGGACCGGCGCTTTCTGCGTGATCGCAAACACACGCTCGAAACCTTCGATGCCGACACGCTGTATCGCCCCTACGCGACCAGCCTGCGCATGAGCGACCTCGGCTATTCGAACACCACCGCGCAAGCAGCGCTGCATGCGGACTACGACACGCTGCCGGGCTACCTCGACGCGTTGGCCAAGGCCGTGAGCCAACCCTATCCGCCATACGAAGCGATCGGCACGCAGCGCAACGGCGAGTGGGTGCAGATCAACACCAACGTGCTGCAGATCGAGAACGAGTTCTATTCGACGATCCGCCCGAAGCGCGTCACCTATCCGGGCGAGCGTCCGCTGCATGCGCTTGCCTCGCGCGGCGTGCAGTATGTCGAAGTGCGCTGCATGGACATCGATCCGTTCGAGCCGAGCGGGATTGCGCTCGAAACCGCTCGCTTTCTCGACGCGTACCTGCTGGTCTGCGCGTTTGAAGACAGCCCGCCGCTGCCGCCTGCGGCCTACTGCGAAGCCAACCAGAACTTCGGCCGCGTGACGATGGAAGGGCGCAAGCCCGGCCTCGAACTGACGCGCGACGGCAAGCCGATTGCCATGACCGAGTGGGCCGAGGAGTTGTTCGCGAAGATCGAGATCGCAGCGAAAGCGCTGGACGCCTTGCACGGCGACGACATGCACGTACGCGCACTCGCTGCACAGCGGGCAAAGCTCGCCGATGTCTCGCTGACGCCTTCGGCGCGCGTGCTGCAAACGATGCGCGACAAGCAGCAGAGCTTCCTCGCCTTCGGCCTCGAACAGAGTGAAGCCCATGCGGCGTATTTCCGCGCGCGGCCGCTCGACGACGCAACCGAGCAGGCCTTCGCGGAACTCGCCGCGCAGTCGCTCGACGAGCAGGCGCGGCTCGAGCGTGAAGAGGTCGGCTCGTTCGACGCTTTCGTGGCCGCGTATCGCGCCTACACGTTGAACCGCTTTAGCGTCTGAGGGCGCGGCGCGCCGGCCACGCCGACAAAAGACCGGTAACGGCTACCCAACCGGCGCACCTCCGGTTGGGTGCTTCGGCAAGAAATGTCCCGCCGGGATGTTTCGACCACGCGTATGAAACACCGCCCGCTCACGCGAGTCCAACCCTTACTGGATGACCATCCGCGTGCCGGCTGCGCGCATCCTGTCGTCTCCAAGCAGGGAGGAAGCAACGCGATGAAGAAGGCTATCCTGGCAACATTGTGTGTTCTCGCCGCCTCCGGCTGCTCGACGCGCGGGCAGGTGGATCCCGACGTCATGCAGATTGCCACCACGCCGCTGACGTGCGCGAGTGCGAACGAATGCAATCTCTGGTGGCAACGCGCCCAGACGTGGGTCACGAATCATTCCACCTACAAGATCGAAGCCGTCACCGATTCGCTGATCCAGACCGCCGGGCCGGATGGCGGCAAACGCGCACTGGCTTATCAGATCACTAAAACGCCGAACAACGACGGCACGGCCACGATCGGCTTCGCTGCGCATTGCGACAGTTCACTCGGCTGCAAGCCGAATCCGTGGGAAGCCGGCGCCGATTTCAAGGAATTCGTGCGTAGCGGGACCGCGAGCAGCGTCCCGCCGCAAGGCACTAACGGCGCGGCGCCGACGAATCCATCGCTGGAGGCCGCGCCGGCGCAGTCGATGAGCCCGCCTGGCGCCGACCCTGTCACACAGTAATCGAACGCCCTGCGAGGCGGCGCCGCGCGTGCGCCGCTTGTGAGCAGGCGCGTGGCGCCGCTCAGTGACCCATCGACGGCCCCGCACCCTTGCGCGGCTTGGTGATCCACACCAGCCCAGCCAGCACGATGAAACTGACGCACGAAATCCGGAAGAAGTCGTTGGTCGCCATCATGTACGCCTGTTGCGTCACGGTCTGGTTCAGTTGCGCGGTCAGGCTCTGGCCGGCGAAACCGAGGCCCGTCAGCGCATCGCTATAAGCGTTCGTGTTCGGCGCGTAGGTGCTGACCGATTCCGTCAGCACCGCGTGATGATAAATCGTGTCGTTTTCCCAGAAGGTCGTGCTGATCGCAGTGCCGATTGCGCCCGAGAGCGTGCGGAAAAAGTTCGACAGACCCGAGGCGCTCGCGAGACGCTCGTCGGACACGCTGGAGAGCGTGATCGTCGTCATCGGCACAAAGAAGCAGGCAACGCCGATCCCCTGCACGAGACGCGGCAAGATCACCTGATTGAACGGCACATCGAGCGTGAAGGTCGAGTTCCAGAACGACACGAATGCGAACACGATAAAGGCGAAGCTCGCCACCATCCGCAGATTGAGACGGTGCATGTTGCGGCCGATCATCGGCGAGAGCACCAGCGCGAGTAAGCCGACGGGCGCCGTCGCCAGACCCGCGAGGCCGGCCGTGTAGCCCATCACCGTTTGCAGCCAGAGCGGGAAGATCACCACCGAGCCGAAGAACGCCATAAACCCGAACGAGATGATCAGCACGCCAAGTGCGAAGTTACGGTCCTTGAAGAGCGACAGATCGACGACCGGCTCCTTCTCGGTCATTTCCCAGACCAGCATGAAGGCAATCGAAATCACAGCGATGATCGCCAGCGCGACAATGAACTTCGAGTTGAACCAGTCGCGGTCCTTGCCAAGGTCGAGCATCATCTGCAGGCACGACACACCGATCACCAGGAGTGCGAGGCCGATCGCGTCGATTCGTTGCTGGGTTGTCTTCGTCTCGCGCCCGCGCAGCAGCAAAAATGCGCACGCCGCCGAAAACAGGCCGATCGGCACGTTGATGTAGAAAATCCACGGCCACGTGTAGTTGTCGGTGATCCAGCCGCCCATCACGGGCCCGAAGATCGGCGCGACGATCACCGTCATCGCCCATAGGCCGAGCGCTAGGCCGCGTTTTTCGGGTGGGTACGAGCGCATCAGGATGGTCTGCGAAAGCGGCACCATCGGCCCGGACACCAGCCCCTGAATCAGCCGGAAGGCGATCAGCGACTCGAAGTTCTGCGCGAAGCCGCACATCGCGGAGGCGATAGTGAAGAGCAGCACCGAGAGCGTAAAGAGGCGCACCTCGCCGACCCTGCGGGCGAGCCAGCCGGTCAGCGGCACGGCAATCGCGGAGGCGACCGAATATGACGAGATCACCCAGGTGCCCTGACTGGTGGCGACGCCGAGGCTACCGGAAATGGTCGGCACGGCAACGTTGGCGATCGACGTGTCGAGCACTTCCATGAACGTGCCGAGCGCAAGGCCGACGGTGAGCAACGCCAGCGTGCCGCCGGCGAGCGGGGCGGGTTCAGGGGCGGGTGCGGCAACTGCGGGAGCCGTAGCGGCCATGATTGAATCTCCTGTCGATCGGAGTTAGCGCTAAAGCTGTGACTCCGGTCCCATGCAAAGCTGCCGGCAAAAGCTTGACCGGGCATGCATATTTCGCCGCGAGACCTGATGGCTTGCATGTTCCGGCATCTTCTGCCCAGACAGATATTTACTTGAACCTCGACGCGGAAATCGCGCGTCTCGGGGTTACACCTCGCCGTCTTGCGGCGCCGGGAACTGCTCTGCTACCACTCGGGTCTCGCACGGCGTGAACCCGCATGCTTCTTCGCCGCAGCCCGAGCCGTTCGCAATCAGGCGGCCGAGCAGTTTCGTCAGCGTCACGATCTCCTCGGCGCTAAAACCTTGCAACTGCTCGTTCAGCACCGTCGAGCCGACGCGCGGCAACTGCTGGGCAACTTCGCGTCCGCGCGGCGTCAGTTCGAGCTTGACCATGCGACGGTCGGCATCGCTGCGCGTGCGGACAATAAAGCCTTTCTTTTCAAGGCGATCGAGCATGCGCGTCATCGACCCGCTGTCGTACGACATGGCGCGCGACAGTTCATACGGCGTATGCGCCCGCTCGCACGACAACATCAGGATCACGCCAATCTGCTGCGCGGTGAGCCCTAACGGCTTGACCGCCCGGTCCATCCGCTCGACCAGCACATTGCGCGCTTTCGACAGGTAATAGCCAAGACTCGACTCGAGATGAATCTCGTCGGCGTTGTAGGGACCGTCTGTCATCGAAATTCGCTTTGATACTTCAGTTGACGCCTGAGTGACTACAGCAGGAAGCTGACCGAATTTTAGCTGCCTAAGCAGACAAGTCAATCTGAGGTTTGGTGAGCTCGACTGTCACGCTGTCGAAAAAACAACACGGCAATCTGGCGTGATGAAGAGTATCTTGAAAATTAATTGCATAGTCAATATTATGACAGGCAACGAGTTACGCGCCACCAGCGCCACCCGAGACCATGTTCTGACCGCCTTGCCGCGCACCGTGCCTGCGCCGTGCGTAGAGGATTCCCCGTTATGCTGTACCTGAAAAACACCCTGGGCGGGCTGAGCCGCTCACTTCACGATTCCGCCGTGCAGTCCTTTCAAGGACCGAACCGCTGGTGGAAGCTGGCGCTGTACGTCGTCATGTTCGTGTTGCCGGGTGGATCGCTCGGGGTGTTGTTCTTTGCGTGGGTCGAGCATCGCCGCAACGGCAGTAAGGCCAAGCAGAGTCCGGCGGCGAGCGCTGCACCCGTAGTGGCGCTGCGCGCCGGCGCGGCAAGGGTGCTGGCGCCAGGAGCCGCTACCGCGCCGGGTCTCCCCACGGCCTCGGCCTGCCACGTCCGCGCCGACGCGCCGGCCTGCCGCGCCGCGGCAGGCAAACAGGCTCGCCAGGCTAGCGCCGATCTGCGCGCCTGAATTTCCCGCCTGAAGCCTTCGAGGGCGCGCCGCGCATCTGTTATGCGGCCACGTCGTAACGGCGCGTAACCGTCACCGCCGCGCCGGTTACACACCCGCAGCGCGCGGCGCATTACTCTTTCGGTTTGCCGCGCCGTCGGCGTCGCGTAAGCTACCATTCCGGATCGTCGCGACTTCCCGGCCCGTGTTGCCGGTTATTGCCAACGGGCCATCAGGGCGGCCGCCCGCCAATCCTTCCATGACCCGTGGATCTCTGCGCCGGGGTTTTGCGTCGGCCGAATCGACAGGAATTCATTGCATGCAGTTTGACCGAAGCTCGCGCGCGCGAACCCTTGCACCGCGCGCCCTGACCCTCGCCGTCTCCGCAACGCTGGCCACCGTGCTGGCCGGTTGCGCGGTCGGCCCTGACTACAAGCAACCCACCGCCAAGGTGCCGGCCTCCTATAAGGAAGCCGCGCCGGGCTGGAAGGTCGCGCAACCAGCCGATCAGCACGACCGTGGCGCGTGGTGGACCATCTACGACGACCCGCAGCTCAATGCGCTCGAAGACCAGTTGAACACCTCGAACCAGACCGTCGCGCAATACGCGGCCGCCTACCGCCAGGCCCGCGCGCTGGTCGGCGAAGCGCGCGCGGCGTATTTTCCGGTGATCAGCGGCTCGGCTGGCCTGACCCGCTCGGGCAACGGCTCGTCCGCCAGCACCTCGGGAAGCTCGCGTTCCAGCGTCAGCAACAGCTACAACCTGCAACTCGACGCCAGTTGGGAGCCGGACCTGTGGGGCAAGGTTAGCCGTACGGTCAGCGCGCAGGAAGCGAGCCAGCAGGGCGCTGCAGCAACGCTCGCCAACGCGCGACTGTCGGCGCAGGGCACGCTCGCCCAGACCTATTTCTCGTTGCGCTCGCTCGATGCGATGCAGAAGTTGCTCGACGACACCGTCGCTGCCTACGAAAAATCGCTGAAGCTCACGCAGAATCAGTATGCGCAGGGCGTCGCTGCGCGCTCCGACGTGATCCAGGCGCAAGCGCAACTGCAATCGGCTCAGGCCGCGGCGATCGACAACGGCATCGCCCGCGCCCAGGACGAGCATGCCATCGCCGTGCTGGTCGGCGAGCCGGCCTCGACGTTCTCGATTGCGCCGTCGCCGCTCACCGCCACGCCACCCACCGTCCCGGCGCAGATGCCGTCCGCGCTGCTCGAACGCCGGCCCGACATCGCGGCGGCCGAGCGTGCCGCCAAGGCTGCCAACGAGCAGATCGGCGTCGCCATCGCGGCGTTCTTCCCGTCACTGACGCTGTCGGCGACCGGCGGCTTCCAGAGCTCGGTGCTGTCGCAATTGCTTACCGCACCGGCGCGTTTCTGGACGCTCGGCCCGCAGCTCGCCGGCACGATCTTCGACGGCGGCCTGCGCGAGGCACAGACCAATGCGGCCCGCGCGACCTACGACGAGGACGTGGCGGTTTACCGTCAAACCGTGCTGGCAGCGTTTCAGGACGTGGAGGACAACCTCGCCTCGCAACGGATTCTCGCGCAGGAAATCGTCGTGCAGCAGCAGGCCGTCGCTTCCGCCCAGCAGGCGCTCGACATCGTCACGAATCAGTACAAGTCAGGCACCGTGGGTTACCTGAGCGTCCTGACTGCGCAAACCACGGCGTTCACTGCAGAGCAGAAACTGGCCAGTCTGGCGGGGCAGCGGATGGTGTCGTCGGTGGGACTCGTGAAGGCCCTCGGCGGTGGCTGGGATGTCTCGCAGATGGCGCGCGAGACGGGCAGCGTAGCCGCGCCAACGGCAGCCGCCAGTGCGGATGCAAAGGCAACCGGCGCAGCGGTTGCCCCTGCGGCAGCGCCCGCGCCGGCCGCGTCCAACGGATCCGGCTCAGCGGGCTAAAGGTTTCAACGAGAAGGTCAGCGAGCGAACGTCAGCGTCACCGTATTCGGACCGCTCGGCCGCCCGAGCAGATTCAGCAGGCCGGCGAGGTTATCGCGCTGCTCCGGGGCCGCGCTCGCCGTGCCGTTAAACGACGAGGCCGCACCGCCCAGCACGCCGTGGCCGTTCAGCATCAAGGGACCTTTCAGCGTCGAGAGATCGATCGTCGAACTGCCGCCTTCCGCCTGCACCACCACCCGGTAGGAACCAAGCGGCTTGACCAGCGAGACACGTGAGCTTGCGTCGCTCAGCGTGACCGTCAGTTGTCCGAAGGCTTGCTTGCCGAAGCTGCGCCAGTCGCTCCACGCGAGCCGCACGTCGCCCTGCAGATCGAGCGTGTTGAACGGCGCGCCGAGACCGGCGAGCAACGAGGCCGGCACGGCGATCGTCCCCTGCGACACCGTAGAACCGCGCCCAGTGGCATCGACGGTGATCGGGGTGGGCATCGCCTCGCTTTGCAGCATGGTCATCCGTACGCGGCCGGTGAAAAGCGGCCAGAACGCGGTATGCCATTCGATCCGGCCCGGCAGCAACGTCGAGGCGCTGGTGTCCGAGCCGGCGGCCAGCATCAGCGTGGCCGAGCCGTGCCACAGCGAGCCTGCCGGGTCGACCAGATTGACATGGCCGCCGCTTGCCCTGGTGAAGGCTGGCGTGATCCACGCCGCGGGTAATAGCACCAGCAATACGGTACCGCTCGATAACACCGCGACCAGCAGCCACGGCAGGGCAGCGCGCAAGCGCCGCATCCAGAAATTCATGCGAGATCCTGTGGCTGCACCGTCATTTCGCGGTCGACGGCTGCAGCGAGGCTGTCAGGTCGACCTGTCCATCGTCCTTGAGTGCGGTAATGTGCGCCTCGGCGATCTGCACCTTGAATTGCCGCCGCACGTCGTTCACCCACGTGGTCCAAACCGGGAACGACGCGTTTTTCAACTGGACCTGCACCGCATTGCCCAACAACTGCACCTGCAGCGGCGCGAGGCCGTGGTCGGTGAGCGAAGCGGTAAGGGCATCCTTGAGCGCGCCGCCGGTCGGCGTCACGCCTTGGGCCGCGCCCGACAGACGGCGCGCTTCCTCAGCCTGGGCGGTCATCTGCGCGAGTTGACGCTGCATCGCCGGCAGTGTTTCCCGCAAATGCGCGCGTCCGTCCTGGGCCGGAGCCCACAGGATCGACCACGCAATCACTACGCCCAACGCCGCGCCGCCCCATGTCAGCAGGTTCTTCTCGCGCTCGGTACGCCCGTCCCAGAATCCGGCCCATGTTTGAGCAAGTTCAGTTTTCATTGTCCGCTCCTGATGCTCCACTTGCCCGTATTGCTGTCGATCGCGCCGGCGAGGCCGTTGCCCGACAAGCGCTGCGCGAGGCCCGGGTCGACCTTGATTTCAGGCTTGAAGGTCACGTCGAGACGGTGATCGTGATAATCGAGCGCCGCGATCCCATTGACCGGCACCGGCCCAAGCGAGCGCGAGAGTCCGGCCGCGAGCGAAAGGAAATCGTCCGGCGACAGCTCACCCGCCGCCACGCGCAGTTGCTGCATCTGGCGCGACATCTGGTCGGGCGCGTCGAGCACGACAGTCGTTTTCGGGAAAGTGTTGAGCAACAACTCGGTCATCTGCGCGTTGATCGCGTCGCGTTGATGCGCGAGCATCAGCCACTGCACATTGGCGCCGATGATCGCGACCACCAGCGCGCCCGCGGCGAGCAGCACCGGCAAGCGCAGACGGCGCAGGGTGGCGCGGTCGAGACGCCAGGGCTGTGCTGCGAACTCGAACTGGCAGAGGTCGAAACGGCATTCGAGCGCGCGGCGAGCGAGCTTTTCGAACGGCAGCGGCTGCGCGCCGGCTATCTGGGCAGCGAGCTTCGCTTGTGCACTTGAACCCATGCCAGGTTCGTTGCCTGGTACTTCGGTGAGCAGATAGAGCGAGACCGGCGCGGCGCCGGACAGCGCCTCGAGGGTCGCGTTGACAGCCGTCGCGGGCACCGCGAGCCCTTCACCCTGGACGCCGCGCGCAATCGCCAGTTCCACGCGCGTGGTGCTGGACTCCTGGGTCATCTCGAGAAGCAGGGCGGGCGCAGTCGAGACTACGGTGCCGAGCACGGCCGCAACGACCGGCGACGGCGGCTCGACCTGCAAAGCGGCTGCGAGCTTGTCAGCCACGGCGGGCTGCGCGTCTGCTTCGGGTTGCGCAAGCGACGCGGTAGCGGCCGGCAGCGGCAAGCAGCGCGTGACCGGCACGGCGCGCATGCTGCGATGACCGGCCGTGGTAAAGGCTTCGCAAATGAAGCGGAACCAGCCGCGATCGACGATGGCGAGCAGATGCCGACCGCTGCCGAGCGGTTGCGGGTCGAGCGCGATATGACAGGTCTGCGGATCCTGGATCAGTTGATCCTCGACGATGTTCGGCAACGCCTGGCGCAAACGCGGCCCCTTCAGCGGGGGCAGGGTGGCGGGCATCATCAGGAGGTCGCGCGCGGCGACCATCAGGACCGTCGACGAGGCGCGCGGCAACAACGCGAGCGCGGAGCGGCCCGCGCGTTGCGTGCGGCCCGACTTGTCGAGCAGCAGGAACGGCAATTCCGGCAGTTGCCATTCCTGCGATGGCACCGCCGGGTCACGCGGCGGCAAAAGGACGATCAGCGTGCTCAAAGGCCACTCTCTCCGGGAAAAGCGTTATTCATAGTTGATCTTGTACGCGCACGATGCGGGTGGTGTGCGTCAGCGCATCGCGATAAACGAGGGTCGTGCGATCCACTTCCGCGCGTTCGTGATCGACACGGCCGTGGATGAAAAAGTAACTGGTATTGACGTCATAGAGACTGGAATCGATCGCCGTTTGCTGAACGCCGGTCGCTTGCAAGGCCAACAATACATCGCCGACGTTACGAAAGAACACCGTCGTGCGGCGCGCGACGAGCGCTTGCGCGGAGGACAGGTTCATCTCCGGCACGACGGCGGCGATCACTTCGGCCGGCGCGGTGTTCATGTTGACTGCCGTGGTGGTGGGCAGATAGGTCACGAACGGGCGCAGTCTGGCGATCATTTCCGGCGTGAAGCCGGGCACGTCGAGCAGCGAGTCGACGCGGGTCATCTGGAGCGGGGCGACATCGGGGTTGCTTTCGGTGTCGTCGAGGCCGGGTTTATCCGTGAAATTATTGCCGCCGATCGCGCCGCCCATGACGGGGGCGCCGGTAGCGCCGGTCGCCGCGGTTTGCGCCTGGAAACGCGTGGCGGATTGGGCCAGGCTATCGCGGATCTGAAGGGCGGCGGTTTTTGCCAACTGGCTGTTGAGGCTTAACAGGGCGAGCAGGCGCTGGAAGGCCTGGACTTGCTCCACGTTTACTTGCAGTACGCCTGGGGCCGGGCTCGAGACCAGGTTGCGCAGGTTGAATTTGCTTTGGGCGTCTTCGATCGAGCCTGATAGATAGGTTGAGGCGCCTTCGGCGGAGCGGACTTCGCCTATTTGGCCCAGGAAATCCGATAGGCGAGTTCGGGCTATGGGGACGCCCCATATGCCCCCCAGGTACGTGATGCCTGCTGAGGTGTCGCCTTCGGATCTCAAGATCAGTCTTGTCCAGTCTAAGGCGCCTCTGGAAATCCATTGGGCCTGGGATAGCAGGCGTTGGTTTTCTATCCGGCGGATTTGTACTTGCTGGCGCCAGAGGATGCCTGATACCAGGATTGCTGATAGGGCTACTACTAGTAATGCGCTGATTATGGCTACGCCGGTCTCGGTTTTTGTTTTTTGTTTGCCTGCGGCGGTTGTCGTTGTTCTTGGGGTGTTGGCCTTTCCTTGCTTTGTTATCGGTCTATTAGCTTCGCCCCTGTGCGGGGCGGCACTTACTTTCTTTGCCGCCGCAAAGAAAGTAAGCAAAGAAAGCGGGCTGACAACCGCCAGCCTGTAGGTGTCCACCACGTAAGCCACCTCGGAGGGGTCCGCACGAAGACCGGCCCTCGCACCACTCACGTTAGTGACACAGCACTCATCCATCCCGCCCTCGCACTCCGTGCGCGTCGGTTCGGCATAACCCTTTGTGGTTTGCAAGGCGTGCAGCCTGTTGGCAAAACCAGCAGTGGTTTGCGCGGGGCGTTGTGCCCTTCGGCGGGGCGCGAAGCGCGACGCTGGAGCGGATGACTGCTGTGTCACTAACGTGGGGAGATATGAGAGCAGGTCCTCGTGCGGACCCCTCCGTGTTGGCCTAAGTGGTGGACACCTAAAAGCTAGCGGGGTGAGCGGCTTTCTTTTGCCTACTTTTCTTTGCCGCGGCAAAGAAAAGTAGGTGCTGCCCCGCACAGGGGCGACGCTAATAGACCAAAAGCAAAACAAGGAAAGGCCAATGCCATAGGCAAACAGAAAAGCCTGCGCAGCAACAGGAGAGAAAGAAGAAAGAGCAAACCCCAACGGTAGTAAATCAACAAACATAAATTCACTCTCCGACGAGAAAAACCCGCGTAACAGGCCGCGCCAGCGAACTAGCCCCAATAATGACCTCAAGCCCCGTAACAGACCGCGGCAGCGGCGCATTGCCGAGCTGCGGCACTTTCAGGTTGTTATCGCTCTCGGTAATCGCGGCCTGCACATCCTTCATCTGCGTCGTCCACCCCACCTTCGGCACAAACAGTCGCGCATCGATCGAGCCAACGCCCCCCATCAAAGGCACCGCGCTCCAGTCGTCTCCCTCGCCGCCCCGCAGGGCCCGCCGCAACTCGCCAACATTGCCGAGCGGCGGCGATGCGTAGCGGATCACCCGGCCATCGGCCACCCGATACCGCACCACCTGCAAGCGTGGTGCCGTCTCCGGCATATCCAGTTCCCGCACGATCTGCAGGACATCGCCGTTCACCGACACCGCCGCTTGCCCCGATTCGTCATCGGTCGCGGCATGCCGCACATCAATGCGCATCTGGTCGAACAACTGCGCAAACACCCGCTCGTCTTCCATCGCGTTCGTAATCGTCTGGCGGCCACGGATGATCTGATCCAGGCCGCGCCACGACAACACCGCGATCACCGCCAGAATCGCAATCGCAACCAGCAGCTCGATCAGCGTAAAGCCATGCGCCGGCCGGCGGCCGCGGCGCTCAGAGCGAGCGGTTCGTTTCATTCGCCACCACCGTCACCATCTGGGCAAGATTGCCGGCGCGGCCCGGTGTCGTCACCAACACCTCAACGCGACGGAACACCGGATTCGGCGTCGCCGTCACCCGTTCCGTACAAAGCAACTGCAAATTCCCCTGCGAACAGTCAAAGCTGCTCGACCCCACATCCGGCCAGCTATGCGACAGCTTCAACTGCGCCAGCATGTTGTCCGCACTCCAGCCCGCCAACAACCGTTGATGCAACTCCACCTCGCTGCTCGCCAGATTGCCCACCGCGCGCAACGACGCCGCTAACGCCACCGCGATAATCGCCAGCGCCACCAGCACTTCGATCATCGTAAAGCCGCGCTGCGTCCCGCCGCATGACCGTGCGCGCACCTTCCCGAGCGGGCCGCCCATCTCAACGCACCTCATAGCGGCCATTACCTGTACCTACGATCGTCGCCTGTCCCGCGGCGGAAAACAGCGTGACCTGGACCGGCGCGTCGATGCTCTCCGTGCCGAACACCACCCGCGGCGGATGCATGTCCGAACCCGGATAGTCGATCGTCACGCTCGTCACGCCACCTTCCCAGCGGCGTGGTCCAAGCAGGTCGTCGCGCAACGGACGCCAGCCGTCATCGGTATGCATGTCGAATCGAAAACCGCCGTCCAACGGTTGCCATGCAATAGGCCGTGCGCGGACCTGCGCTTCATCGCCAGCCGATTCGAACAGCAAGGCCAACCGTTGCGCTTCTTCATTCAGATCCGTGCGCGGATTGCGCGTCATCGCGATCGACGCCAGCGATACCAGCAGCCCGGCAATCACCAGCACCACCAGCATCTCCAGCAACGTGAAACCCGCTTGCCGCGGCATGCGCTGACGATGCGCGCCGCATGCCCTGTGCGGCATCCTCGCCGCACGCGCCGCGGCAACACGAAACTTGCAATCGGGCAGGGACATGGTGCCGGCGTCAAGCGAGAGAGCGGGTAACAAGCTCAAGCGGTTAGTCCCACGAGCCTATGTCGGCGTCGTTGCCTTCACCACCTGGTTTGCCGTCGGCGCCGTAGCTGAAGACGTCGATTTCACCGTGCACGCCAGGGTTCAGGTACTGATACGGATTGCCCCACGGATCGTTCGGCAAGCGCTCTAGATAGCCGCCGTCCTTCCAGTTGTTCGGCACCGGATCGGTGGTCGGCTTTTCGATCAGTGCGCGCAGCCCCTGGTCCTGGGTCGGATAGCGGCCGTTGTCGAGACGGTACAGCTTCATGGCCTGCATGATCGTGCCGATGTCCTGCTTCGCAGCAACACGACGCGCCTCGTCCGGACGGCTCATGATCTTCGGTACGATCAGCGCGGCCAGAATCCCGAGAATCGCAATCACCACCATGATTTCGATCAACGTAAAACCGCGTTGACGGCGGTTACGCAGACCCGCAATTTCGGTGCGGCGAGTGGTCCACATTTGCATAGCTTGCTACCTCTTTTCAGGAAGATTTTCGTGTCAGGCGAGTGTTGCGCAAACCAGGGTCCGGGCGCGATTTAACACTGCCGTTCAGTCATTTTAATGTCATGCAGTTGAAGGGTTGTGAGAAAACACCGGGCCGCCTTACGTTTTCTCAATCCCTCGGGGGGCCTGGCGCGAAGCGCCAGGTTAGGGGCGCTTTCAACCAACGCAAAATTCACAATAGTCCGTACAATGATGTGCATGAACGCCATCCAGATCCGCCTTCTGTCGCTCGCGCTCTTCGCCGTATTCTGCGCGACGCTTACCTACTGGCTCGTCACGCTCACCGCGCTGCGCGGCGGTCCGTTGCCGGCGGCCGCCGTGCATGCGCCGATCTCGGTCGAACAGGCGGCCACGCTGTTCGGCGGGCAACTGCAGCGCAGCGCCAACCAGGACGTGAGCCTGTTCGGCATTCTGTCGCTGCAGGAAGGTGGCGCTGCCATCATCAGCGCGGGTGGCCAACCGCCGCGGGCCGTCGCGCTCGGCAGCACCATCATGCAGGGCGCCAAGCTCTACGAAGTGCGCCCCCGTTCGATCATCATCGACCGCAACGGCGTGCATTCCGAAGTGTTCCTGCCCGCCAACCCAGCCGGTCCCACCATCTACGTGCGTTGAGTCAGCCATGCGGCCGCAATCGCGGCCGCCGCGCCGCCTCACTGCACCAGGTTGTTCAACTCGATGATCGGCAGCATCACCGCCAGCACGATCACCAACACCACGCCCCCCATCGCCAGAATCAGCAACGGTTCGAGCAGGCTCGTCAGGAACATCGTGCGCCGTTCCAGTTCGCCCGCTTCGCCTTCCGCCGCGCGGTCGAGCATCGTCGTCACGTCGCCGGTCGCTTCACCTGAGCGAATCAGGTGCACCAGCACCGGCGGAAACGTCCGCGTATTGCCCAATGCGCGCGACAGCGACGTGCCTTCGCGCACCCGCACGATGGCGTCGTCGATGTTGTCGCGCATGGCCCGATTGCTGAGCGTTTCGCTCGCTGCCTGCAGCGCGCGCAAGATCGGCACACCAGCGGCCGTCAGGATCCCGAGCGTGCTGGCAAAGCGCACCGTGTTATAGCCGCGCACCAGCTTGCCGAGCAGCGGGGCGGTCAGGAGCCAGCGGTCGAAGGCGAGACGCGGGCCCGGCTGCGCCAGAACCGACCGCACGAGATACGCGAGCAGTGCGACTCCGATCAGCACCGCCCACCACCATTTCCGCACGAAGCCGGAGAGCGCCATCATCATGATGGTGAGAAACGGCAACTGCTGCTTGGTGCTGGTAAACACATTGACGACCTGCGGCACCACATAGCTCAACAGGAACGTGACGATGCCGAAGGCGATGATCGTGACGATAGCCGGATAGGTGAACGCCAGTACGATCTTCTGCTTGAGCGCGTTGCGCTGCTCGATGTAGTCGGCAAGGCGCGACAGCACCAGGCCGAGCTTGCCCGTGTGCTCGCCCGCCGCCACCAGCGCGCGATAGATCTCCGGAAAATCTTTCGGATGCTGCTGCAGCGCATTGGCGAGCGAGTGGCCGCCGAGCACTTCCGCGCGAATCGACGCCATCAGTTCGCGGATGTAGTCGCGCTCCGACTGTTCGGTCAGCACGGCGAGTGCTTCGTCGAGCGGTAAGCCGGCGATCAGCAGACTCGCCAGTTGGCGCGTGAGAATCGCCTGCTCGCGTTGCGACAAACGCCGCCCGAGCGAGAGCCGCTGATTGCGCTCGCCGCGCGTGCGGCTGGCGGCCGGCTCGACCAGCAGCGGCGTCAGTCCCTGGCCGCGCAGATGGGTACGGGCGCCACGCGCACTGTCCGCGTCGAGTACGCCTTTTTGCGCCTTGCCCGTCGCATCGATCGCTTCGAAACGAAATGCCGGCATGGACTTAGGCTCCGCCCGTCACGCGGATCACTTCCTCGAGCGAGGTCAGGCCCGAAGCGAGCCAGCGGTCGGCGTCCTCGCGCAGTGTGCGCATGCCCCGGCTGCGACCAGCGGTGAGGATCTCCGAATCGGCAGCGTTACGGTGAATCAGCGTACGAATCGCGTCGTCGATCAGCAGCAACTCATACACGCCGCGCCGTCCCGCATAGCCGGACTGGCCGCATTTGTCGCAACCCACCGGATGCCATTGCACGCGGCCGTCTTCATCCGTGCGCTCTTCGCGGCACACCGGACAGAGCCGGCGCACCAGCCGCTGCGCCAGCACGCCGAGCAGCGAGGACGCCAGCAGATACGGCTCCACGCCCATGTCGGTCAAACGCGTCACGGCCGAAGCCGCGTCGTTGGTGTGCAGCGTCGCCAGCACGAGGTGACCCGTCAGCGAGGCCTGCACGGCGATCTGCGCGGTTTCCAGATCGCGGATTTCACCGATCATGATGATGTCCGGATCCTGCCGCAGGATCGAGCGCAACGCCCGCGCGAAGCTCATGCCGATCCGCTCGTTGACCTGGGTCTGGCCGATGCCGGACAGATCGTATTCAATCGGATCTTCGACGGTCATGATGTTGGTCGTCGCAGTCTCGAGGCGCGACATCGACGCATACAGCGTGGTTGTCTTGCCCGAGCCGGTCGGCCCGGTCACCAGCACGATACCGTGCGGGCGGCCGATCAGCTTGTCGAATTTCACGAGCGTGTCCGGGCCCATGCCGAGCGCTTCGAGATTCAGACGCGAAGCATCCTTTTCCAGCAGACGCAGCACCGCACGCTCGCCGTGCCCGGTCGGCAGGGTCGACACCCGCACGTCGACCGGCCGGCCACCGACGCGCAGCGTAATGCGGCCGTCCTGCGGCAAACGTTTCTCCGCGATATCGAGCTGCGCCATGATCTTGATCCGCGAGATCAGCGCGCCGTGCAGCGCTTTCTTGGGCCGCACCACGTCGCGCAAGGTACCGTCGACACGGAACCGCACCACCGAGGCATTCTCGAACGGCTCGATATGAATATCCGAAGCCTGTTCGCGAGCCGCCTGGGTGAGCAGGGCGTTGATCATGCGGATGATCGGCGCATCGTCTTCCGATTCCAGCAGGTCCTCGACCTCGGGAATCTCCTGCATCAACCGCGACAGATCGACTTCGCCTTCCACCTCGCCGACCACTTGCGCGGCGGTGCCGTCCTGGCGCGCGTACGCCTGGTTGATCGCCAACGAGAGTTCGTCCGCCGGCAAACGCACCACCGTCAGCGCGCCGAAATTGCGCGCCACTTCGGCAAGTGCCGCATCGCTCGTGCGTTCGCTGATCCAGACTTCCAGTGCGTCGGCGTGCTGATGCGCAACCAGTATCTGGCCGCTGCGCGCAAAGCCATACGGCACGAGTCGCGCGGCGACCGCCGACGGCGTGATGCGCTCGGCAGGTTGCCCGGCAACCGCGGCACCGGCTCGCGCCGCCGCGGATGACGCAGAAGCTGACGGCGGCGTGGACGGCGTACTCACGGCTGCACTCCCGGCGATGCCGTGGAAGATGCGGCCGGTACAGGGCTGGCCTGCACGGCGCCGTTCGTTGCCGGCGCGGAGGTCGCCGGTGCGGGAGCGGGCCGCGGCGCCATCTGCTGACGACGCATCGCGTCGAGATTGAACAGGTTCATCTCGGCCGATCCGCCCTCGGCCGGACCAATCGGCTTCGGCGGAACCACCGGGTCGTCGTTGTCCTTGATCAGGTTATTGTCCGACTTGTAGGCACCCTGTACGCCCTGGATATAGTCGTAGCGGTTCGACGTGACGGCCTGCGCGGTATTGCGATCGCTGATGATCACGGGGCGCAGGAACACCATCAGGTTGGTCTTGTTGCGGCTCTTCGATTCCGAGCGGAACAACTGGCCGATCCACGGAATATCGCCCAGCAGCGGCACCTTGCTGTTGCTGACCTGGTAGTTGTCCTGCATCAGGCCGCCCAGCACGATGATCTCGCCGTTATCGGCGAGCACGGTCGACTGGATCGAACGCTTGGTGAACTCCGGGCCGGCCGGGTTGGTCGCCGCGTTGGTCGTGCCGTTGACGATCGCCGAGTCTTCCGTGTAGAGCTGCAGCTTGAGAATCCCGCCGTCGGTGATCTGCGGCTTGACGTGCAGCGTCAGACCGACATCGACGCGGTCGTAGGTATTGAACGCGCTGCTCGCGGTGCTGCTCGTGAGGTTCGAATACGAACCCGTCTGGATCGGCACGTTCGTGCCGACCACGATCTTGGCTTCCTCGTTGTCGAGCGTGATGAGGTTAGGTGTCGACAGCACGTTTGCGTCGGCGGTCTGCGAGAGCGCCTGCAGCAGCGCACCCAGTCCCTGCACACCGAAAATGTTGTGCACCCAGCCGACGTTGAGGCCTTGCTGGAGATTCGAGGCTCCAAGCGCTCCCGCCAGACCGCCGGTGGTCGCCGTCGCGGCCGCTGCGGTCAGATTGATGATGCTGTTGCCGGTGCCGGTGGCCAGGTTGGTGCCGGCAAGCACCGAACCGTTTGCGACCTGCCACTGAATCCCGAGATTGGCGTTCGTGTTCGAGTTCAGCTCGACGATCAGCGCCTCGATATAGACCTGGGCGCGCCGCGCATCGAGCTGGTCGATCACCGCCCGCAGGTTGCGGTACACCGGCTCGGGCGCCGTGATGATCAGCGAGTTGGTCGCCGCGTCCGCCTGGATCATGCCGCCCGGTTGATTCTCTTCCTTGTCCTTGTCGCCGCCAAGCAGCTCGCTGCTGGAACCATAGCCGCCGCTCGAGCCCGATGTCCCGCCGCTGCCGCCGAGCGGTGACGAGCCCGAGCTGCTGCCGAGACCGCCAGACGGCAGCGGCGGCGTACCCGAGGTGCCCGTCGAACTGCTGCCGTACGAGCCGCCGCCACCCTGGTTGAACGAATTCGCACTGTTCGAGGCGCCGCTCGACGAGCCGGAGTCGCTGCCTTTACCGAGCATTCCGCGCAAGGTCTTGGCGAGCGTCGCGGCGTCGGCGTTGCGCAGCGGCACGACGTGCATGTTGCCGGGCACGGCGCTCGGTGCATCGAGCTCCTTCGCCAGTTCCTTCGCGGCTGCGAGCCGCGAGCCGTTCGAGGCGCGAATCAGCAGCGAGTTGGTACGCGGGTCGGCCGTGATCGATACCTTGAGCGTCGCATCGGTGGCGCCGATCGCGCCCGGATCGAGCATCTTCGACAGTTGCGGCGCGATGTCGAGTGCATTGGCATTCCTCAGCGGCACCACCTGGACCTGGGTGCCCGCAGCCGTATCGATACCCGCGATGATCTGCCCGATGCGCCGCACGTTGTCGGCGTAATCGGTCACGACGATCGTGTTGTTGGACGGGTAAGCCGCCACCGTGTTGTTCGGAGAAATCAGCGGACGCAGCACCGGCAGCACGTTATTGGCCGATTCGTTCTTGAGCTGGAACACCTGCGTGATCACCTGATCGCCGCTCGCCACCGGCGTATTGCCGACGTAGGTCGGTACGCCCTGCAGCTTCGCATCGGCCTCCGGCACCACCTTCAGCACACCGTGATCCTGCACCAGCGCAAAGCCTTGCATCCGCAAGGCGGACTGCAAGGTCTTGAGCGCCTGGTCTTCGGGCACCGGGTTTTCGGAGACGAGATTCAACTGACCCTTGACGCGAGGGTCGACGATGATCGTTTTGCCGGTTGCGGCGCCAATCGCCTTGGCCACCTGATCGATGTCGGCGTTGACGAAGTTGAGTGTCACCTGAGCGTGTGCGATCTGCGCAGTGATCAATCCAGCCACCAGCAGCGCCGTTGCGACGCGACGCAATGCCATACGATTTCTTCTCATGGAGTGTGATGTCGATGCCGAGCGCCGAAGCGATCGACTGTCATGCGCAACGAACATAGGCGCGAACGAGAGGGTCCTTCGGCCTGCTCGCGCCCCCTCGGATGCGGGCAACCCAGACTACCTTTCAACCTATGTCCAAAAAGAAATGAACAGTAACAGCTTTTCATGTCGGATTTGTCACAAAACAACAGCTCCGGTGCGATTACTCTAATCAGCCATGCACACTGTCAAACTTTTGAAAGCTCTAGTAGGGACTTACTCAAGCGTTTTGCCATGTTCGTTTTTCGCGAGCTTATGTCGGGTAGCTAACTTGACGCTCGACCACCTGCCAGTATCATAGGGGCCGTTCTCCCTGATGACCGCCGCTTGCCTACACGGGTTTTCCCCGATGTCTGGCACAGGCTTGCTGTTGGCGGGTTTGCAAGCGATTGGGAGCGCATGCTACCCATGCAGAACGCCTTACGTAATCTTACCTTCGTGAATTGTTTAGTCATCTTGACCGATGAAACTGGCCTTTGTCACCGTTGGCGCGGTACTCGCTACGCTGCTCGCAGCGGGGCCGGCACACGCCGACTGTTTCGATGAAGCGGCCCGCTATCAGAAGGTCAACCCGCTGATCTTGCGGGCCATTGCCTGGCAGGAATCGCATAACCGGCCCGAGGCGCTGCATAAGAACGCCAATGGTTCGACCGATTACGGCCTGATGCAGATCAACTCGATCCATCTGCCCACGCTCGCCCAGTACGGCATCTCCAGCAACACGCTGATGGAGCCGTGCAAGAACGTCTATATCGCCGCCTGGCATCTGCGTCAGCAGATGAACAAGTACGGCAACACCTGGCAAGCTGTCGGCGCCTATCATTCGGAAACACCGGCATTGCGCGACAAGTATGCGCAACAAATCGTGGCTATCCTGCAGAAGTGGAACCTGATGCGCGCCTCGCGCTGAGCGTGGGCGGCGCGGTTTTGGGCGACCGGCGTGGGTTTGATGCACAATGCAGCTTCGTGCTGCCGTCGGCCATGCGTCTCGCTTGAACGTCCGGCACGCCTCCTAATCCTCTCCGTTTCCGTACTGCGATGAACCAGCCGACCTTGCCCGTCACCGTGCTCTCCGGTTTTTTGGGCGCCGGCAAGACCACGCTCCTGAACCATATTCTCGCGAACCGCGCCGGGCTGCGCGTGGCCGTGATCGTCAACGATCTGGCCGCCGTGAATATCGATGCGAGCCTCGTGCGCGATGCCGCCGCGCTCTCGCATGTCGAAGAACAACTGGTCGAGATGACCAATGGCTGTATCTGCTGCACGTTGCGCGACGACCTGCTGACCGAGATCCGGCGCCTTGCCGGCGAGCAGCGCTTCGACGCCATCCTGATCGAATCGACCGGCATTGCGGAACCCATGCCGATCGCCGAAACCTTCACCTTCGTGGACGATGACGGCGCCTCGCTCTCCGATGTCGCGCGGCTCGACACGATGGTCACGGTGGTGGATGCGTTCAACTTCCTGCGCGACTACGCCTGCGCCGACGCGCTCGCCGAGCGCGGCATTGCCGCGAACGAAGAAGACGACCGCACGCTGGTTGAATTGCTGATCGAGCAGATCGAGTTCTGCGACGTGCTTGTCGTGAACAAGGCGGATCTCGTCAGCGCGGACGACCTCACGCGCCTGCAACGGATTCTGGCGCGCATCAATCCGCGAGCAGTGCAGGTGGTGAGCCGTTTCGGCGTGGTGCCGCTAGATGAAGTGCTGGATACGAAGCGCTTCGATTTCGACGAGGCATCGAGCGCGCCCGGCTGGCTCGAATCGCTGCATCACGAACACGATCACAGCGGCGAAGCAGACGAGTTCGGCATCGGCAATTTCATCTATCGCGCGCGCCGGCCGTTTCATCCCGAACGTTTGTGGGCACTCCTGCACGAAGAGTGGCGGGGCGTGCTGCGCAGCAAGGGATTTTTCTGGCTGGCCACCCGCAATGACATTGCCGGTTCGCTCTCGCAAGCCGGCGGTGCATGCCGTCACGGCCCGGCAGGGATGTGGTGGGCGGCCCAGGATCGCAGCGAGTGGCCCGACGGCGATGACGAGCTCGCCGCGGAAATCGCCGCCGACTGGTACGGCGATGCGAACGATTTCAGCATCGGCGACCGTCGTCAGGAACTGGTGATGATCGGCGTCGGTATCGAACCCGCCGTGTGGCAGGCGAAGTTCGATGCGTGCCTGTTGAGCGACGATGAGTACGCGTTGGGCGCGCAAGGCTGGCAACAATTCACCGACCCGTTCCCGGCATGGGACCTCGACCCGGAAGAAGACCACGATCACGGCGAAGGTGAGATTGTCCATCACCACCACTGAGCGCACGCCGTAAAACCTCACGGCTAAACGCCAGGTCCGCGCACGGCATGCGCCATGCGCGGGCGAAAAAAAACCCGCCTGTGGCGGGTGTCAACATCCAAGCAGTGATGTGCTTAGCGCTTGTTGACTGCGTCCTTGAACGCCTTGCCAGCCGTGAACTTGACGGTCTTGGCGGCCGGGATCTTGATGGTCTCGCCAGTCTTCGGGTTGCGGCCCGTGCGTGCTGCGCGCTTGCCCGAACCGAAGCTACCAAAACCGATCAACTGGACCGCGTCACCCTTCGACACAGCCTTCTTGATGACTTCGAGCAACGTGTCCAGCGTTTCGCCGGTTTGAGCCTTGCTGGCGCCCGTCTGACCTGCGACGGCGTCGATCAGTTCCTGTTTGTTCATTAAGGTTCCTTTCTGGTTTAGGTTGACACGAACAGCGCGAACGCGCCGATTATACGTGCGCGGGCCGCGCCGTCGAGCAGCTACGGCTCCCGAGCGCGCCGGACAAACCCGTGGGGCAGGTCCGGCAAAACGGCCGTGCTGCCGCTTCCCTTCGCGGCGCTTGCTATGATAGCGCAGCGCAAACCCAATCTGGATAAGGGTTTCGAAGAATTACGCGGTTGCCAGGCGAAGTTAGGCAAGAAATGACGATTTTTGTTATTCCTGGAATCCAAACGGGCGCCAAAGCGGGGCTTTACGGGGGTCCGGCGTTGGTTTTTGCCAACGCTCCACGCGTCGAGCGACCCGCAATCGCCCGCTGCGCGATGGCCGGCGCGCTGTGTCCGGCGCAGATCGACCTGCCTGTCTGATGGTTTTTTGCCTCGCATGACCGACCCGCTGATCCCCGCCATCCTCGCGTTTCGCGACAACGGCACGCCGTTCTCGCCGCGCCACGACGACATCTATCACAGCGCCGTGGGCGGTCTTGCCCAGGCCGAATACGTCTTCCTGCAAGGCAACCGGCTGCCCGAACGGTGGCAGGGCAGGCGCCTTTTCACCGTGCTGGAAACGGGCTTCGGCATGGGCATCAACTTCCTGATGACCTGGGCCGCCTGGCGCGCCGACCCGGCCCGTTGCGAGCGGCTCCATTTCATTTCGACCGAAAAGCACCCGTTTTCAAGGGCTGATCTGCTTAGCGCCTATGCCGCAACGGTTGCGGACGCATCGATTGCCGAACTCGGCCAAACCTTGGCACAGGCGTGGCCAATCCTCGTGCCGGGCACGCACCGGCTCGAATTCGAAGGTGGACGGGTCGTCCTCACGCTGGTTTTCGGCGACGCCACCGAAACGCTGCCCACCCTCTGGCTGCGCGCCGACGCGTTCTATCTGGACGGCTTTGCTCCGGCGAAAAATCCCGAATTGTGGACACCGGCGATTTTCAAAACGCTTGCCCGGCTCGCCGGCGACGGCGCCACCTTTTCGACCTACACAAGTGCAGGCGACGTGAAGCGCACCCTCACGCAATCCGGCTTCGAATACCGCAAGGTCGAAGGCTTCGGCTGGAAGCGCGCCATGCTGGTGGGCCACTTTGCACCGCGTTGGCGTGTACGCCGCCACGAGCCGCCAGCCCCGCTCGCGGCAGACGAACGGCACGCGGTGGTAATCGGCGCAGGGCTGGCCGGCTGTGCCGTGATCGAGCGGCTCGCCGCGCGCGGTTGGCGCATCACGTCGCTCGAACGGCATGACGCACTCGCACGCGATGCTTCGGGAAATCCGGCCGGCGTGTTTCATCCGATGCTCTCGCGTGACGACGGCGTCGCCTCGCGCATCACGCGGGCCGGGTTTCTGTATGCATTGCAGCGCTGGGCGATGCTCTCGCAGGCGGGCCACGCGCTCACGCGTGGCGCTGAAGGACTGCTCCAGCTAGCCGCAAGCGCCGACGAAGCCAACACGATGGCCGAAGCATTGGCCAGGTTCGCGTATCCGCCTGAGTACGTGACGCTACTTGGTCGCGCCGAAGCAGAGAGGATTGCGAAGCTCCCAGTGAGCCAGGGCGGTTGGCTGTTTCCGCACGGCGGCTGGATCGACCCGGCGTCGTTGTGCGCCGCTCAGTGCGCCGCCGCCGGCGCGCAACTCGAGCGGCGTTTCGGTGTTGAAGCGGCGCGCGTCGAACGTGTGGGAGATCAATGGCGTGTGCTCGACGCGCACGGCCAAACGCTTGCCGAGGCGCCGGTGGTCGTTTTCGCGAATGCGCACGACGCCGCGCGTCTGGCCGGCCTGCAATACGCACCGACCCGCAGCGTACGCGGTCAACTGACGCTGCTGCCCGCCGGCAGCATGCCGCCGCTCGCCATGCCGGTGATCGGTGACGGTTACGCCGTGCCGCTCGCCGACGGCGTGACGCTAACCGGCGCGACCTACGATATCGACGACCCCGAACGCGCCGTGCAAACCGCCGGACACCGCGAAAATCTGCAGCGCCTCGCGCTGATGCTGCCCACATTGACGAGCGCTTTCGACGCGTTGGACCCTGCGTCCCTAGCCGGTCGCGTAGCGTTTCGCTGCGTCACCAGCGACCGGCTGCCGATGATCGGCGCACTGGCCGACGAAGCGGCCGCAATCCACGACAGCGAGCGCCTGCGCGGCGCCTGGCCGCTCGATCTGCCGCGCGCGACGGGTCTATACGGCGCCTTCGCATATGGCTCGCGTGGCCTGGTGTGGGCCGGCCTTGGCGCCGAGCTGATCGCCTCGCAAATCGAAGGCGAGCCTTGGCCGATCGGGCGCGATCTCGCCGAAGATCTCGACCCCGCCCGCTTTCTGCTGCGCGCTTTACGCCAGCGCACGGCCCGCTGAAATCATCCATGGTGCAAAAAGTTATCCACGGCTTGCTGTGGATAACTCGTCTGATTACAGGTGCAACTCGTGTGGACGGGATGTGGACGTAAACGGGGTAACTTCGATGCGCGCCGAAAACGCAAAAAGTTACCCACTTCCCACCATTGCAGCCGCACACGCTGTGCAGCGGGTTGTGCAGTCGGCAAGACACTGATTCGGTTCGGTAAACCTAAGTTATCCACAGAAACGGCGCGGACTTGTTAACTGCTACTACGTATACATACGAGTAAACCAATAAACAGAAAGGCCGTCGCCTCACAACGCTTATCGACCACGCACAACCCCTGATCGACTGAATCTTTCCAGCCGGCGAAGCACAACGAATGCTTTCCATTGGTCTGCTTTCGACCGGTCGCTTTTTCTTGTTCTTCTGCGAAACAGGTGCATTTTTACCGCTTCCAGCACCTAATCGAGCGTTTTCAATCGACGCGGAAAAGCTATGGCACAATCGCCATTCTTTCCGCGTCCTGCCTTCTGTCAAACGGCGGACGCGCCAATGGAACGGTGCCGGTCCATCAGACTCTGATTCAAGTCGACGGCGTTCTTTCACCTATACCGGGATCTGCTGCTATAGCGAGTCATGCTGCGGCAGCACACCGGAACTCACTGCTTGCAGGTTTGCAGGTCCGGCGCGTTCAGATTTCACCCGATCATTGATCGATCGCTGACAACACTCAACGCAGGTCGGCACCAGGCGAACGTCGCGATGAGGGCATTGCGCGTACGCGCGTACATACGCTTGCCGGTGTTTTTGCCAGTTCGTGTCGCCTGCCGACAAAGGAGAACCCACCAAGATGAAGTCGGCGTTTTCATTCTTTCCTGGCTGGCCGCTCTCACCTGATGCCATCTTTTGGGCAGGCCTTGCCTTGCTCGCAGCCGGTTTGTGCGGCGAACTTTGCTATCGCGCGTGGCGACTGCCACGCATTTCCGGTTATGCCGTGATCGGTCTGATTGCCGGCGGCGCCGGCTTCGGTGTGATCGATGCCGATTCGGCGAAAGCTGCCCGGCCGCTGCTCGACGTCGCACTCGGCCTGTTGCTGTTCGAACTCGGCAGCCGGCTCGACTTGCGCTGGATCCGCCGCAATCCCTGGCTGATTCTGTCGAGCATCGCCGAATCGACTTTGACGTTTGTGCTGGTGTTGCCGGCCCTGCTGTTTCTGCATGTGCCGCTCATCGTCGCGCTGGTGCTCGCGGCTATCGCAATGGCCACTTCGCCGGCGATGGTGATCCAGTTGAAAACGGAATTGCGTGCAGAAGGTCAGGTCACGCAACGGTTGATGACCTTAACCGCGCTCAACAGCATGTATGCGGTGGTGATAGAGAAACTCGTGTCGGGCTGGTTGCATCAGGAAGCCTACGGCAACGTATTCGCCACCATCCTGCAACCGCTGTATCTGCTGGTCGGCTCACTGGTTCTCGCGTTTGCGCTGGCGCGCACCTGTATCTTTTTCTATCGCCGCATGAACATGCAGGACGAGCATTCGTTCGTCGCGCTGTTCGGTCTCGTGCTGCTGGCGATTGCCATTGCGCATCTGTTCAAGCTCTCGACGATTCTCAGCCTGCTCGCCGCAGGCATCATCGTGAAGAACATGGAGGCGAGGCCGCAACTGTGGCCTCAGCATTTCGGCACAGCCGGCTGGTTGCTTACGGTGATTCTGTTCGTGCTCACGCTGACGTCATTCGAATGGCGTGATATCGCTATCGGCGGAGTCGCTGCACTGGGACTGATCGTTGCGCGCCTGATCGGCAAACTGGTCGGCGTGCTTGCGTTCGCGAAGCCGAGCGGCCTCGACTGGAAGCAGGGCGTGGCACTCGGTCTGTCGCTTTCGCCAATGTCGGCGCTCGCGTATTTGCTGGTCGACGACACCTACAGCCTGTATCCGAATCTGGATCCGAGCCTGCGCGCGATCATGATGTGCTCGATCGTCGTGTTGCAGATCGTCGGACCGTGGCTCGTCTATCGGTGCCTCGCTATGGTAGGCGAGCGGCGTGAGTGAACGGCTTGCCGTTGCGCATGCCATGCCGCACGCTGTTTTTCTGCACGCATTTGCGACATTGAAAACGGTGGGGCAGGCCGAGCCTGTCCTACCGACTTGAATCAGGGGACGCCATGTCACTCGAACGTTTCGTCGATTCGCAACCGTTCACCTTCGGTATCGAACTCGAGATGCAGATCGTCAATACCCATGACTATGATCTGACCAAAGCCGCTTCCGATCTGCTGCGGCTCATCAAGGATGAAAAGATTCCCGGCAACATCACGCCGGAAATCACCGAAAGCATGATCGAACTTTCCACCGGCATCTGCACCACGCACGAGCAGGCGCTGGCCGATCTGCGCACGATCCGCGATACGCTGGTGAACGCCGCCGATCACCTGAACGTCGGTTTGTGCGGCGGCGGCACTCACGCGTTTCAGCAATGGAGCGACCGGCAGATTGTCGATACGCCGCGTTTCCAGTACCTCTCCGAGTTGTACGGCTACCTCGCCAAGCAGTTCACGGTGTTCGGCCAGCACGTGCACATCGGCTGTCCGGATTCGAACAGCGCGCTGTATCTGCTGCATTCGATGTCACGTTTTATTCCGCATTTCATCGCACTGTCGGCATCGTCGCCGTTCGTGCAAGGTGTCGACACCGGCTTTCATTCCGCGCGTCTGAACTCGGTGTTTGCGTTTCCGCTCTCGGGCCGTGCGCCGTTCATGCTGACGTGGGACAGCTTCGAAGAATATTTTTCGAAGATGGTTCACACGGGTGTCGTGAACAGCATGAAAGATTTTTACTGGGACATTCGTCCGAAACCAGGCTTTGGGACGATCGAGGTGCGGGTGATGGATACGCCGCTGTCGGTCGACCGCGCCGCGGCGATTGCCTGCTACATCCAGACGCTCGCGCGTCATCTGTTGCTCGATAAACCGCTGACGCCGAGGGAGGACGATTACCTCGTCTATACCTTCAACCGTTTTGAAGCGTGCCGTTTCGGACTGGCCGGCACCTGTATCGATCCGCAAAGCGGCGAGCGCAAGACGATTTCGGAAGACATTCTCGAAACGCTCGAACGGATCGCGCCGCATGCCGAGGCGTTGGGATCGGGCAAGGCGCTGGCGGAAGTGGCGTCGATCGCACGTGGTCAGGTCAACGATGCAACCTGGCTGCGTACTGTGTTCGAGCATGAAAAATCGCTGCACGAGGCGGTTCGGCAACAGTGTCTGCAATGGCGCGCGTGATCACGTAAGGCTTGGTGAGGCAAACGAAAGGAGCGCCTGGCGCACTTCCCGAACCCGGAGAACCCGGGTTTTTGCAGATTTTTTTCGTGCTCCTGATTCCAGATAAGTCTTCCTTAGAAGTTTCTGAAGTTTACGTATACAAACGTAGTAGTAGTTAACAAGCATTGCAATCGGCTGTGGACAACTGAATAATTCCCTTCAAAGTCAATATCATGGGTAAATGATAACCATGCGGTTCCGGGGCGTATCCGGGCCGCAGGCTGCGGATAACTTTGGCGGATGAAAACAGTGCGAGAGGCTTGTCAAGAATCGGTGCACACGCTATTCCGGGCGTTTTACCGTGGTTATCCACAGGTTGCGGTGAATAAGTTAGCTGTACGATTCGCCGCTCTCGCATAGAATGTCGGTTTCGCAGCTCCGACGCATTGGTGTTGCCGGCCGGAAGTTTGGACGGCATGCGGGTCGGGGACGGCAAAAAGTGTTGTAGGGTGCGCCAGGATTGGCGTGCGAAGCGGTACATTTTCAAGGTAGTAGATTCGGTCCGCCCGTGATCCGGGCGAGGCTGCCCCCACACAGGCTGCCGGCGTGTTTGGCACCCGACGGCCGGCTAAGCAGCGGCATGCTGTCAACAACCAACGAAAGATTATGAGCGAAGGCGTATACGGAGAGCAGGCAACCGGGCGAGTCACCCACAGCCTATTGCGACTGAGCACGGCCATGCGAAGCCAGGCATGGGAGTGGGCAGAAGGCGCAGGCTTGACGCCCACCCAAGGCGAGATTCTGGTGTTGCTGATGCAACGCAAGGGTCCGATGCGCCTTGGCGAAATCGCACGTGAAACGGCGCTGACCGCCGCGACCACGAGCGACGCGGTCAGCACCCTGGAAAGCAAGGGGCTGGTCGAAAAGCGTCGTGCGCTCGACGACGGCCGCGCCCTCGCGGTGCGTCTGACGGCCCGTGGCCGCACGGCTGCCAAGCGCGCCGCGCAATGGCCGGACTTCCTGGCCAAGGCAGTCGGTACGCTGCGCGAGGACGAGCAGGCGGTGTTCTACCGCACGCTGCTGAAGACGGTGCGCCAGCTCGAAGAGCAGGAAGACATTCCGCCGCACCGCATGTGTCTGAGCTGCACGCACTTCGAGCCGAGCAAGAATCCGAAGAAAACGCCGCATTATTGCGCGTTGCTCAAGCTGAAGATGTCGGACACGGACGTGCGTCTCGATTGCTCGGTCCACGAAACCGCTGACGTCGCGACCCAGAAGAAGAACTGGAAGATCTACGCGGTATAAAGCGGGGTCTGCCACACTGCCAGGCCGGCCGCGGCAGCCGCTCGATGCGGCTTGTCCGGCCGGTCTTGCGCCGTTTTGCGGCGTGTCCTTTTGTCAAACTGAAGGTGGGCTGTGCCGATGATTCACGAAGTTCTGGCGATTCGCCATGTCCACTTCGAAGATCTGGGCAGTCTCGAGCTGGTGCTGGGAGAGCGCAGTCGGCCGGTACGCTATCTCGATGTCGGCCTGGCCCGCATCGAGGCGCCCAATCCCGTGGCGCCTTCGTTGATGGTCGTGCTGGGCGGCCCGATCAGTGCTACCGACGACGCTCGCTACCCGACGCTCGTGCCCTTGCTGTCGATGATCGAAAAGCGGATTGCGGCCGGTCTGCCGACCCTCGGCATTTGCCTCGGCGCGCAACTGATTGCCCGAGCGCTGGGCGCCCGGGTCTATCCGGCAGGGCAGACTGAGCTCGGCTGGACACCTCTCACGCTGAGCGACGCCGGTCGCCTGTCACCGCTTCGTCATCTGGACGGGGCGCAGACTTCCATGCTGCATTGGCACAGCGATACCTTCGAGCTGCCGGCAGGCGCCACACGCCTGGCCTCGACCCCTGCTTGCGAAAACCAGGCCTTCACGTGGGGGCAACACGTGCTGGCACTGCAATGTCACCCGGAAATCCGCGCGGATCGCTTCGAACCCTGGCTGATCGGTAACGCCGGTGAAATCGCCGCTGAAGGCCTTGACGTGCGCGAACTGCGTGCCGACACCGCCCGTTTCGGTCCTCGGCTGGAAGAGGCGGCGCGAAGCATGTTCGCCGAGTGGCTCGATCAGGTCGAGAAAAAGGCCTGAACCCTACGCACTGCCAGGCTCAATATCCCGCTCGTTTTCCTGCTCGGACGCCACCGCCGACGGACGCGGCCGGTTTGTCCGGGTGAACCCAGGCGCTGCGCCGTGGCCGACCTGCACCGGCACCTGTCCTGCAGCGAATCAGACCCGGTGCTATGCTCGTTCGCTCCTCGGCTTTCCTTGGGCGTAATCCATGAGCGCGCTTTTTTCTCCGCTCACGCTGCGTAGCGTGACGCTTGCCAATCGCATTGTCGTGTCGCCGATGTGTCAGTACTCCGCAGAACGCGGCGAAGCCACCGCATGGCACATGATCCATCTGGGCAGCATGGCGTTATCGGGCGCAGGACTGCTGTGCATCGAAGCCACCGCCGTCGAACCCGATGGCCGCATCACGCCGGGCGATCTCGGTCTGTGGGACGACGTCACCGAAGCCGCGCTGGTGCCCGTGCTGGCCGCCGTCCGCAAACATTCCTCGATTCCCGTGGCGATGCAACTCGCGCACGCCGGCCGTAAGGCCTCGAGCCATGCGCCCTGGGACGGCGGTCAACTGATTCCGGTCGCCGAGGGCGGCTGGTTGCCGCATGCGCCGTCGGCCTTGCCGCACAAAGCCGGCGAAGAGCCGCCACTGGCGCTCGATACGGCAGGCCTCAACCGGATCCGCGAAGCGTTCGCGGCGTCGGCACGGCGCGCAGCGCGTCTGGGCATCGACGCACTCGAAGTGCATGCCGCACACGGCTACCTGTTGCACCAGTTCCTCTCGCCGCTCGCCAATCAGCGTGAGGACGAATACGGCGGCTCGCGCGAAAACCGCATGCGCTTTCCGCTGGAGATCTTCGAGATCGTGCGCGCGGCGTTTCCGGCCGACAAGCCGGTCGGCGTGCGCGTCTCCGCAACCGACTGGGTGGAAGGGGGCTGGAGCGTCGACGATACGATCGCCTTCGCGCTCGAGCTGAAAAAACGCGGTTGCGACTGGATCGACGTGTCGTCCGGTGGTGTCTCGCCGTTGCAGAAGATCCCGCTCGAACCGGGCTATCAAGTGCCGTTCGCCCGCGCGGTGAAACAGGCCACGGGTCTCACGACGATCGCGGTGGGTCTCATCACCGATCCGCTGCACGCCGAGCAACTGATCGAAGAGGGCGATGCCGACCTGATCGCACTGGCGCGCGGCCTGCTCTACAATCCGCGCTGGCCGTGGCACGCCGCGGCTCAACTGGGCGCGACCGTCGAAGCGCCGCCGCAATACTGGCGCTCGCAACCGCGCGATCAAAAGGCGCTGTTCGGCGAGATTTCGTTCGGACAGCGTTAGGTTTGTCACGGGCAGAACGCGCTGATACTTGTTTGACGGTTGAAGGAAGCCATATCAAGCGTGTACGATGCCGGATGTGACGCATGTGCGTCGCAACCTGACGCGGCGCCCGCAAGGCGCCGCGTTTGCTATTCGCGTCAGAAAAGCTGGCCTTCATCATGCAGCCGGCGCTGACGAGAACCGAGATGTTCACCCCCAGTTCTTCACAAGGATTCATTCAATGAGTTCACGCAGGATCGCCGTGCGCCGTTCGGGAGTGCATGGCAAAGGCGTGTTTGCCCTCGAACCGATTGCGGCCGGCGAGCGCCTGATCGAATACAAGGGCGAGCGGATCTCGTGGAAGGAAGCTTTGCGACGTCATCCACACGATCCGAAAGAGCCGAATCACACGTTTTACTTCGCGCTTGACGACGGCGGCGTGATCGACGGTAAGGTGAACGGCAATAGCGCTCGCTGGATCAATCATTCGTGCGCGCCGAATTGCGAAGCCGAGGAGATCGACGGGCATGTCTATGTGCACGCCTTGCGCGACATCGTGGCCGACGAAGAACTGTTCTACGACTACGGCCTCGTGATCGACGCCCGCCAGACCAAGAAGCTGCAGAAGGAATACGAGTGCCGCTGCGGCGCGCGCAAGTGCCGCGGCACCATGCTGGCGCCGCCGGAAAAGGCCGGCAAGAAGAAGGACAAGAAAAAGAAGAAGTGATGAATCGACGCGCGGGCTGCGCTCATGCAGCCCGGCCGCGAGTGCGCGTCATCCCTCTGTGGAATGACGATTGCGGAACTACAGATCGATCGGCGCCGAGTGCGCCGATTTTTTTGCCGTGCGCCGGTTTTCGCCGTCGCGCAGCGGATCGGTGCTGGTCAGCGGAATCCGCACGATAAAGCGTGCACCGCCGTCGGGTGCGTCTTCGTAATGCACGCTGCCACGATGCAGCACCATGATGTCGTGGACGATGGCGAGGCCAAGACCCGCGCCGCTATCGACGCCGCTTTCGCTTTGGCCGTCGCCGCGGAAAAAGCGCTTGAAGAGATCGGCCTGCTGGCTCAACGGTACGCCCGGCCCGTTATCCTCGACGATGATCTCGGCCATGGCGACATTTTCGATCCGGCTCTGCGACACCGTGACCGTGATCCGGCCGCCGTCGAAACGCGAGGGCGGCACATACTTCAGCGCATTGTCGAGCAGGTTGGCGATCACCTCGTGCAGCAGCACGGGATTGCCGCGCACGGTCAGCGGACGATCGTTGGCCGGGTCGTCCAGCCGCTGGAAGCCGAGGTCGACGTGCACCCCGAGTGCGCGCGGCACCCATTCGGCACCGGTTTCGAAGGCGAGCGCCGCCATATCGACGTTGACGAAACGCGCCGCCTGCTCGCCCGGTTCGGCACGCGCGAGCGACAGCAACTGGTTCGACAGCCGCACCGCACGGTCGGCGGCGGCGCGCAGCTCGCGCACGGCAGCTAGCGTATGTTGCGGGTCGCGAGCCACGGCGGCCTGCTCCGCATGCAGTTTGACGGCGGTCAGCGGCGTGCGCAGTTGATGCGCGGCGTCGGCAATGAACTTGCGCTGCGCGTCGAGGGCGGTTTTCAGGCGATCGAGCAGGGCGTTCAACGCACCGGTAAGCGGACGGATTTCGACCGGCACATAGGTTTCGTCCACCGGCTCGAGCGACGTGTGCGTCTGCCGGTTCAGCGAATCGGCCAGGTCGGTCAGAGGATTGAGCTGCTGATTCACGACTCGCCACACGATCACCCAGCCGGCGAGCAGCAGCAACAGCAGCGGCATCATGATGGCAACGAGGAATTCGGCGGCGATCTGGATGCGATGCTGGACCGGCTGACCGACCTCGACGACGATCGGATTGCCCTGCGGCTGGTCGACCCGCACCTGCGCGACACGCATGGTGACGCCTTCGTACTGCGCTTCGAACACGTAGGCGTAATGCATGCGGCGCACGCTCTGGCCCTGCAGCGGCAATTTCGAGTCACCGGCGATCTCGCTTTCCCCGTCGCTGATGCGGTAGACCAGATGTTCGACAGGATCGGAGAACATCGCCTGGGCGAGCGGACGCACCGTGATCGAGGCATCCCGGCCGGCGATCTGGATCTGCTTGGAGATGGCGGTGGCGAGGTCGGCGAGCGACCGGTCGACCACATGCTGCGTGTATTGCCACGCGAGCCAGTAGGCGATCAGGCCGCTCATCAGTGCGAGCAGGGAAAGGGGAGCGGCGAGGCGGCGCAGCAGCGTGCGACGCAGGCTATTCGCGGCCGGGTGGGGCATGGTCGAACGCGATAAAAGAGGCAGGGCGGCAGAAGCGCCGCCAAAGCCGCTGGGAACCGGCATAGCGCGCATCCGTGCGATGCATGCGCCTGCCGGCCCAGCGCCGTCAGGTTATCGGACCATTACAGTTGCCATGGTCCAAGCCTTCATGGCCATTATGCGGCCTGACGGATTTCCTGCAACAGATAGCCGAAGCCACGTACCGTGACGATTTCGACACGGCAGTTTTCGAGCTTTTTGCGTACACGGTGCACGTAGACTTCGATGGCGGTATCGCCGAGGTCGCCGCCGAAGTGCGTCAGGTGGTCCTGCAATTGGGCCTTGCTGACCACGCGGCCATGGCGTAGCAACAGCATTTCGAGCACCGCGAATTCGCGCGGCGACAGTTCGAGCGGCTTGTCGTCATTGAAGATGCGGCGATCGACACCCGACAGGCGCACGCCGCCGAGCGACACTTCCGGACGCGGCATGTCGCCGTGCGGGCCGCTGCGACGCATCACGGCACGGATGCGCGCTTCGAGTTCAGCCGGCTCGAACGGCTTCAGCATGTAGTCGTCGGCGCCGGAATTCAGGCCCTGGACGCGGTCGTTCAGCTCGTCGCGCGCGGTCAGCACGATCACCGGCGTGTGCCGGTTGCTCTGACGAAAACGGGCGAGCAACGTCATGCCGTCGATGCCGGGCAGACCCAGATCGAGGATCACGAGTTCGTGGCGGTTTTGCGTGAGGGCCTGTTCGGCAAAAATGCCGTCGTGGACCATGTCGACCGTGAAGCCGGCTTGTTCGAGACTGCTTTGGATGCCGCGTGCGATGGGGCGGTCATCTTCGATCAGAAGGAGTCGCATGGATTTCGCTCAAGTACAATGGATTTAGGCGTTCGGGCACGCGGTTCGCCGGGGCGCCTGCTGCACAGGGTGCCTGGCGGCGTCGCCGTGCCTGCGCGGCCATCGAGCGATCACGAAAGTCATGTCCGATATTACGATCCACGAACTGGAAGCCGCGATCAACTTCTGGCGCGCCCGCTCACCTTCGAGCGGCGACGAACTCGTTCTGTGCAAGGAGGCAAGCGCGCTCTCCAAGCCGTATGCGCTGATGATTGTACAGCGTCAGAACACGCTATCACCGGAAGGTTTGGATGGGACCGCCCGGGAAGCATGGAATTCTTACGTTCGCCTTAAGAATGGCCTGTAGAAGTGAAGGTTTGCGCGCCGGAACCCCTGCAAAGTCCTTTCATCGTACTGCAAATGCCGGGCTCCGTGCGTCTTGTGGTTAGCCCTGCTGAGACCCTTTGGCGACCTGATCGATAAAACGGGCCAGGGCAATATCGCGCTCCGTGAGACCGTCAGCGTCGTGCGTCGAGAGCGTGATTTCCACCTTGTTGTAAACGTTGAACCATTCCGGGTGATGGTCCATTTCCTGGGCCTTGATCGCCACCCGCGTCATGAAGCCGAATGCCTCGTTAAAATCGGCAAACTTGAAGTGCCGCTGGATCGCGTCCCGGCCGGTCACGGCCACCCAGCCGTGCAGTTGGCCCAATTGCGTGGAACGCTCTTCGGAAGTGAGTTTGTGAATCATGAGGGTGCCTCGCTTGTCTGGAGGGGCGCGCTCAAGCGCGTCCCGGTGGCTGGCCACGCGCCCGCCACGAAGCGGTGCGCACGGCGCAGGCATCCAGCTATTTTTTCACGGATCGCGACGCGCCGCTCTCAGACATCCCCGTCAGCCTGCCAGCCTTGCTGGTTGCCGCGATTGAGCACGCGGTCGCCGTCCAGTACGGCGCCGGCCGGGTACGGCGGTGCGTCGGCCAGCTTTGCCAGCAAGGGGCCGAGATCGGTACTCGCCAGCTCGAACAGTTGCGCGAAATCGTCGAGGACGAAGTAGGTCTTCTGAAACGTGTCGATCCGGTAGCGCGTCTGCATGACGCGTGCGAGGTCGAAGCCGAGCCGGTTCGGCGCCGCGCTCTCCAGGCTGTAGAGCGTCTCGCTCTTGCTCGATACGATCCCCGCTCCGTAGATCTGCACGCCGCCCGGGCTCGCCGCATTGCGGATCAGGCCGAATTCGACGGTGTACCAGTAAAGGCGCGCGAGCAGCGGCAGGGCGCCGAGGTTGTCTGCCGCGAGCGCCGCGCGGCCGTAGGCCTGCATGTAGTCGGCGAACACCGGATTGATCAGCAGCGGCACATGGCCGAACAGGTCGTGGAAGCAGTCCGGCTCCTGCAGGTAATCGAGCTGATCGGGACGGCGCATCCACCATGTCACCGGGAAGCGGCGGTTCGCCAGATGCTCGAAGAACACCTGCTCGGGCACGAGCCCCGGCACCGCGACGATTTCCCAGCCGGTGGCCGGCGTAAGCTGGGCATTGATCGCGGCAAACGACGGCACGCGCTCGGCCGACAGGTTCAGACGCTCGACGCCCGCCAGAAACGCATCGCACACCCGGCCCTTCAGCAGGGCGGTCTGGCGCGTGTAGAGCTGCTTCCAGACGGCGTGATCGACCACGCCGTAGCGATGCAATGGCTGGTCGATGGTGAAGTCGGCACGGGTTTCGAGGCCGGCGTCGAATTGCTCCTGCAGTTTGGCGGTGTTGGGACTGGACATGATGCGGTTCGCTTGCGGCGCTGTTTCAATGTGACCAGTGTAGAGCGGGTGGGCCGCGGGAAGGGCGCAAAGAGAGCGTAGATATCACTAAATATGCAATAATCGTGCATTAAATACTGTATTGATGCGGAGATTCATCATGCTTGAACTCGATCACTTCGATCTCGCGCTGCTGGAGGTTTTGCAGCGCTTTGGCCGGGCGACTCATCAGCAACTCGGCGAGCAGGTGCCGCTGTCACCGTCGCAGATCGGCCGGCGGCTGCAGCGCCTCGAACAGGTGGGCGTGGTGGACGGCTATCGGGTTGTGCTGCGCCCGGAGAAGCTCGGTCTCGGCGTCACGGCGTTCACGAGTCTCAAGCTCAAGCATCACGGCGATTCGATCATCGAGCAGTTCCAGCAACAGATCGATGTGCTGCCCGAAGTGCTGGAGTGCCACGCGGTAGTGGGCGATGCGGATTATCTGCTGCGCATTGTCGCGCCGGATCTGAACGCGCTGTCGTCGTTCGTGATGAAGAAGTTGATGCGGGTGCCGGGTGTGGATAGTGTGCGCTCGAATATCGTGCTGACCACCTTCAAGCGCAATGGGCCGCTGCCGTTGGGACATCTAGCGCCGGGCGCAGCCGCTAGCTGAGACGGCGGGCGGGACCGCGCGTGACGACTCGCCCTGCCGGCGCCGAAGCAGCGCCGGCAAACCTCGCTGGCAAACCTGTTTACGCCGCCTGGCGCGGCTCGCTGTCCGGACTCAGCAGATCCACATACGCGACGGCCACCAGATCCGATTCCGGCACGCCGAGCTTGGCGAACATCTCACGTGCTTCGGCGTGACCGCCTTCTTCGTCGTCGTCCTGGGCGAGGAGCACTTCCAGTTCGACAAAGTCGCCAAGGCCGTCCACCCGGTCGAGGTGAATCCGCGTGCGTCCGGTCGTGAAGACGTGGCGTTCCTTGGTGACGATGCCGCGCGTGGTCAGGGCGGTGGCGAGCAGCGCGTGCATGGCTTCCGGATTGGTCACCGGGCTGCGCGTGTAGTACGACGCCTTCGGACCGTCACGGTCGTCGCGCTGGTAGAAGATCAGTTCGGCCGGGGTGCCGTCGTCGAACTGGCGCAGTTTCAGCCGTCCGCGCGGCACATCGTAGAAAAAGTCCTGCTGGCGGAAGATCAGCGGAGCCTCGGGCGAAAGTTCGGCGGCGCGTTCGCGAAGTTGATCGAAGTGCTGGGCGCGGGCTTTGATTTCGATGTTGCGTGCCATGTCAGGCTCCTGTGGAAGCATGGATTGTCGGCGGCCTCAGGTGGGGCGGAGGTGAAGCGCGCCGGAAAGGACAAACTCGAACGAAAGCAGAAAGCGGAGGCGGGCGCGGACCACACGCGCAAACCCTGAATCTAGCAAAAAGCGCGTGACGGTGGTGTTACGGCGTCCACGATCCTGTGCCGCAGGGAACGAAACTGTCATGAGCGCGACTCATATCGCCCATTGCTCCTCGATCAATCTGAGCGCAGCGGCAATCACCGGATCGTCCTGGCGGGCCGCCAGCGTAACGAAGCTCAACTGGGTTGGCACCGTGACGCCTTCGACGATCGTCAGCGCGTGCGCATGCGCTTCGGCGATAGCGATGGCGTCGCGCGCGAGCGTGAGGCCGACGCCCGATTTGACCAGATCGAGCATCGACGGCTCCTGATCCACTTCCGCGACCTTGACAGGCTTGACGCCGGCATCGGCAAAGCGCCGCGACAGCAGCCGGTGATGCGCGGAGGCGGGCGGCGTCCAGATCCACGGCAGCGCGGCAAGCGTGCGCCAATCGCGCGCGCCTTTCACGCGATCTTTCCAGCCGGCGGGCGCGAGTACGCGGTACTGGAAATGCGTGAGCGTGACGGCATGAAACGCGGCGCCGTCGCGCGCATCGTCTTCCGACGGCTGGCCGATGTAGTAACCGACATCGAGCTCGCCGGCGCGGATCTGCTCGAGCACCCAGCCGGACATGCCATGCCGCAAGGCCGTTTCGATATGCGGCCAGGTTTCGACGAGCTGCTTGAGAAAGCCGCCCAGGCGCAGGAATTCCGGATCGAGGATGGTGCCGATGCGTAGCCGTCCACGCACCTCGTGACGCAGCGAGGCGGCGGCGCGCTGCACGTCGCCGGCCGCGCCGAGCGCGCGTTCCGCATGCGGCAGCAAGGCCTGGCCATCGCGCGTCAGGGACAGCCCGTGGGAGGTGCGCGTGAACAGCGTCAAACCGAGCGTTTCCTGCAGATGCTTGATCTGCAGGCTGACGGCCGGTTGGGTGAGATGCAGTTGCAGCGCAGCACGAGTGAGGTTGCCCTCATTGGCGACGGTGACGAACGCACGCAGCAGGGTAAGGTCCATCCCCTGATATTAGCGCGCCTTATAGCGCAATTGAGCATTACTCATTGGATTTCGGAGGGGGTTGGCGATTACGCTGCGAACATCGCGAGGAAAGGCCGAGGTACGGCTATCAGGTCACTGACGCGAGCTATTTCATCGGACGAGGCAAACCAACATGAGCGAGACACATCGGAGCGAGACGCGCGCCCGCGCGCTGACGCATTTCATCAACGGCCATGCGATCGACGGTACCAGCGACCGTTACGGCGACGTGTTCAACCCGGCGCTCGGCTCGGTGAGCGCGCGTGTGCCGCTGGCGAGCGTGACGGAGGTCGACGTGGCGGTGGCGGCTGCCAAAGCGGCGTTTCCGGCATGGAGCGAAACGGCGCCGATCAAGCGCGCTCGCGTGCTGTTCAAGTTCAAGGAATTGCTGGACCGTCACCACGACGAGCTGGCTGAGCTGATCACGCGCGAACACGGCAAGGTGTTCTCGGACGCGAAGGGCGAAGTGATGCGCGGCATCGAGGTGGTCGAATTTGCCTGCGGCATTCCGAATCTGTTGAAGACGGATTTCACGGACCAGATTGGCGGCGGCATCGACAACTGGAACCTGCGCCAGCCGCTGGGCGTGGTGGCGGGCATCACGCCGTTCAACTTTCCGATGATGGTGCCATGCTGGATGTTCCCGGTGGCGATCGCCTGCGGCAATACGTTCGTGCTGAAACCCTCGGAGCGCGATCCATCGGCATCGATTCGTCTTGCTGAACTGCTGAAGGAAGCGGGTTTGCCGGACGGCGTGTTCAACGTCGTGCACGGCGACAAGGTGGCGGTGGACGCGTTGCTGGCGCATCCGGAGGTGAGTGCGTTGTCGTTTGTCGGCTCGACGCCGATTGCGGAATACATCTATACGGAAGGGACGAAGCGCGGCAAGCGGGTGCAGGCGCTGGGAGGGGCGAAGAACCATCTGGTGGTGATGCCCGATGCGGATCTGGACCAGGCGGTGGATGCGCTGATCGGCGCGGCATATGGTTCGGCGGGCGAGCGCTGCATGGCGATTTCGGTGGCTGTCGCGGTGGGGCATGTTGCCGACGAACTGGTTGAACGGCTGACACCGCGGGTGAAGACGCTGAAGATTCGCAATGGGATGGAGCCGGACGCGGAGATGGGGCCACTCGTGACTGGTGCGCATCGCGCGAAGGTCGAGGGGTATATCGATGCGGGTATTGCAGAGGGTGCGAAGCTGGTTGTGGATGGCCGTGGGCATCAGGTGGATGGGCATGAGCAAGGGTTTTTCCTTGGCGGCACGCTGTTCGATGATGTGCAGACCGATATGAAGGTTTATAGAGAAGAGATCTTCGGGCCGGTTCTCTGTGTGGTCCGGGTGCCGGATTTTGCATCGGCTGTTGAGCTTATTAATGCCAATGAGTTTGCTAATGGGGTGGCGTGTTTCACCTCCGATGGCGGTGTTGCCAGGGCGTTTTCACGGCAGATTCAGATTGGGATGGTTGGCATTAATGTGCCTATTCCTGTGCCGATGGCATGGCATTCTTTTGGTGGGTGGAAGCGGTCTCTCTTTGGGGATCATCATGCCTATGGGGAGGAAGGTGTCAGGTTCTACACCCGGTATAAGAGCATCATGCAGCGGTGGCCCGATAGTATTGCCAAGGGGGCTGAGTTTACGATGCCTGTGGCTAAGTAAGGTTTTGGGGGTTTTTTGCCTGCGCGGCGCTTTTGGTGGTTGTTCTTGTGGTGTTGGCCTTTCCTTGCTGTGTTATTGGTTTATTAGTGTTGCCCCTGTGCGGGGCGGCACCTACTTTTCTTTGCCGCCGCAAAGAAAAGTAGGCAAAAGAAAGCGGGCTGACAACCGCCAGCTCGTAGGTGTCCGCCACTCAGGTCACCGCGGAATGGTCCGCACGAGGACCTGCCCTTGCGCCGCTCCCGTTAGTGACACAGGGCTCATTCATCCCGCCAGCGCACTGCGTGCGCGGCGGATGGGTCTGCTAGTGGTGGGATGCCAGGTCTGGCTGGTGGTGCTGGGGCGACCAAGTACTTGGAAGGTCTGACTGGTGGTGCCAGGGCGGTAAGGTATTTGGATACCTAAGTATGAATGTGATGAAACGAGCGTATCGAGACAGAGTTATGCCCCTCGGCGGGGCGCGAAGCGCAACGCTGGAACGGATGACGGCCTTGTCACTAACGCGTGCGGTGCGAGGGCAGGTCCTCGTGCGGACCACTTCGTGTTGGTTTGAGTGGTGGACACCTAAGAGCTAGCGGTTGTCAGCCCGCTTTCTTTTGCCTACTTTTCTTTGCGGCGGCAAAGAAAAGTAGGTGCCGCCCCGCACAGGGGCAACACTAATAAACCAATAACACAGCAAGGAAAGGCCAACGCCTTAAGAACAACAACCAAAGCGCCGCGCAGGCAAAAAGAAGCATCACTAAGCTGTACATACCGCTTGAACCCCGGCGGAAGCCAACACAACCCGCTATGCCGAATGCCACGAACGGTGGCTCGACAAGGAGACAAAGGGTGAGCACGAACAGCAGGACAAGCACAGGCCCGCGCAGCGCGGCAACAAGAACGCTTGAGGGCGAATTCGACTACATCGTGGTGGGCGCCGGTACCGCTGGCTGCGTACTGGCAAACCGCCTGAGCGAAGACCCAGAAACCTCAGTACTTCTACTGGAAGCCGGCGGCAAGGACGACTACCACTGGATCCACATCCCGGTAGGGTACTTATACTGCATCGGCAACCCCCGCACAGACTGGCTCTACAAAACCCGGGAAGAACCCGGCTTGAACGGCCGCTCCCTCTCATACCCCCGCGGCAGAGTCCTGGGCGGCAGCTCATCCATCAACGGCATGATCTACATGCGCGGCCAGCGCGAAGACTACGACGAATGGGCTCGCCTCACCAACGACCCAACATGGTCCTGGAACAACGTCCTCCCCATCTTCAAACGCAGCGAAGACTACTACGGCGGCGCTAACGAATCCCACGGCGCGGGCGGTCCCTGGCGCGTCGAAAAGCAACGCCTCAAATGGAAAATCCTCGAGACCTTCTCGCAAGCCGCCCAACAAACCGGTATCCCCGCCACCGATGACTTCAATCGCGGCGACAACACCGGTGTCGGCTATTTCGACGTCAACCAGAAACGCGGCATCCGTTGGAACGCCTCAAAAGCCTTTCTGCGCCCCGCGCGCAATCGCCCCAATCTGACCATCATCACCGGCGCACTCACGCAGCGCGTCGTGTTCGAGGGGCGGCGCTGCAGCGGCGTCGAATATCGCGGCGGTGACACCGATTATTTCGCCAAGGCCCGTTGTGAAGTGATCCTCAGCTCAGGTGCGGTCAACTCGCCGCAATTGCTCGAGCTCTCCGGTATCGGCAACGGCACGCGGCTGCAAAACCTCGGTATCGACGTCGTTCAGGACCTGAGTGGCGTAGGTGAGAATCTCCAGGATCATCTGCAGTTGCGCATGGCTTACAAGGTCCAGGGCGTGCGCACCCTCAATACCGCCTCCGCGCATTGGTGGGGCAAGCTCATGATCGGGCTGCAGTACGCGCTGTTTCAAAGCGGACCCATGTCGATGGCGCCGTCGCAGCTCGGCGCCTTCGCGAAATCGGATCCCGAGGATCCGTCGCTGACGCGGCCCGATCTCGAGTATCACGTGCAGCCGCTGTCGCTCGACCGCTTCGGCGAACCGCTGCATCGCTTCAATGCGTTCACCGCCTCGGTGTGTCACCTACGTCCCACTTCGCGTGGCAGCATTCATATCACCTCGCCCGAACCCAACGCGCCGCCGCTGATCGCGCCCAATTATCTGTCCACCGATTACGACCGGCATGTTGCCGCCAATGCGCTGCGTCTCACCCGGCGGATCGCTGCCGCGCCGGCACTGGCCCCGTATCGGCCGCAAGAAATTCTCCCCGGCGTCGAGTTTCAAAGCGAAGCAGAGCTGCAGCAGGCCGCCGGTAAAGTGGGCACGACCATCTTTCATCCGGTCGGCACCTGCCGCATGGGTGCCGCCGACGATCCCGCGGCCGTCGTCGATCAGCGCCTGCGTGTAATCGGGGTCGAAGGTTTGCGCGTGGTCGATGCGTCGGTCATGCCTACCATTACCTCCGGCAACACCAATTCGCCGACGCTGATGATCGCCGAGCGCGCAAGCGAGATGATTCGCGAGGATCGTCGCGCACGGCTTGCTGCACAAGCGTCGCCGAATCCTTCGGCAGCTTCGATGTCCGTTGCGTGACAGACAGGTCCGGAGCGCGCTGCGGCTTACCGGCGCGTTCCAGATACTAAGTGCAAATCCCAATGAATGCGCTGCATCATTGGCGCGACAATGGCGCCATGCCGCGTGGCGCGCCATGGATTACCGTCCGCATTGGTGCACCACGCCAACGATCGACACGGGGGTGTCGTCGCCATCACACGTCGCGCAGCCTCTGGCGCGGAAGATCGTAGTGCTTCGCCTCACTTCGCATGGAAGGGAACATGATTCTCGGCGATACGATTCTGGAAACGCGCGGGCTAACGAGGGAGTTCAAGGGCTTTGTCGCCGTCAACGGCGTCAATCTGCGCGTACGCCGTGGCTCGATTCATGCGTTGATCGGCCCGAACGGCGCCGGTAAAACCACCTGTTTCAATCTGCTGACCAAATTCCTCGTGCCCACCTCGGGGCAGATCGTCTACAACGGCATCGACATCACCGGCGAACGGCCCGCGCAAATCGCCCGCCGCGGCATCATCCGCTCGTTTCAGATTTCCGCCGTATTTCCGCACCTGACAGCATTGCAGAACGTGCGCATCGGTTTGCAGCGCGCCTTGGGCACCGCATTTCACTTCTGGAAGAGCGAGCGTTCGCTGCATCAACTCGATGATCGCGCCATGGATCTGTTGACCCAGGTCGGTTTGACCGATTTCGCCGACGTGCTGACGGTCGAACTGTCCTATGGCCGCAAACGCGCCCTCGAAATCGCCACCACGCTCGCCATGGAACCGGAACTGATGCTGCTCGACGAGCCGACCCAGGGCATGGGGCATGAAGACGTCGATCGCGTCACCGCGCTGATCAAGAAGGTCTCGAGCGGCCGCACCATCCTGATGGTCGAACACAACATGAATGTGATTGCCGGCATCTCCGATACGATTACCGTTCTGCAGCGCGGCGAGGTGCTCGCCGAGGGCACCTACGCCGAAGTCTCGAAGAGTCCGCTCGTGATGCAGGCCTATATGGGGAGTGCCGATGCCGCGCTCGCCGGAGCGCATGCATGAATACGATTGCGGAGCGCGAGAACGTGGAAGTGAGCGGGGTCGCCAACGCGGAACCGGCGCTCGAGATTGCGGGCCTGCAGGCCTGGTACGGCGAATCCCACATATTGCATGGGGTCGACCTGACCGTGAACCGCGGCGAGGTCGTCACGCTGCTGGGCCGCAACGGTGCTGGGCGCACCACCACGCTGCGCGCGATCATGGGGCTCACGGGCCGGCGCACCGGCTCGATCCGCGTCGGCGGGCGCGAGACGATCGACCTGCCGACCCATCGCATCGCGCATTGCGGCATTGGCTACTGCCCGGAAGAGCGCGGCATCTTTTCGAGCCTCTCGTGTGAAGAAAACCTGCTGCTGCCGCCGCCGGTCGGCGACACCGCACACATGATGTCGCTCGACGAAATCTACGCGATGTTCCCGAACCTGCAAGAACGCCGCATGAGCCAGGGCACACGGCTCTCGGGAGGGGAGCAGCAGATGCTCGCGGTCGCGCGCATCCTGCGCACCGGCGCGAACCTGTTGCTGCTCGACGAAATCTCCGAGGGCCTTGCACCGGTCATCGTGCAGGCGCTCGCGCGCATGATTGTGACGCTCAAGGCGCGCGGCTACACGATCGTGATGGTCGAACAGAATTTCCGTTTTGCCGCGCCGCTCGCCGATCGCTTCTATGTGATGGAGCATGGCGGCATCGTCGAGCACTTCGGCGCCGGCGAACTCGAAAGCAAGATGCCGGCACTGCACGATCTGCTGGGCGTCTAGGCTATAGCGACAGGCGCCCGATTGCCTCTGATAACCACAAGCAAGAAAACCAGGAGACAGCAATGAAAATGAAAACCCTCGCGCGACTTTCGGCATTCTGCTTTGCAGCCGCGGCCGGCGCCGCGCTGACGATGAGTAGCGCGCGAGCCGCCGACGACGCAGTCAAGATCGGCTTCATCACGGATATGTCGGGCCTGTACGCCGATATCGACGGCCAGGGCGGCCTCGAAGCGATCCGCATGGCGGTGGCCGACTTCGGCGGCAAGGTCAACGGCAAGCCGATCGAGGTCGTGTACGCCGATCACCAGAACAAGGCCGATATCGCCGCCTCGCGGGCGCGCGAGTGGTTCGACCGCGATGGTCTCGATCTGCTGATCGGCGGCACCAACTCGGCCACGGGTCTGTCGATGAACCAGGTGGCGGGCGAAAAGCACAAGGTCTACATCAGCATCGGTGCGGGTGCGGACACGCTGACCAACGAGCAGTGCACGCCGTACACGATCCACTATGCGTACGACACGACCGCGCTCGCCAAGGGCACCGGCTCGGCGGTGACGAAGCAGGGCGGCAAGACGTGGTACTTCCTGACGGCCGACTACGCATTCGGCAAGGCGCTGGAGAAGGCGACCTCGGACGTGGTGAAGGCCAGTGGCGGCCAGGTGCTCGGTGAAGTGCGGCATCCGTTGTCGGCGTCGGACTTCTCGTCATTCCTGTTGCAGGCGCAAGCGTCGAAGGCGCAGGTGCTGGGCCTGGCCAACGCCGGTGGCGACACGATCAACTCGATCAAGGCGGCCAAGGAATTCGGCATCACCAAGACGATGAAGCTCGCGGCGCTGCTGATCTTCATCGACGATATCCACAGCCTCGGTCTGGAGACCACGCAAGGTCTCGTGCTGACGGACTCCTGGTACTGGAACAAGGACGCCACCACGCGCAAGTGGGCCGAGCGCTACTTCGACAAGATGAAGAAGATGCCGTCGAGCCTGCAGGCCGCCGACTACTCGGCGACCATGACGTATCTGAAGGCGGTGCAGACGGTCGGCTCGACCGATGCGGACAAGATCATGGCGCAACTGAAGAAGACGAAGATCGACGACTTCTACGCCAAGGGCTACATCCGCGAGGACGGCAGCATGATTCACGACATGTATCTGATGCAGGTGAAGACACCGGCCGAATCGAAAGAGCCGTGGGACTACTACAAGATCACAGCGACCATTCCGGGCGAGCAGGCGTTCACGACCAAGGCGGAAACGCGCTGCGCGTTGTGGAAATAACGCGGGGCTGAAGCGGTCTGCCCGCCGTCCCAGGGCGGCGCGGCAGGCGTAACCGTTCTTCATGCTGCGCGCGGGCTGTGTTCGGGGAGCCGCGCGTAGCCGCATCGCGCGCGTCTCGATCTCACCTTGACGAAGGGTTAAGGGCTAAGGGGTTCAATGGAAATCTTTGGCATTCCGCTCTCGGCGACGCTGAGCCAGTTGCTGCTCGGGCTCGTGAACGGCTCGTTCTACGCGATCCTGAGCCTCGGCCTCGCGATCATCTTCGGCCTGCTCAACGTGATCAACTTCGCGCACGGCGCGTTGTTCATGCTTGGCGCGATGCTCACGTGGATGGGGCTGTCGTATTTCAACCTGCCGTACTGGGCGATGCTGGTGCTCGCACCGCTGGTGGTGGGTGCGTTCGGCATCCTGATCGAACGCTCGATGTTGCGCTGGCTGTACAAGCTCGACCACCTGTACGGCCTGCTGCTGACCTTCGGGCTGACGCTGGTGGTGGAAGGGGTCTTCCGCTCCATCTACGGCTCGTCCGGCCAACCTTACGACGTGCCTGAGGCGCTCTCCGGCGCGACCAATCTCGGCTTCATGTTCCTGCCGAATTACCGCGCATGGGTGGTGGTGGCCTCGCTGGTGGTCTGCTTCGCCACCTGGTTTGTGATCGAGAAGACGCGTCTGGGCGCCTATCTGCGCGCCGGCACCGAGAACCCGAAACTGGTGGAGGCGTTCGGTGTCAACGTACCGTTGATGATCACGCTGACCTACGGTTTCGGCGTGGCGCTCGCGGCTTTTGCCGGCGTGCTCGCGGCGCCGGTGATCCAGGTGTCGCCGCTGATGGGGCAGCCGATGATCATCACCGTGTTCGCGGTGGTGGTGATCGGCGGGATGGGTTCGATCATGGGCTCGATCCTCACGGGCCTGCTGCTCGGCGTGATCGAAGGGTTCACGCGGGTGTTCTACCCCGAGGCCTCGGCGACCGTCGTCTTCGTCATCATGGCGCTGGTGTTGCTGGTGCGTCCGGCGGGTCTTTTCGGCAAGGAAAAATGATGCAAAGAAAAGCGCTCTACGGCCTGCTGTTGCTTGGTCTCGTCGCGGTGCCGTTCATCGGCATCTATCCGTTGTTCGTGATGAAGGTGCTGTGCTTCGCGCTGTTTGCCGCGGCCTTCAACCTGCTGATCGGCTACACCGGGCTGCTGTCGTTCGGACACGCCATGTTTCTGGGCATGGCCGGCTACACCACCGGCTATGCGATCCAGACGCTTGGCTATTCCCCCGAACTCGGCGTGCTTGCCGGCACGGCGGCGGCGGCCCTGCTCGGGCTGATCGTCGGCCTGTTCGCGATCCGACGTCAGGGCATTTACTTCGCCATGGTGACGCTCGCGCTCGCGCAGATGATCTACTTCGTGTTCCTGCAGGCGCCGTTCACGCAGGGCGAAGACGGACTGCAGGGCGTGCCGCGCGGCAAGCTGTTCGGCTTGCTGAGCCTGTCGTCGGATGTGGTGCTCTACTACGTGGTGCTGGTGGTGATGGTGCTGATGTTCCTGCTGATCGTGCGCATCGTGCACTCGCCGTTCGGCCAGGTGCTGGTCGCCATCAAGGAGAACGAGCCGCGGGCGGTCTCGCTCGGCTACGACACCGATCGCTTCAAGCTGCTTGCGTTTGTGTTGTCGGCAGGCATTGCCGGACTCGCGGGGGCGCTGAAGGTGCTGGTGCTCGGCTTCGAGACGCTGAGCGACGCATACTGGACCATGTCCGGTCTCGTGATCCTGATGACACTGGTGGGCGGCATGGGCACGCTGTTCGGACCGTTGCTCGGGGCGGCGCTGATCGTGTCGCTCGAAGACCGCCTGGGTGACATCGGCGGCGCCCTCGCAGCGGTGACCGGGGTGCAGTGGTTCAATTCGCTGGGCGAATCGGCCACCATCGTGACAGGTCTGATCTTTATTGCCTGCGTGCTGGCGTTCCGGCGCGGCATAGTCGGCGAGATCGTGGCGCGGGTCCGGCCGCTACGGGCTTAAGGCCCGGATGGCCGAAATGCTTCGGCCTCCGATATAAATTTCAATAAATAGGGCCGTGTGGCTGGCGCACCAAGGCTGCCTGTGGGTGCCTTAAAATGTGCCCCAATTCAGTGCTGCGATGCACCACTAGGGTAAATGCTAGTTGTCCGGATGGGAGCGGTTGTTTAATCTTCGTGCAGTTCTGATGAACACCGAATTTGCAGGTGGAGAACGAGGAGACATGAGGCACTAAGTGCCCAGACGAAAGCGCTGTTGGATATTGATCCAACAGCGCTTTTTATTTGTCTTTTCATAAAGTCGGCAATGCTGTTTTGCGGATTTTCGCCGGCTTCTTTCTGCGCATTTTTCCGTGGTTTTTTCATGCGCTTTCTTTCTTGACACGGCCCTCGTTTTTTAGCGCCGCTGATCCTCTGCCTTCCCCGCCAGTGCTTGCAAAACGCTTGCCGCAGGCCTCTTGCGTCCGCTACACTCGTTATTCACCGACCATTGAGTCGGGATATGAATGGGCAGATTCAATTTCAAGCGAATCACGGGGCAGCATGAGGAGCAGGATGAATTTGGTATGGCGGGCGTTGAATGCGGCATTGATAGCGGCCGACATGCCGGCTTCATATGGCATCTGCAAGATGAGCGCGAACGACCCATCTGGTTGTGGGCAGAGGGCGCGCACCATGGCGCGGAAGCTCGACGGCGGGTTCGAGCTCGTCGGCTGCTGAGCGAAGGCGAATTAGCGAATCTGAACCAGACACAAGGCGCGTGCAGTTGACGCGCCTTTTTTGTTGCACGCGAGACGGTGGGTTCGCGGCGTGCGATGGCTGCAGGGAAAACCATGCTAGGCACATCGGAACCCGATCAATAGATTCAGACACTCGGCCCACGAGCCGGATAACAGATGGCGCATCAAGCGTTTGGAGACAGGCAATGAAAAAGACAAAGCAGTGGGCACGCACGGCCATCGCGCTGGCGTTGGTATGCGGTACGAGTGCGGCGCTGGCACAAGTGAAGATCGGGGTGACGCTCTCGACGACGGGGCCGGCAGCCTCACTCGGGATTCCTGAGAAGAACACCATCGCCTTGCTGCCGCAGGAGATTGGCGGCAAGAGCGTGCAATACATCGTGCTCGACGATGCGTCCGACACCAGCAAGGCCGTGCAGAACACGCACAAGCTGATCGACGAGGATCATGTCGACGCGATTATCGGCTCGACGGTCACGCCGAATTCGCTGGCGATGCTCGACGTGGTCTCGCAGGGCAAGACGCCGATGATCTCGCTCGCGGCCTCGGCGGCGATCATCGCGCCGATGGATGCGAAGCGCGAATGGGCCTTCAAGACGCCGCAAAACGACAGCCTGATGGCTGACGCGATCGCCGGCTATATGGAGAAGCGCGGCGTCAAGACGGTCGGTTTCATCGGCTTTTCGGATGCGTATGGCGAGAGCTGGTACAACGTGTTCAACGCCGCCGCGGCCGCGCATCATCTGAAGCTCGTCGCCAATGAGCGCTACAACCGCACCGATGCATCCGTCACCGGCCAGGTGCTGAAGACGATGTCCGCGAATCCGGACGCCGTGTTGATCGGCGGTTCCGGCACGCCGGCGGCACTGCCCGCCAAGACGCTGAAAGAGCGTGGTTACAAGGGCGCGATCTATCAGACACACGGCGTAGCCAACAACGACTTCCTGCGCGTGTGCGGCAAGGACTGCGAAGGCGAACTGCTGCCGGCCGGCCCGATTCTCGTGGCCGACCAGTTGCCGGATTCGAACCCGGTGAAGCAGTCGTCCGAGGCCTATAAGAACGCCTATGAGAAGGCGTATGGCGCGGGCTCGGTGGCGACCTTCGGCGGCCACGCCTGGGACGCCGGCCAGATGCTGCAGCGGGCGATTCCCGAAGCGCTGAAGAAGGGGCAGCCGGGCACCGAGGCGTTCCGCGTGGCGTTGCGTGACGCGCTTGCCAACGTCAAGGAGCTGCCGCTCTCGCACGGCATCATGAACACCACGGCCGCCGACCACAATGGCCTCGATAATCGCGCTCGCGTGATCGTCGAGGTTGTCGACGGCAAGTGGAAGCTGCAGACCGAGTAACGCGCTTCATCGCGCGAGGCGCATAGCTCTTGCGCACAGCGTGCGGTGGATGACGCCGCACCGCCATTCTGTTCGATGACAATGACTTGAACCGCCTTACCGCGCCGCGCTCACACGCGGCGTGGCGCTCGGGTCGTGCTGTTGTGCTGCGGTCGAGTTGCGCCGCTTTTCGGCGGGCAGTCTGTCTTGCCGTCATCCCCGCCATGACAGTGTTCTCTAGTGTTGACCAGAGTTAGCGCTTTAGCGCGTCATAGCGGTCGATTTCGACGTTTCAGAACGAGGAAGTATGGATCTATCTATTGCGGCGATCCTCGCGCAGGACGGCATCACCACCGGGGCGATTTACGCGCTGCTCGCGCTCGCCTTGGTGCTGGTGTTTTCCGTGACGCGGGTCATCTTCATCCCACAGGGCGAGTTCGTCTCGTACGGTGCGCTGACGCTCGCCGCACTGCAGTCGCAGAAATTTCCGGCCACCTGCTGGTTGCTGGTGGCAATGGGCGCGGCGTGTTTCGTGATCGAGACCGCGGGGCTCGTGCGGCATCCGCCGCGGCGCGCTAATACGGCCCGAACGCTGGTGACGCTGGCGGCGAAATATCTGCTGTTCCCGATCGCTGTATACGCGCTCACGCACGGCCTGTTCGCGCAACCGTTGCCGATGCTCGCGCAGATTGCGCTGACACTGCTGATCGTGATTCCGATGGGACCGTTCGTCTACCGGCTGGCCTTCGAGCCGATCGCCGAAAGTACGACACTGTTGCTGCTGATCGTGGCGGTGGCGGTGCACTTTGCGATGGTCGGCTTGGGCCTCGTGATGTTCGGCGCGGAAGGCTCGCGCACCAACGCGTTCTCGGACGCCACCTTCAATCTGGGCAGCCTGTCTATCTCCGGTCAGAGCATTTGGGTGGTCGGCACGGCGGTGGTGCTGATCGCGGTGCTCTATCTGTATTTCGACCGCTCGATCTCGGGCAAGGCGTTGCGCGCGACCTCGGTCAACCGGGTCGGCGCGCGGCTGGTCGGCATCGGCACGACCCAGGCCGGCAGGCTCGCGTTCACGCTCGCAGCAGGGCTCGGGGCGCTGTGCGGCATCCTCGTCGCACCCCTGACCACCATCTACTACGACTCGGGCTTCCTGATCGGTCTGAAGGGCTTCGTGGGGGCGATTATCGGCGGGCTGGTCAGCTATCCGCTCGCGGCCGCCGGTTCGGTTCTGGTGGGGCTGCTGGAGTCGTATTCGTCGTTCTGGGCGAGTGCCTATAAGGAAGTCATTGTGTTCACGCTGATCATTCCGGTGCTGCTGTGGCGCAGTCTCGCCAGCCCGCACGCGGAAGAAGACGAGGAGTGACACGATGAAACGCATCTTGCAAAACAAGTTCTTCTGGTTGTTCCTCGTGGTGATGTTCGCGCTGCCGGTGCTGCCGCAGCCGCTTCATGTGCCCGAGTATTGGGTCACGCTGCTCAATTACATCGGCCTGTATGCGATCGTGGCGATTGGTCTCGTGCTGCTGACGGGCATCGGCGGCATGACGAGCTTCGGGCAGGCGGCGTTTGTCGGCGTCGGCGCCTATGCGACCGCATTTCTGACGACGCAGTACGGCGTCTCGCCGTGGCTCGCACTGATCGTCGGCGTGGTGCTGACGGCACTGATTGCGTTGATGCTCGGCGCAGTGACGATGCGGCTCTCAGGACATTTCTTGCCGCTTGGCACAATAGCGTGGGGGCTGGCGCTGTTCTACCTGTTCGGCAATCTCGACATCCTCGGCAAATACGACGGTATCAACGGCATTCCAGTGCTCAACGTGTTCGGCATCAATCTGGAGTCCGGACGCCATATCTACTACCTGATCTGGGTGGTGGTGCTCGGTGCGGTGGTTTCCGTTCAGAACCTGCTTAATAGCCGGCCGGGACGGGCGATTCGCGCGCTGCGCGGCGGCGGCGCGATGGCAGAAGCAATGGGCGTCAATACGGCGTGGATGCGCGTGGTGATCTTTGTCTACGCCGCCGTGCTGGCGTCGATCTCCGGTTTCCTCTACGCGCATTTGCAGCGCGCCGTGAATCCGACGCCGTTTGGTTTGAACCACGGCATCGAGTTTCTGTTCATGGCGGTGGTGGGTGGCGTCGCGCACGTCTGGGGCGCGGTGCTAGGTGCCGCGATCCTCACCATCCTGCAGGATTATCTGCAGACGCTACTGCCCAAGCTGCTGGGGGAGAGCGGCAATTTCGAAGTGATCGTGTTCGGTGTGCTAATGGTGGTGTTGCTGCAGTACGCGCGGCAAGGCGTGTGGCCGTTCGTGGCGCGCCTCTTTCCGCGCGGGCCGCAGGCTCACGTGCCGGAGCAGGCGGAGCCGTTGCCGCAGCGCAGCAAGCCGGCGGCCGGTGAAACGCTTTTGACCGTCGACAAGGCGCGCAAGCAGTTCGGCGGCCTGGTGGCGGTGAACGACGTCAGCTTCGAGATGAAGGCGGGGCAGATTATTGGCCTGATTGGGCCGAACGGAGCGGGTAAGTCGACGACCTTCAACCTCGTGACGGGCGTGCTGCGCGCAACCAGCGGCGAGATCACGTTCCGTGGCGAACGGATCGACGCGCTTACCTCCCGTCAGATCGTTAAGCGCGGCATTGGCCGCACGTTCCAGCACGTCAAGTTGCTGCCCAGTATGAGCGTGCTGGAGAACGTGGCGATCGGCGCGCATTTGCGTGGTCATGCGGGCGTGTGGCGCAGTGTCGCCAGGCTGAACGGCGCGGAAGAAGGACGCCTGATGGCGGAAGCGGCCCGGCAGATTCGCCGCGTGGGGCTCGAGGCGCATATGTACGACGAAGCGGGGAGCCTCGCTTTGGGGCAGCAGCGGATTCTCGAAATTGCTCGTGCCCTGTGCTGCGATCCGACGTTGCTGTTACTCGACGAGCCGGCGGCCGGTCTTCGCTATCAGGAAAAGCAGCAGCTCGCCGTCTTGCTGCGCAAGCTCAAGGAAGAGGGGATGAGTGTGCTGCTAGTCGAACACGATATGGATTTCGTGATGAACCTGACGGATCGGCTGGTGGTGATGGAGTTTGGAACGCGGATCGCAGAAGGCTTGCCGGAGGAGGTGCAGAAAGATCCGGCGGTTCTCGAAGCGTACCTGGGCGGGGTGGACTGATGAGAACGATGATGAATTCCGCTGTGCCGATCCTGGACGTCGAAGGCTTATCGGTCCGCTACGGCAAGATCGAGGCGCTGCATGGCGCCAGTATCAAGGTGAGGCCGGGACAGATTGTCTCGGTGATCGGTCCGAACGGAGCGGGCAAGTCGACGCTGCTGAACGCGATCATGGGCGCGCTGCCGGTGACTGGTCACGCAAAAGGCGCGATCGTGTATCACAACGAGGATGTCAGCGCGGTGCCGGTCGAAAAGCGGGTGGCGCGTGGCATGTGCCTGGTCCCGGAGAAGCGCGAGCTATTCGCGACGATGAGCGTCGAAGACAACCTGGTGCTCGGGGCGTATCGGCGCAAGCGGGCGGGCGAGCGCAATTATCTCGATCAGCTCGAACCGGTCTTTATGCTGTTTCCGCGCTTGAAGGAGCGTCGCAAGCAGGCGGCTGGAACGCTTTCCGGCGGCGAGCGCCAGATGCTGGCGGTCGGCAGGGCGCTGATGGGCAAGCCGGAATTACTGATGCTCGACGAGCCGAGCCTTGGGCTCGCGCCGCTGATCGTGAAGGAGATTTTTCACATCATTAGCGCGCTGCGGCAGACCGGAGTGGCGACGCTGTTGATCGAGCAGAACGCGCGCGCCGCGTTGCAGATTTCGGATTACGGCTACGTGCTGGAGACTGGCGAGTTGGCGCTCGAGGGCCCGGCGGCGGATTTGGCGCAGAATCCGCGCGTGATCGAGACATATCTCGGCTTGACGAAGAAGGTAGCGTAAAGCCTTCTGCTTCAACGGTTTGCGGTAGATCGGGCGGTGTGTTTCACGTGAAACACACCGCTTTTTTTATATCTGTCCCATTCGGACGAAATTCGGGCCAAAAGCGAACCCGCTATAATTCGCCCATACATTTTCCTTAGAAGGTTCACGCGGTGTCCTGGCGTGAGATCCGCGATGCTTTATCCCACAGAATTTGACGTAATCGTCGTTGGTGGCGGCCATGCCGGCACCGAAGCCGCTTTGGCTTCCGCTCGCATGGGCAACAAGACGCTCCTGCTGACGCACAACATCGAAACCCTCGGCCAGATGAGCTGCAATCCGTCGATTGGCGGTATTGGCAAGGGCCATCTGGTGAAGGAAGTCGACGCGCTCGGCGGTGCGATGGCCGCAGCCACTGACGAAGGCGGTATCCAGTTCCGCATCCTGAATTCCTCTAAAGGTCCTGCCGTGCGTGCAACTCGCGCGCAGGCCGATCGCTTGCTGTATAAGCAGGCGATTCGGCATCGGCTTGAGAATCAACCGAACCTCTGGTTGTTCCAGCAGGCGGTGGACGATCTGATGGTGGAAGGGGACCGGGTTGTGGGCGCGGTGACGCAGGTTGGAATTCGCTTCCGGTCGCGCGCTGTCGTGCTGACGGCGGGCACCTTCCTGGACGGCAAGATTCACGTGGGTCTGAACAACTACACCGGCGGCCGTGCGGGCGATCCGGCGGCGGTGTCGTTGTCGGCGCGTCTCAAGGAATTGAAGCTGCCGCAAGGCCGGTTGAAGACGGGGACGCCGCCGCGGATCGATGGCCGCACGATCGATTTTTCGAAGCTCGAGGAACAGCCGGGCGATCTGGATCCGGTTCCAGTATTTTCGTTCCTGGGGCGCGTCGAGCAGCATCCGCGTCAGGTGCCGTGCTGGGTCACGCATACCAACGAGCGTACCCACGACATCATCCGCGGCGGGCTTGACCGGTCGCCGATGTACACGGGCGTTATCGAAGGGGTGGGGCCGCGTTATTGTCCGTCGATTGAGGACAAGATTCACCGCTTCGCGTCGAAGGAATCGCACCAGATCTTCCTGGAACCGGAAGGGCTGACGACCAACGAGTTTTACCCCAACGGGATCTCCACCAGCCTGCCGTTCGACGTGCAACTGGAACTGGTTCGCTCGATGGTCGGCCTCGAGCACGCGCATATCCTGCGTCCGGGCTATGCGATCGAGTATGACTACTTCGATCCGCGCGGCTTGAAGGCCTCGCTGGAAACCAAGGTGATCAACGGGTTGTTCTTCGCCGGCCAGATCAACGGCACGACCGGATACGAAGAGGCCGCGGCGCAAGGCCTGTTGGCTGGGATCAACGCGGGCTTGCATGTACAGGGCCGGGATGCCTGGTGCCCGCGCCGCGATCAGGCGTACCTCGGGGTGCTGGTCGACGATCTGGTGACGCGCGGCGTGTCGGAGCCGTACCGGATGTTCACGAGCCGCGCCGAATATCGCCTGAGCCTGCGGGAAGACAACGCGGATATGCGTCTGACCGAGATTGGCCGTGAACTTGGCGTGGTCGACGACGTCCGCTGGGACGCGTTCAGCCGTAAGCGCGATGCTGTTTCACGTGAAACAGAGCGCCTGCGCACGACGTGGGTGAATCCCAAGTCGCTGTCCGCGGAAGAAGCGACAGCCTTGCTCGGCAAGCCGATCGACCACGAGTACAGCCTCGCCGATCTGCTGCGCCGTCCGGGGGTGACGTACGACGGCGTATGTGGCTTGCGTGAAGGCGTCTGTGCGCCGGCGGAAGCCTTGGCCGACGACGACGTTCTGCTGGCGCAGATCAAGGAACAGATCGAGATCGGCATCAAGTATCAGGGTTACATCGAGCGTCAGGCTGGGGAAATCGAGCGCAACGAGTCGCATGAGAACACCCGTTTGCCGGAAGGGCTGGACTACGCTGAAGTGCGCGGCCTTTCCTTCGAAGCGCGCCAGAAGCTGACCCAATTCCGCCCGGAAACCATTGGTCAGGCCTCGCGCATCTCCGGCATTACGCCGGCGGCGATCTCGTTGTTGATGGTTCACCTGAAGCGCGGTCTCGGGCGCCGCTCGACCCAATCCGCCGGCACCACCGATAGCGACACCACGCCGGTGACGCAATGACGGCTCGGCAGAAGGGGTTCGGCGGCGCGGACAGCAGGGAAGCGCTGGGCGCGTTGCTCACCGAGGGTGTTCAGGAACTGGGCCTCGGCCTGAGCGACGCGCAGATCGGCAAGCTGCTCGACTACGTCGCGTTGCTCGCGAAGTGGAATGCGGTGTACAACCTCACGGCCATCCGCGACCCGCGCCAAATGCTGATTCAGCACATTCTGGATTCGCTTTCGATCGTGCCGCATCTCGCCGGCCTGGGTCCGTCGTCCGCGCTCGACGTCGGCTCCGGCGGTGGCCTGCCGGGCATCGTGATGGCGATCGTCTTGCCTGACTGGACGGTCACGCTCAACGACATCGTTCATAAAAAGACCGCATTCCAGGCACAGGCAAAAGCGGAACTCGGCCTGACCAATCTCTCGGTGGTGACCGGCCGCGTCGAAACGCTGAAACCTGGCGTAGAAGTGCCGGCAAAGTTTGATGTAATCGTCTCACGTGCATTCGCAGAGCTCGCGGATTTCGTTACACTGGCCCGTCATCTGGTTGCGGAGCAGGGCGCGATCTGGGCCATGAAGGGTGTGCGCCCGGACGGCGAGATCGAACGGCTGCCGCAGGGCTCGCACGCGAAACAGATCATCCGGCTCAAGGTGCCGGCGCTCGATGCCGAACGCCACCTGGTCGAGGTGGTGCTGGACGCCGACAGTTGACGTCCCGGCGAAGCGAAAGCAAGAGCACTCCAATTCATCAAGGCAGCAAAAAGGGACACACCAACGATGGCAAAAATCTTCTGCGTTGCGAACCAGAAGGGTGGCGTCGGCAAGACGACGACAACGGTCAATCTCGCCGCGAGCCTCGCATCGCAGGGACAACGTGTCCTGCTCATCGACCTGGACCCTCAGGGCAATGCCACGATGGGCAGCGGTATCGACAAGGCCGCCTGCGCGAATACCGTCTACGAAGTGCTGGTGGATGGCGTGGCCGTGACCGATGCACGCGTGCGGCCCGAAGCGGTTTCGTATGATGTGTTGCCGGCCAATCGCGAGCTGGCGGGCGCCGAAGTCGAACTGGTCAATGTGCCGAATCGCGAGCGTCAGTTGAAGGACGCGCTCGCGCTGGTGATCGGCGAATACGACTTTGTGCTGATCGATTGTCCGCCAGCCTTGTCGTTGCTGACGCTCAATGGCCTGTGCGCCGCGCACGGCGTGGTGATCCCGATGCAGTGCGAGTACTTCGCGCTGGAGGGGTTGTCGGACCTCGTCAACACGATCAAGCAGGTGCACGCGAACCTGAATCGCGATCTGAAGGTGATTGGCCTGCTACGTGTGATGTTCGACCCGCGCATCACGCTGCAACAACAGGTTTCGGATCAATTGAAAGAGCATTTTGGCGACAAGGTGTTCGACGTCGTCATTCCGCGCAACGTCCGTCTTGCCGAAGCGCCGAGCTACGGGCTGCCGGGCGTGGTATTCGACCGGGCCTCGCGCGGCGCGCAGGCCTATGTGCAATTCGGCGCGGAAATGATTGAACGGGTGCGCGCGATCTGACGCGCGAGCATGGATAACTTGGGACCGCCCGGCGTTTTCCTGAAAGGAAGCACGATGAATGCAGTAGCAAGAAAGAAGGGATTGGGCCGCGGGCTGGAAGCTTTGCTCGGCGGCAGCGCGGACATCACCGAGGCCGTGAAGATCGACGGCGCGCCGCACGTGTTGCCGCTCGGCAAACTGCAGGCCGGCAAGTATCAGCCGCGCACGCGCATGGACGAAGGCGCGTTGCAGGAGCTGGCGGCCAGCATCCGCGCGCAGGGGCTGATGCAGCCGATCCTCGTGCGCCCGGTCTCGGCAGAGAAGTACGAAATCATTGCCGGCGAGCGGCGTTTCCGCGCGGCGCGCCTGGCCGGTCTGGACGAAGTACCGGTGCTGGTGCGGGATGTGCCCGACCAGGCCGCGGCCGCGATGGCGCTGATCGAGAACATTCAGCGCGAGGACCTGAATCCGCTGGAAGAGGCACAGGGTATCCAGCGCCTGCTCGACGAATTCAGCTTTACGCATGAGCAGGCGGCGGAGTCGGTGGGGCGCTCGCGCAGTGCGGTGTCGAATCTGCTGCGTCTTTTGAATCTGGCCACGCCCGTGCAGACGATGCTGCTGGCCGGCGATCTCGACATGGGTCATGCCCGCGCCTTGCTGGCGGTGGACGCCGCCACGCAGATCACGCTCGCCAACCAGGTGGTCAACAAGCGCATGTCGGTGCGTGAAACCGAAAAGCTCGTGACCACGACCACCAAGGCAGCGCCGGCGGTCAAAGCGAAGGCGAACAATGACGGCGGCCGCGATACGCGCCGCCTCGAAGAAGAGTTGTCGGATCTGCTGGCCGCCACGGTCAAAATCAAGCTCGGCCGCCGCGGACGCGGCCAGGTGCTGGTGGACTTCGGCGACCTCGACGCGCTCGAAGGCATCCTCGCCCGCCTGCGCGGCAATGCTACCGCCTGACCGATCGATTGCCGTGACGGTTGTCGAGCGCCGGTCCGAAACCACCCCACGTCATCCGCTGCATAAGCTGATTGTCCTCGCGACGAAGGAGCCGGTCCTCTCCGTGCTCGTCGTCGCGCTGATCGCGCTGCAGTGCCTGCACCCGCGCCCGTGGCGCTCGTTACCGGATCTCGTCGACTGGCAGACCGTCCTGACACTTGCAGGACTCCTGATCTTGACCAAGGCCATCGAATTATCAGGATTCCTGATGTGGATGGCGCATCGCGTAATCCATTCCATCCACTCGGAACGGGGTCTCGCCTTTTTGCTGATCGGGCTGGCGGCAGGGCTCTCGACGCTGCTGACCAACGACGTCGCGTTGTTCGTGGTCGTTCCGCTCACGTTGTCGCTGCACGAACTCGCGCCGTTCCCGCTCAAGCGCCTTGTGATCTTCATTGCGTTGTCGGTGAACGCGGGCTCGGTCCTGACGCCGCTCGGCAATCCGCAAAATCTCTTTCTCTGGCAAACCGGCGGGGTCTCATTTGGCCGCTTCGTCTGGGGCCTGGCTCCGCTGTGCGTCGCCTTGATGGCGATGCTTTACCTGCTGGCGGCGTTCAGTTTCCGCGCGAAGCCGCTCGATCTCTCGAAAGACGCGGGCGCCCACGACGTTGACCGGCGACTGGTCGGCGTTGCCGCGCTGCTGTTCGTCGCCTTCGTGCTGCTGGCGGATTCGCACCATGCGGGCATCGGACTCGCGGGCGTGATGGGCGGTTTCCTGCTGTGGCGGCGCGAGATCGTACTGAAGATCGACTGGCTGCTGCTGCTGATCTTCGTGTTCATGTTCATCGTGTTGCGCAGCGCCGCGGCGCTGCCGTGGGTGCATCAGACGGTCGGCCAACTGGGCCTGGCGACTCCGCTGCGTGCTTTTGCCGCAGGGGCCGTTCTGTCACAAGGCATCAGCAATGTTCCCGCGGCGATCATGCTCGCCGAGTTCACCAAAGACTGGCGTGCGCTGGCATTCGGTGTCAGCGTCGGCGGCTTCGGTATCGCGATCGGCTCGCTGGCGAATCTGATCGCCGTGCGGCTGTCGAAGCAGCGCGGCATGTGGTGGCCGTTTCACCTGTACGCCGTGCCGTTCTGGCTGGCCGGCGGGGCAGTGGGCGGCTGGCTCCTGTTGCATATTTGATACGGACGCCAGAGCGTCCTTCGTGCTAGTTATCCCTCGTTAATCTGGCCGATTCATCACGCATTTTTCTCCGCCGCCCGGCCGCCTTACAGTTGACGTCGTTTGACCTTCGAAACGGGTTTTCCCGCATCATGAGGTGCCTTTTCACACGGGTTATTGAACGGCCTAAAGTCTTGAATTGCCTGCAACTATCGCTTACAATCGCCCGGATTTAATTGCACGGCAACCCCGTAAGCGTCGCGTAAGCGGACGGGCGGCATCAGACTTTCGGAACACTGCGATGGCGGTCAAAACGTCGAATCAAGCGCCGCAAAATGGGCGCGACGAACACCGCGCAGAACGCAAGTTTTCCGCTGCGTCCGGCCACCAAGTCACGCATGACGAAGCGTGGGATGTCGAGCAACAAGATAACAATATCGTTCCGCTCACGCGGGCTGAGGCAGAAAAGCTGTTTGGCCCGAATGTGAGTCGTCCATCGCGTGTCACGCCTTTCAAGGTGGTGGCGGCGCAAATGGTTTTGTCCCTGGGTGCTACGCTGGTGTGGTGGCTGTTCTACAAGCCGCCGGGCGCTGCTGCGCTGTCCGCGTTCCTGGGGGGAGCGATCTGCTGGGTGCCGGGCGCGATGTTCGCGGCACGCCTAAGAACACTGAGCGGCGCCGAAACGGTGATGAGCTGGGTACTCGGCGAAGCGCTCAAGATGGGGACAACGATCGCGATGTTTGTAGCCATCGCTTTCTGGTATCACGACGTACGCTGGGTTCCGCTGCTCGTGACCTACCTCATAGCATTGAAGACGTACTGGATCGCGCTCGCCTGGCGGTGAGCGGTGAAGTAACGCAAAAAATACTGGCTGGCGCACGGCGCCGGCAAAACGGCGCGCGGGTAAGACATGACCTGCGCCGGCATGTTCCCGCAATACACTGTTGCGGCGGGAGCGGCCCGGAACGATTTTCGACAATTTGGGTGGCATTAACGATATGGCAGCTAGCGAAGGAACGCGCGCGATGGATCCGTCCGAGTACATCGCGCACCACTTGCAGAACCTCTCCACCGCGCACCAGACGTCGATTTTCGATATCCACGTCTGGAATCTCGACACCCTGTTCTGGTCGATCGCTTGCGGCCTGCTCACCATCTTCATCCTGCATCTCGCTGCCCGTAAGGCGACCCCCGGCGTGCCGGGCCGCTTCCAGTGCGCGATCGAAATGCTGGTCGAGATGGTCGAAGACCAATCGAAGGCCATGATTCACGGCAGCCGCACGTTCATTGCGCCGCTCGCTCTGTTCGTGTTCGTCTGGGTCGCCCTGATGAACTCGCTCGACTTTATCCCCGTCGACCTGCCGGGCCGCGTGATCGGCTGGCTGGGTCTCTCTCAAGTCATTCCGCACCACCGCATCGTTCCGACGGCCGACCTCAACGGCACGATCGGCATCGCGCTCGGCGTGTTCGTGCTGATGATTTACTACAACTTCAAGATCAAGGGCGCCGGCGGCTTCGTGCACGAACTGCTGTCCGCTCCGTTCGGCGCGCATCCCCTGCTGTGGATCCCGAACCTGGCACTGAACATCATCGAGTTCGTCGCAAAGACGGTTTCCCTGGGCATGCGGCTGTTCGGCAACATGTACGCGGGCGAACTGCTGTTCCTGCTGATTGCCCTCTTGGGCAGCATCTGGAGCTTCGGCGCGGACACGACGGTGCTTGGCTTCATCGGCCACGTGATCGCCGGCAGCGTGTGGGCCATCTTCCACATTCTGATCGTGCTGCTGCAGGCGTTCATTTTCATGATGCTGACGCTGGTATACCTCGGCCAGGCACACGACAAGCATTAATTTGCGCTGTCGAACCACGAATCGCTTTAGCTTTTTGGTTTTTTAAATCCTAGTTTTCAAAAGACTTTTCACAAAGGAGTGATCATGCAAGCTTTCATCGCCAACATCCAGGGTCTGACCGCCATCGGTATCGGCATCATCATCGGCCTGGGTGCTATCGGCGCCTGTATCGGTATCGGCCTGATGGGCGGCAAGTACATTGAAGCATGCGCTCGCCAGCCGGAACTGATGAACCCGCTGCAAACCAAGATGTTCCTGCTGGCTGGTCTGATCGATGCGGCGTTCCTGATTGGCGTTGGTGTGGCAATGCTGTTTGCGTTCGCGAACCCGCTGCTGTCGAAGCTGGCAGGCTGAGGTTCCTCGGAAGTTTGCGCCTGAGCTATAACTGGTAAAGGTGCAGGGCGGAACGGGCACTCGGGCGCTGATCGAATACAGAATCGATGAGCGCCTTGCCGTTTCACTTTCCGAACTAGCAACGTTTAAGGAAACACCGTGAATCTCAACGCAACCCTGTTTGCGCAAATGGTCGTGTTCCTGATCCTCGCGTGGTTCACGATGAAGTTCGTGTGGCCGCCGTTGGTCAACGCCCTCGACGAGCGCGCGAAGAAGATCGCCGAAGGTCTGTCTGCCGCTGAAAAGGGCAAGGCGGAGCTGGAAGCCGCGCACAAGCGCGTCGACCAGGAACTGGCACAGGCACGCAACGACGGCCAGCAACGCATTGCTGACGCCGAAAAGCGCGCAGTGACCCTCGCTGACGAAATCAAGGCCCAGGCCCAGGCTGAAGCCGCCCGCATCATCGCGCAAGCGAAGGCCGATGCCGAGCAACAAGTCGTCAAGGCGCGCGAAGCGCTGCGCGGCGAAGTCGCTACGCTCGCCGTCAAGGGCGCTGAACAGATCCTGAAGCGCGAAGTCGACCAGGCAGCTCACGCTGACCTGCTGAATCAACTGAAAGCCGAGCTCTGATCATGGCCGAACTTGCAACCATCGCCCGTCCGTACGCAGAAGCGCTGTTTGGCGTGGCCGAAGCTGGTGACATCGCCGCCTGGTCCACGCTCGTGCAGGAGCTGGCAGAGGTTGCGCGTCTGCCCGAAGTGCTGTCGATCGCCACGAGCCCGAAAGTAAGCCGCACCCAGGTCAGCGATCTGCTGCTGGCCGCGGTCAAGTCGCCGCTCAAGGACAACGCCCAGGCGAAGAATCTGGTGCAAATGCTGGTGGACAACCACCGTCTGCAACTGCTGCCGGAAATCGCCACGCAGTTCGAAGCGTTGAAGAACGCGCGCGAAGGCGCGGCCGATGCGCTGATCGTCAGCGCATTCCCGCTCGAAGGCGCGCAGTTGAACGACCTCGTCGCCAGTCTCGAACGCAAGTTCAAACGCAAGCTGAAGCCGGTGGTCGAGGTCGACTCGTCGCTGATCGGCGGCGTGCGTGTGACGGTCGGCGATGAAGTGCTCGATACCTCGGTCCGCGCGCGGCTTGCCAGCATGCAGACGGCTCTGACGGCCTGACGCGCTTCATAAGCGCTGAAGCGGCTGGCACGCAACAGAATTGACTATCAGGAGCGAATAATGCAACTCAATCCCTCTGAGATCAGCGAGCTGATCAAGAGCCGGATCCAGGGCCTTGAAGCGAGCGCAGACGTTCGCAACCAGGGCACCGTGATCTCCGTGACCGACGGTATCGTGCGTATCCACGGCCTGTCGGAAGTGATGCAGGGCGAAATGCTCGAATTCCCGGGCAACACCTACGGTCTCGCGCTGAACCTCGAGCGCGACTCGGTCGGCGCCGTGATTCTGGGTGAATACGAGCACATTTCGGAAGGCGACATCGTCAAGACGACGGGCCGCATTCTCGAAGTGCCGGTGGGTCCGGAACTGCTCGGCCGCGTGGTCGATGCACTCGGCAACCCGATCGACGGCAAGGGCCCGGTCAACGCCAAGATGACCGACCCCATCGAAAAGATCGCACCGGGCGTGATCTGGCGTAAGTCGGTGTCGGAGCCGGTCCAGACCGGCCTGAAATCGATCGACGCGATGGTGCCGGTTGGCCGTGGCCAGCGCGAGCTGATCATTGGCGACCGCCAGTGCGGCAAGACGGCCGTGGCTGTCGACGCGATCATCAACCAGAAGGGCAAGAACCTCTTCTGTATCTACGTCGCGATCGGCCAGAAGGCTTCGTCGATCATGAACGTGGTGCGCAAGCTCGAAGAAAGCGGCGCGATGGAATACACGATCGTCGTGGCCGCTTCGGCTTCGGAATCGGCTGCGATGCAATACCTCGCACCGTACGCCGGCTGCTCGATGGGCGAATACTTCCGCGATCGCGGCCAGGACGCGCTGATCGTTTATGACGACTTGACCAAGCAAGCCTGGGCATACCGCCAGATTTCGCTGCTGCTGCGCCGCCCGCCGGGCCGTGAAGCTTACCCGGGCGACGTGTTCTATCTGCACTCGCGTCTGCTCGAGCGTGCAGCTCGCGTCTCGGAAGAGTACGTCGAGAAGTTCACGAACGGCGAAGTGAAGGGCAAGAGCGGTTCGCTGACGGCACTGCCGATCATTGAAACGCAAGCAGGCGACGTGACCGCATTCGTTCCGACGAACGTGATCTCGATTACCGACGGCCAGATCTTCCTGGAAACCGACCTCTTCAACGCAGGTATCCGCCCGGCAATTAACGCCGGCGTGTCGGTGTCGCGCGTCGGTGGTGCGGCCCAGACGAAGGTTGTGAAGAAGCTGTCGGGCGGTATCCGTACCGACCTGGCGCAGTACCGTGAACTGGCTGCGTTCGCGCAGTTCGCTTCGGACCTCGACGAAGCCACCCGCAAGCAGCTCGAACGCGGCCGCCGCGTGACCGAACTGCTGAAGCAGCCGCAGTATCAGCCGCTGCAAGTGTGGGAACTGGCGGTTGCGCTGTTCGCTGCGAACAACGGTTACCTCGACGATCTGGAAGTCGCGCAAGTACTGCCGTTCGAAAAGGGCCTGCGTGATTACCTGAAGTCGAAGCACGCGGACCTGATCAAGCGCATCGAAGACACCAAGGAACTCTCGAAGGACGACGAAGGCACGCTGCACGCTGCCCTCAAAGACTTCAAGAAGTCCGGCGCTTATTGATCCGCGAGTGACCCGCAAGGCATAAACACCTTGAAGCGGCGCGGGCCGCATGTGAATGTCCCCGCGCTGCTTCGATCGCTTTGCATGGGCCCGAGTTACCGCTAAAGCGCTAATCCGGGCCGACAAGGAGCAAGCAATGGCTGGAATGAAGGAAATTCGCGGCAAGATCAAGAGCGTGCAAAACACGCGCAAGATCACGAAAGCGATGGAGATGGTGGCCGCATCGAAGATGCGCCGCGCTCAGGAGCGCATGCGCGCTGCTCGCCCGTATGCCGACAAGGTCCGCGACATCGCTGCGCACATGAGCCGTGCGAACCCCGAGTATCGCCACCCGTTCATGGTGGAGAACGAGGGCGCGAAGACGGCCGGCATCATCCTCGTGACGACCGACAAGGGTCTGTGCGGCGGCATGAACACGAACGTGCTGCGCGCTGCGCTGCAGAAGTTCAAGGAACTGGAAGGCCAGGGCAAGTCGATCGAAGCAACGGCGATCGGCAGCAAGGGTCTCGGCTTTCTGAACCGCCTGCGCGCGAAGGTCGTGTCGAACGTCGTGCATCTGGGCGACACGCCACACCTCGAGAAGCTGATCGGCGCGGTGAAGGTGCAGTTGGACATGTACTCGGAAGGCCAGATTTCCGCGGTGTACCTGGCGTACACGCGCTTCGTCAACACGATGAAGCAGGAAGCGGTGATCGAGCAACTGCTGCCGCTGTCGGCAGACCAGTTCGAGCGCAAGGAAGACGAAGGCACGACTCCGCGCACGTCGTGGGACTACATCTACGAGCCGGACGCACAGGCAGTGGTGGACGAGTTGCTCGTGCGTTATGTGGAAGCGCTGGTGTATCAGGCTGTCGCGGAAAACATGGCGTCGGAGCAGTCGGCACGGATGGTCGCAATGAAGGCCGCTTCGGACAACGCGAAGACGGTCATCAACGACCTGCAGCTCGTGTACAACAAGAGCCGCCAGGCAGCGATCACGAAAGAACTGTCGGAAATCGTCGGTGGTGCGGCGGCTGTCTGAGCGTAACGATCAGGCATACCGCTTCGTGTGCGCCCATGGGGGTGGCCCCACCGAAACTGCGCCTTTGCGCGAGTGAAGAATTGAGTATCTAAAGGAAAAGCGATGAGTACTACTGCTTTGGTAGAAGGCAAGATCGTACAGTGCATCGGCGCGGTGATCGACGTGGAATTCCCGCGTGAGCACATGCCGAAGATTTACGACGCGCTCGTTCTCGACGGTTCCGAACTGACCCTCGAAGTCCAGCAGCAGCTGGGCGACGGCGTCGTGCGGACCATCTGTCTGGGTGCATCCGACGGCCTGCGCCGCGGTACGACTGTGAAGAACACCGGCAAACCGATCAGCGTGCCGGTCGGCAAGCCGACCCTCGGCCGGATCATGGACGTGCTGGGTCGTCCGATCGACGAAGCCGGTCCGATCAACTCGGACGTCACGCGCGGCATTCACCAGAAGGCTCCGGCGTTCGACGAACTGTCGCCGTCGACCGAGCTGCTCGAAACGGGTATCAAGGTGATCGACCTGATCTGCCCGTTCGCCAAGGGCGGCAAGGTGGGTCTGTTCGGTGGCGCTGGTGTGGGCAAGACCGTGAACATGATGGAACTGATCAACAACATCGCCAAGGAACACGGTGGTTATTCCGTGTTCGCCGGTGTTGGCGAGCGTACCCGCGAAGGGAACGACTTCTATCATGAAATGAAAGACTCGAACGTTCTCGACAAGGTCGCGCTGGTGTACGGCCAGATGAACGAGCCGCCGGGCAACCGTCTGCGCGTCGCGCTGACCGGTCTGACGATGGCTGAGCATTTCCGTGACGAAGGTCTGGACGTGCTGTTCTTCGTCGACAACATCTACCGTTTCACGCTGGCCGGTACCGAAGTGTCGGCACTGCTCGGCCGTATGCCGTCGGCAGTGGGCTATCAGCCGACGCTGGCTGAAGAAATGGGTAAGCTGCAAGAGCGTATTACGTCGACCAAGACCGGCTCGATCACGTCGGTGCAGGCCGTGTACGTCCCTGCGGACGACTTGACCGACCCGTCGCCGGCTACGACCTTCGGCCACCTTGATGCAACCGTCGTGTTGTCGCGTGACATCGCTTCGCTGGGTATCTACCCGGCAGTCGACCCGCTCGATTCGACCTCGCGTCAGATCGACCCGAACGTGATTGGCGAAGAGCACTACTCGATCACGCGCGGCGTGCAGCAAACGCTGCAGCGCTACAAGGAACTGCGCGACATTATCGCGATTCTGGGCATGGACGAACTGGCGCCGGAAGACAAGCTCGCCGTCGCGCGCGCTCGTAAGATCCAGCGTTTCCTGTCGCAGCCGTTCCACGTCGCTGAAGTGTTCACTGGTTCACCGGGCAAGTACGTGCCGCTGAAGGAAACCATCCGCGGCTTCAAGATGATCGTTGGTGGCGAGTGCGATCACCTGCCGGAGCAGGCGTTCTACATGGTCGGCACGATCGACGAAGCCTTCGAAAAGGCCAAGAAGATCCAGTAACGGTCGGGTGTAACGAAGCGGGCGCCGGTCCGCGTGCAAATCTACCTTTGGGCTAGTTTTTGCAAAACCGGCGCCTCTTACTACGCTCAACCAGCGTTGCATGGGACGAGGCGCGCTCGCGCTGTATGGGACCGGAGCAAGTGCTAAGGTACTCACTCCGGTCGACATAAGCGCTAAAGCGCCAACACTCGTCGAGCGATGCATGGGACCAGAGTAAGCGCTAAAGCGCTAACTCTGGTCGACACAGGAGTCGATATGGCAACCATTAAAGTAGACGTCGTCAGCGCGGAAGAGCAGATCTTCTCGGGTCAGGCGAAATTCGTGGCGCTGCCGGGCGAAGCGGGCGAACTCGGCATTCTGCCGGGCCACACGCCGCTCATCACGCGGATTCGTCCGGGTGCGGTGCGCATCGAAGCTGAAAACGGCGAGGAAGAGTTTGTGTTCGTCGCCGGCGGTATTCTCGAAGTCCAGCCGGGTGCAGTGACGGTTCTCGCGGACACGGCTATTCGCGGCAAGGATCTCGACGAAGCCAAGGCCGAAGACGCGCGCAAGCGTGCGGAAGAAGCGCTGCAGAACACGGGTTCGAACCTCGAATACGCGACCGCTCAGGCGGAACTCGCGTACGCGACGGCTCAGCTCGCTGCGATCCAGCGTCTGCGCAAGTTGCGCGGTCAGCACTAAGCGAGAGTCGCAAGCATTAGGGAAAAAGCAGCCTTACCGGCTGCTTTTTTTTCGGCCAAGATTGACGTATACGGAAAGGGGGCGGAGTCATTGCCGTGCTGTGCCGAACGCCCCTGCGGGTAACACTTGATGCCGTGCGGTCGTACCCCAGTGGCACAATCGGCTTCAAATTCACGTCCCAGGAACTGGGCGGGTCACTCCCGCATTCGTGACCTCAGCGGGTGTCTGGAGCGAAGCGGCAGGCCTTGCGACGATTAACAGAGCGACAATCCGCTCACGGAGACAACACCATGGCAACGCACGCCTCGGGTGAGGGCGCACTCATCGAACCGAAGAATGGGCTGTCGTACGTACGCGGTTCAACCGACATTCCGCTGAGCGACGCGACGCTCGGACAGTTCCTGGCCGATACCGCGCGCCGCTTCGCCGGCCGGCCGGCCGCGGTGTTCCGCGAGCAGGGCATCCGCTGGACCTGGCAGGTCTTCGCGCAAGAGGTCGATGTGCTGGCGGCGGGGCTGCTGGCGCTGGGCATCGAGAAGGGCGATCGGGTCGGTATCTGGTCGCCGAACCGGGTCGAGTGGCTGCTTACGCAGTTCGCCACCGCGCGCATCGGCGCCGTGCTGGTCAACATCAATCCTGCGTACCGGCTTGCCGAACTCGAATACGCGTTAAACAAGGTCGGCTGCAAGGCGATCATCGCCGCCGACCGATTCAAGTCGTCGATGTATCTGCAGATGCTTGAGGAGTTGGCGCCCGAGCTGGCAACGCACGCCCCCGGCGATCTGCATGCCGCCCGCTTGCCCGATCTGCGCATCGTGATCCGCATGACCGACCGCGGCGCATCGGGCATGTTGAGTTTCTCCGATGTCATCGAGCAAGGGCGTGCGACGCTCGATCCCGCGAAGTTAAATGCAATTGCCGCCACGCTCTCGGCCGACGACCCGATCAACATCCAGTTCACCAGCGGCACGACCGGCAATCCGAAGGGCGCGACGCTCACGCACCGCAACGTCGTCAACAATGCGCGCTACATCGCGATGGCGATGCGTCTGTCCGAACAGGACGGGCTTTGCATTCCGGTGCCGCTGTATCACTGCTTCGGCATGGTGTTGGCGGTGCTGGCGTGCGTTTCGGTCGGCGCCAACATGGTGTTTCCCGGTGAAGCGTTCGATCCGGCTGCAACGCTCGCCGCTGTCGCTGAAGAAAGATGCACGGCGTTGCATGGCGTACCGACCATGTTCATCGCCGAACTGGATCACCGTGACTTCGCAAGCTTCGACCTGTCGCGTCTGCGAACCGGCATCATGGCCGGCTCGCCATGCCCGATCGAGACCATGAAGAAAGTCGTCTCCAGGATGCACCTTGCGGAAATCACGATCGCCTACGGCATGACGGAAACGAGTCCGGTGTCATTCCAGAGTTCGACCACCGACCCGCTCGACAAGCGCACTTCGACGGTGGGCCGTATCCAGCCGCATCTCGAAGTGAAGGTCGTCGATGCGCTCGGCAACATCGTGGCTGTGGGGGAGACGGGAGAGTTGTGCACCAAGGGCTACTCGGTGATGCAGGGTTACTGGGGCGACGAGGCCAAGACCCGCGAGAGTATCGTCGACGGTTGGATGCACACCGGCGACCTTGCCACGCTCGATGCGGACGGCTATTGCAACATTGTCGGCCGTCTCAAGGACATGCTGATTCGTGGGGGCGAGAATATCTACCCGCGCGAAATCGAGGAGTTCCTGTTCCGCCATCCGAAGATCCAGAGCGTCCAGGTGTTCGGGGTGCCGGACGCGAAATACGGCGAGGAGGTGTGCGCCTGGATCGTGCTGCGCGCTGGCGAGCAGTCGAGCGCCGAGGAGATTCAGGATTTCTGCCGTGGCCAGATCGCCCACTACAAGGTGCCGAAATACATCCGCTTTGTCGACGAATTGCCGATGACGGTTACCGGCAAGGTACAGAAGTTCGTGATGCGTGAGCGGATGATCCAGGAATTGCAGGCCAAGGAAGACAAAACGGCCTGAGGATTTGGCATAGCGACGACGTCACGCAACCTGTGCGTGAAGCCGCCGTACGCCACCATCCACTACACAAGAGGATAACCACCGTTTGCGAAGCCCGGCTGCAACAACCCGGCAAGGCCCACCTGAGCAACGCGCAAACGTTTGGCTAGAGAAAAAAAAAGCGGGCCTGGAGCCCGCTAAAAACCACACGCTACGGGGTTAGCGCGAGGAGACCATTGGAGGAACCGACTGGGTAAACGCACTACGCGTCGACCACGGCCCCAGCAGGGATGCCCCTTTCCAGGGCTTCGGCGTGACGCCGACCGGCAAGTGCATCGTATCCGCTCACACCACGCACCCAGCCACATCCGTGTTGAAACCGTTGAAAGGCATTGTGGGCGAATAACTCCAGCAACGCGGTAACAAAGTGTTTCAGGTTGTAACGCCCGCCAGATAAGGCTTTGCGGGATTTTTTGCCATTGAAAGGCGTTTAAAACGTAATAACTACCGATGTGTTGATTGATTGTTGCGAGAGTTCGATTGATGTTAGCTGCAGTGCATCATCCGCCGCTTCCGGTTCGGTTTTCACTGCATGAACGCGTGGGCTGCGCTGCCTTATGGCCGCTGCATAGGTACTAGGGTGGGTCGATCGAGGGCCAATAAGCTGAGGGATCGTAAGGAAAACGCGCCCGTGACGTTGCAGCGCACTCTTGAGTGCCCCCAGCTTATCGCCGGGCCCGGCCTTAGGAATTAACCACATCGGCCGGGCTATTCGCTACCGGCTCACATGTCGACCCGGGTTACAGGATTGTGGCGCTGAGCCCGGCAAACACGGAACTCTAACCGTTCACTTCAACCACTTATCCGAAATGGCCTGGTATTCCCCGGTGGCCCGGGCGAGATGCAGCCACTGATCCACGTACTGCTGGAACACCACATCGCCGCGCGGCAGCAGCCATGCCTTCTCGCCGTACTGGAACGGCTTGTCCGGATGGACCGAGCACAGCCCCGGATTGAGTTTCTGCTGCAGCAAGGTCTCGGACGCGTCGGTCACCATCACATCGGCCTTGCCGGCCAGGATCTGCTTGAAGATAGTGACGTTGTCCGGATACACGGTCAGGTTGGCATGCGGGAAATACTGCTTGGCAAAGCGCTCGTTCGTGCCGCCCGGGTTGACGATGACACGCACGGCCGGCTGGTCGATATCGGCGACGGTTTGATACTTGTTCACGTCGTCGCAGCGCGCGATCGGCGTTTTGCCGTCGACCATGTAGGGCTGCGTGAAGAACGCGCGCTTTTGCCGCTCGAGGGTAGGCGAGACGCCGCCTACGCCGATATCGCATTTCGCGATGAAGTCGTTCATCAGGTTCGACCACGAGGTCTTCACATACTCGGCCTTTACGCCCAGCGACTTCGCGAGCGACTCGGTCATGTCGATGTCGATGCCCTCGAATTGCCCGTCGCCTTTGTAGAACGAGTACGGCCGGTAGTCGCCGGTCGTACAGGCGCGCAATGTGCCGCGCGCCAGAATCTCGTCGAGCCGCGACGGCGCGGCCGCGGTGGCAGCACCGCCAGCCATGGCGCCAGGCGCGGATGCGGTTTGCGCGCTCGCCATATCCACACCACCGGCAGCGCCGCACAGCGCCACGATCAGGACCCAGCCTGCATTCTTCATCGCTTCTCCTCGAACAGCGTAATTGTTTGGTAAGGCTGCCGATCATAGCCCGGCAATTCCCGGTTGAACATTGGCCGAAGAGCTGAGGCGCACCATCGCAGCGGGCTGTTATCGCCTGCATCAACGAAGATGCACGATCGCTCGGGCAGGGTCCGGTAAAATGGCCCTTTGCTCTCAGTCGCATGCAACGTGGCCCATAACCTTCTCAACGACACTTTCCTGCGCGCGTTGCTGCGCCAGCCGACCGACTACACGCCGATCTGGCTGATGCGTCAGGCGGGTCGCTACCTGCCGGAATACAACGCCACGCGTAGCCGCGCCGGCAGTTTCCTCGGTCTTGCGAAGAACCCGGCGTATGCGACCGAAGTCACGCTGCAGCCGCTCGAGCGCTATCCGCTGGATGCGGCCATCCTGTTCTCGGACATCCTCACGGTGCCTGACGCAATGGGCCTCGGGCTGGAGTTCGTCGCCGGCGAAGGACCGACGTTTGCCCGCCCGGTGCGCACCGAAGCCGATGTCGCCCGTCTCGCCGTGCCGGATATCGACGCCACGCTGGGCTACGTGACCGACGCCGTGCGCGAAATCCGCAAGGCGCTGACGGACGCGCAGGGCCGCCAGCGGGTGCCGCTGATCGGCTTCTCCGGCAGCCCGTGGACGCTTGCGTGCTATATGGTGGAGGGCGGCGGTTCGGACGACTTCCGCACCGTGAAGTCGATGCTGTATGCGCGCCCGGATCTGATGCAGCGCATCCTCGAGGTGAACGCGCAGTCGGTGGCGGCGTACCTGAATGCGCAGATCGAAGCGGGCGCCCAGGCTGTGATGATTTTCGACACCTGGGGCGGCGCACTCGCCGACGGCATTTACCAGCGTTTCTCGCTGCATTACATCGAGCAGGTCGTCCGTCAGCTCAAGCGCGAACACGACGGCGAAAAGGTCCCGGTGATCACCTTCACGAAGGGTGGCGGCCTCTGGCTCGACGAGATCGCGGCGAGCGGCGTCGACGCGGTCGGCCTCGACTGGACGGTGAATCTCGCCGCGGCGCGCGAGCGCGTCGGCGGCCGGGTGGCGCTGCAGGGCAATATCGATCCTTCGGTGCTGTTCGCCCCGCCGTCGGCGATTCGTATGGAAGCGCGCGCGGTGCTCGACAGCTTCGGCAATCATCCGGGCCACGTCTTCAATCTCGGCCACGGCATCTCGCAATTCACGCCGCCGGAAAACGTCGCCGAACTGGTCGACGAGGTGCATCGCCACAGTCGCGCCATTCGCGCTGCTGGAGCAGGCGGCACGGCGCCAGACGCGTGACAGTTTTGTTGCACTGCGGCGAGCTGGGCTCTCGAGCTAAGGGACAAATTATGTTAACTGGGCCGCTGGATGGCGCTTCCGCCGTTGTCAAGACTTGACTTATACACATTCATCACGCTGCGGCGCGGTAGAGGCTTTCATCGCAGCATCACGCTTGCAAGTTGCGTGCGCATTTGATCAAGTCCTTGACTGGCAAGGGTTTTGCGGGTGCCGGAAGAAGTGTGCGAAAGCCCACACAACGCAGCAACGGCGCGGTTTTCCAGCCATCGGGGCGGAGTTGTTAACAAAGTTATCCACAGGTTGTACGGACCAGGCGCAATTGTTCAGTCGAATCCAAAACTTAGCGCAGGAAGTGAAGTTTTACTTTAACTTCGCCGGGCCTACTGCCTTTTCACGGTGCACCGTCCCGGTCAGCGTCTCGTATCTGCCGGTTTCGACTCCGAATCAGAACCCAACGTGAGCCCCGTCTTCGTCCGCGTCGCGCTCGATCATCCGCTGCCGACCCTGTTCGACTATCGCTGCGACGCCGTCGAGCCGCCACGGCCCGGCACGCTCGTGGCGGTGCCGTTCGGCAGGCGGCAGGTGGTGGGGCTCGTGTGCGAAGTGACCGCTCACAGCGACGTGCCGGCAGACAAGCTGCGAGCCGTGGACAGCATCTGCGAGGCGTGTCCGCCTTTATCGGCCGAATGGCTGGCGCTCGCCGCCTTCGCGGCGGACTACTACCAGCGAGGACTCGGCGAAGTGGCGCTGCCTGCGTTGCCGCAAGCGCTGCGCGACGCCTCGCGTTGGGGCCGCCTGCTCGCGCCGCAGGAGCGCTACCGTCTGTTGCCGGCGGGGCGCGCTGCGCTGCCGGACGTGTTGCCGGTCCGCGCGAACGCTTTGCGGCGCCTCGCCGAGGCGCTGCGGGAGAGCGAAGCGCTGCCGCTGGCCGACGCCCGCGTGATTCATCCGAAGGCCGCGGCCACGCTCGATGCATGGCAAACCCAAGGCTGGGTGGCGCTGCAAGTGACCGAAGCGGCTGCCGCGGTTGCGTCGCCGCTGAGCCAGACGGCGCAAGCGGCGGCCTTGCCCGTGCTGCCGACCCTCACCGGCGAACAGGACGCGGCCGTCGAGGCGATCCGCGACGCCCAGGGCTTCGCGCCGTTTCTACTGCACGGCGTCACCGGCAGCGGCAAGACCGAGGTCTACTTGCGCGCGCTCGCCGCGATCCTCGCGGCGCGACCCGACGCGCAGGCGCTTGTCCTCGTGCCCGAAATCAATCTCACGCCGCAATTCGAAGCCGCGTTCCGCGCCCGTTTCGCGGCGCTCGACGGCACCTCGATCGTCACCTTGCACAGCGGTCTCGCGGAGGGCGAACGGGCGCGCAACTGGTTCGCGGCGCACAGCGGGCGCGCGCGTATCGTACTCGGCACGCGCCTAGCGATCCTCGCGTCGCTGCCGAAACTGGCGATCATCGTCGTCGACGAAGAGCACGATCCCGCCTACAAGCAGCAGGAGGGCTTGCGCTACTCGGCGCGCGATCTGGCCATCTGGCGCGCCAAGCAACTCGAACTGCCGGTGGTGCTCGGCTCCGCCACGCCGTCGCTGGAAAGCTGGTGGCAGGCCGACCAGGGGCGCTACACGCGGCTCACGCTGTCGCGCCGCGCGGTCGCCGAAGCAGTGCTGCCCACCGTCAAGCTGATCGATCTCGAAGACGAGCGGCGGCGAGGCCGGGCGTCGGTGGAAGGGCTGTCCGGACCGCTCATCGCGGCCTTGAAAACGCGCCTCGAAAAGGGCGAACAAAGCCTCGTATTTCTCAACCGCCGGGGCTACGCGCCGCAGCTCGCCTGCGACGCCTGCGGCTGGGTGGCGGGTTGTCCGCGCTGTAGCGCCTATGTCGTGCTGCACAAGCCGGAGCGGGCGCTGCGCTGCCACCATTGCGGCTGGGAAGCGCGTATCCCGCGTTCGTGTCCGGAGTGCGGCAACGTCGACATTGCGCCGCTCGGGCGCGGCACGCAGCGCGTCGAGGAAACGCTGGCGAGCGCAGTGCCGGGGGCGCGCGTGCTGCGTATCGACGCCGACAGCACGCGCCGCAAAGGCAGCGCGCAGGCGCTGTTCTCGGACGTGCATGCCGGGGATGTCGACATCCTAGTCGGCACACAGATGATCGCTAAAGGCCACGATTTTCAGCGCGTCTCGCTGGTGGGCGTGCTCAATGCGGACACGGCGCTGTTTTCGCACGATTTCCGCGCGAGCGAGCGGCTGTTCGCCCAGTTGATGCAGGTGAGCGGCCGGGCCGGCCGCGCCGGGTTGCCCGGCGAGGTGCTGGTGCAGACGCGCTATCCGCGCCACGCGCTGTATCACGCGCTCGCGCGGCACGACTATGTCGGTTTCGCGAACTCCACGCTGACCGAGCGCCGCGACGCCCATCTGCCGCCGTTCGTCTATCAGGCCTTGTTGCGGGCCGAAGGGCGCACTCTCGAAGCCGCGCTCGTCTTTTTGCAGCAAGCGGCCGCGTCGCTGGCGGAGATGCCCTCGGCCGAACGCGTGACCGTCTACGACGCGGTGCCGCTGACCATCGTCAAGGTGATGCATGTGCACCGGGCCCAACTGCTGATCGAGAGCGCGTCGCGGGCCGCCTTGCAGGCGACGCTGCGCGCCTGGCAACCCGTGTTGCGGACCCTGAAGGGCGTGCTGCGCTGGAATCTCGAAGTCGATCCGCTCGATATCTGAGGCGAGCCGCCTCCGTCTCTGCCGGCGCAACGAACTTTCAGCGCGAGTCGCCCCGGAAACCGCCGTGCGTGCAAATCCCTTTCAGTCATATTCATAGAGCGAAAGGTCGTTTCAATTCTGAAAGCCGCTCGACTATATTTCGCTCGAATCGGCGCAGTTTCAACAACAATCCCAACTTCTCCCGCGCCGACGCACCTCACCTTTCGGGGCCTTGCGATGAGCGATACCAATCACAGCCTGCCGGCGGGCGCAGCACCGGCGAAACCCGATTCCAACCACGAGACCGCTACGAGGCGCGGCGGCGGCCTGTTCGCCACCGAAGACTGGTGGGCCGTCTGGATCGGCCTGCTGGTGATCGTCGTCGCGTGGGCCTTGTTCGCTTCAGGCAGCAGCATCAAATGGCTCGCGGTTGCGCCGGCGAAATGGTCGGACCCGGGTCTCGCCGCTCAGGACCTGCTCAAGCATCTGCCGAATTACGTGGCGCTGTTCGTTGTCTTTGCGGTGCTGTTCGGGGTGAGCCTTGCTGCTTTGAAGCAGCGGCTCGCGCATTTCCTGCCTGCGTTCCTGATCCTGTTCGTCGTCTCCGTGCTGATTTTCACGCTGGGTGCATGGACCAACGCGTCGAAGTACAACCTCGAGCCGCCGCTGGTTGCACTCGCGCTCGGTCTGGTGATCTCGAATGTGTTCCGGTTGCCCGAATGGTTCTCAGCGGGGTTGCGCGTCGAGTTTTACATCAAGGTGGGGATCGTGCTGCTCGGCGCGACGCTGCCGTTCACCTTGCTCGTCTGGGCCGGCCCGGTCGCGGTCGGGCAGGCGAGCATCGTTTCGCTGGTGACGTTCTTCGTGATCTTCTTCGCCGGCAAGGCGTTCGGCCTCGAGCGCCGCTTTGCCGCGGTGCTCGGCGTGGGTGGCGCGGTGTGCGGCGTGTCGGCGGCCATTGCGATTGCGGGCGCCGTGCGCGCCAAACGCGAGCAGGCTTCGGTGGCGATCACGCTCGTGATCCTGTGGGCCATCGTGATGATCTTCGTACTGCCTTTCGTGTCGCGTTCGCTCGGACTTTCGACGGCGGTTGCCGGCGCCTGGATCGGCACGTCGGAGTTCGCGGATGCGGCCGGCATCGCTGCCGCCCAGGCCTATGGGGATTTTGCGAAGCATGCCGGCGGTGCGATTGCCGGCGCGCCCGAAGCCTCGTTGCAGGCGTTCACCCTGATGAAGGTGGTGGGCCGCGACATCTGGATCGGCATCTGGGCGTTCGTGCTGGCGCTGGTTGCAACGACGCGCTGGGAGAGCGAGGACAGCGGCGTCAAAGCCACCGCAAATGCGGGCGAGATCTGGGCGCGCTTTCCGAAATTCGTGATCGGCTTCGTGATTGCGTCGGCGCTCGTGACGTGGATCGCGAGCCACTATTCGCTGGCGGATTACCGCAAGGTGGTGACGCCGGAGTTCGTCGCGCCGATTACCGCGCTGCGCACCTGGGCGTTCATTTTCTGCTTCCTGAGCATCGGCTTGACGACGCGGTTGCGCCTGCTGAGCGCCACCGGCGTCAAGCCGTTCCTCGCGTTCACGGCCGGCGTCGTCGTCAATATCGCCATCGGCTACGCGCTGTCCGCGCACGTGTTCGCATCGTATTGGAATAGCTTGGGGCAGGGATCGTGAGCGCAGTCCCGCAACGGGCCGAGGCCGCCGAGGCTGCCACGCGGGCGCTGCGTGCGTGGCGGCCAAGTTGCGCCGGCTGCCGGTATCGCGCTGACGATCGAGAAACGCTTGAGCAGAGCATCCCGGGCCTCGCTGTGTTCAGTTCAGGGTTTGGGGCAAGCGTGGCGGCGAGCCGGCTCTGTCGTCTGCACGACCGGTTCGTCTCGCCGGAGGACGCCTGCGGCCAGTTCGCGCCGCCCGCCTGAGGGCGCTTATTCCCGGACGGCGTCGCCGCGTGCGTCGTCGGAGGAACTGCGGGTGCTGACCGCTTCCCGCGCCACCGAGGCGGTTGCTCCGCGGATGAAGAACACCGCGCACATGGCGCACATCGTCCAGATTCCTGCCACTACCAGTAATTTTTCCATCTTGATCACCCCTTGAAGCCCCGTAACCTGCACTTTTTACGTATCCATGAACTGGATAACGGCACGGTTTGCATTTCGATAAGGGTTGTCAAAAAAGAAATTTCTAAGGGAAAGTACTGAGGCCGGATGACGCCGGCCCGGTGCGCCGCCACCCGCCGCAAACCCCGGTGGCACAAGGCTTTGCCAATGGTGCAACCATGCTGGTTGAATGGTTGCACCTTTTTATTGGGAGGCGTACGATTCGGCCAACTTTTTAGTCTTTGGCCGGTGCGGGTTGGCTGGCATCTGAAGAAGGAAACATGGCTAGCACCACCCTTGGCGTCAAGGTCGACGACCTCCTGCGTTCCCGGCTGAAAGATGCCGCCACCCGTCTCGAACGCACTCCGCACTGGCTGATCAAGCAGGCCATCTTCGCCTACCTCGAACGGATCGAGCACGGCCAGTTTCCCGCCGAGCTGTCCGGCGTGCATGGCTCGGCCGATCTGGCCGACGCTGCGAGCGTCGAATCCGAAGAGGACGGCGCCTCACACCCGTTCCTCGACTTCGCGCAGAACGTGCAACCGCAATCGGTGCTGCGTGCCGCGATCACCGCGGCTTACCGTCGTCCCGAGCCGGAATGCGTGCCGTTCCTGCTCGGTCAGGCGCGCCTGCCGTCGAATCTCGCCAACGACGTCGAGGCGCTGGCGAGCAAGCTGGTCGAAACGCTGCGCGGCAAAAGCCGCGGCGGCGGCGTCGAAGGGCTGATCCACGAGTTTTCGCTGTCGAGCCAGGAAGGCGTCGCGCTGATGTGCCTCGCCGAAGCGCTGCTGCGGATTCCCGATCGCGCCACCCGCGACGCGCTGATCCGCGACAAGATCAGCAAAGGCGACTGGAAGTCGCATGTTGGCCAGGCGCCGTCGCTGTTCGTCAATGCTGCCACGTGGGGCCTGATGATCACCGGCAAGCTGGTGACGACCAATAGCGAAACGGGTCTGTCGTCGGCGCTTACGCGTCTGATCGGCAAGGGCGGCGAGCCGCTGATCCGCAAGGGCGTCGACATGGCGATGCGCCTGATGGGCGAACAGTTCGTCACGGGCGAGAACATCTCGGAGGCGCTCGCCAACAGCCGCAAGTTCGAAGCGCGTGGTTTCCGCTACTCGTACGACATGCTCGGCGAAGCGGCCACCACCGAAGCCGACGCACAGCGTTACTACGCGTCGTACGAGCAGGCGATCCACGCTATCGGCAAGGCGGCCGGCGGACGCGGCATCTACGAAGGCCCGGGCATCTCGATCAAGCTGTCGGCGCTGCACGCGCGCTATTCGCGCTCGCAGTACGAACGCACGATGAACGAACTGCTGCCGCGCGTGCGTTCACTCGCGATCCTCGCGCGCCGCTATGACATCGGTTTGAACATCGATGCCGAAGAAGCCGACCGCCTCGAAATCTCGCTCGACCTGCTCGAAGCGCTGTGCTTCGATCCGGAGCTGGCGGGCTGGAACGGCATTGGTTTCGTGGTCCAGGCGTATCAGAAGCGCTGCCCGTTCGTGATCGACTACATCGTCGATCTGGCGCGCCGCAGCCGTCACCGCATCATGGTGCGCCTCGTGAAGGGTGCGTACTGGGACAGCGAAATCAAGCGGGCGCAAGTGGACGGCCTCGAAGGCTATCCGGTCTACACGCGCAAGATCTACACCGACGTGTCGTACCTCGCCTGTGCGAAGAAGCTGCTCGGCGCGCCGGATGCGGTCTATCCGCAGTTCGCCACGCACAACGCGCATACGCTGTCGGCGATCTATCACCTCGCGGGCCAGAATTACTATCCCGGCCAGTATGAGTTCCAGTGCCTGCACGGCATGGGCGAGCCGCTCTATGAAGAAGTCACCGGACGCGACAAGCTGAACCGGCCATGCCGCGTGTATGCGCCGGTCGGCACGCACGAAACGCTGCTGGCGTATCTGGTGCGGCGTCTGCTGGAAAACGGCGCGAACACCTCGTTCGTGAACCGCATCGCAGACGAAAACGTCGCGATCAAGGAGCTGGTGGCTGACCCGGTCGAAGAAGCCTCGAAGATCGTGCCGCTCGGTGCGCCGCACGCCAAGATTCCGCTGCCGCGCAATCTGTATGGCGCCGAGCGTCTCAATTCGATGGGCCTCGATCTGTCGAACGAACATCGTCTCGCGTCGCTGTCGTCGGCGCTCTTGGCGAGCGCGCATCATCCGTGGCGCGCGGCCCCGATGCTCGAAGACAACGAAATCGCCGTAGGCACGTCGCGCGACGTGCGCAATCCGGCCGATCATCGCGACCTGGTCGGGACCGTTGTCGAAGCCACTTCGGAGCACGTGAGCGCCGCGCTTGCGCATGCCGTGGCCGCCGCGCCGATCTGGCAGGCGACGCCGGTGGAAGCTCGCGCCGATTGCCTCGCGCGTGCTGCCGACCTGCTCGAAGCGCAGATGCATACGCTGATGGGTCTGGTGGTGCGCGAAGCGGGCAAGTCGCTGCCGAACGCCGTGGCGGAAATTCGCGAGGCGATCGACTTCCTGCGTTACTACTCGGCGCAGATCCGCACCGAGTTTTCGAACGACACGCATCGCCCGCTCGGTCCGGTCGTCTGTATCAGCCCGTGGAATTTCCCGCTGGCGATTTTCATGGGCCAGGTGGCGGCTGCATTGGCTGCCGGCAATACGGTGCTGGCGAAGCCGGCCGAACAGACTCCGCTGATCGCGGCGCAAGCCGTGCGCATTCTGCGCGAAGCCGGCGTGCCGGCCGGCGCGGTGCAACTGCTGCCGGGCGACGGCGAAACGGTCGGTGCGGCGCTGGTGGCCGATGCCCGTACGCGGGCGGTGATGTTCACCGGTTCGACGGAAGTCGCGCGTCTGATCAACAAGACGCTGTCCAGCCGTCTGGATGCCGATGGCAAGCCGATTCCGCTGATCGCCGAAACCGGCGGCCAGAACGCGATGATCGTCGATTCGTCGGCGCTCGCCGAACAGGTGGTGGCGGACGTGTTGAACTCCGCGTTCGACTCGGCCGGCCAACGCTGCTCCGCACTGCGCGTTCTCTGTTTGCAGGACGACGTCGCGGAGCGCACGCTCGAAATGCTGACCGGCGCGATGCGCGAGCTGGCCGTGGGCAACCCGGATCGCCTCTCGATCGACGTCGGTCCGGTGATCGACGTGGACGCAAAGCGCGGTATCGACGCGCATATCGTCTCGATGCGCGACAAGGGCCGCAAGGTCGTGCAACTGCCGATGCCGGAAGGCGCCACTGCCGGCACCTTCGTGCCGCCGACGCTGATCGAGCTCGACAGCATCGACGAACTGAAGCGCGAAGTATTCGGCCCGGTGCTGCACGTGGTGCGCTATCGCCGCAGCGCGCTCGACAAGCTGCTCGAACAGATCCGCGCGACCGGCTACGGCCTGACGCTCGGCATCCACACGCGCATCGACGAAACGATCGCGCATGTGATCAGCCGCGCGCATGTGGGCAACATCTATGTGAACCGCAACGTCGTGGGCGCGGTGGTCGGCGTGCAGCCGTTCGGCGGCGAAGGCCTCTCGGGTACGGGTCCGAAGGCCGGCGGCGCGCTGTATCTGCAGCGTCTGCTGGCGACGCGTCCGGCCGGGTTGCCGAAAACGCTGGCGCAGGCGCTTGTCACCGATACCCCGCAGGCGGCGGAAAACAGCGACAATCCGTCCTCGGCGCTGACGGTGCTGCGTGACTGGCTGATCAGCGAGCGCCAGGCGTCATTGGCGGCGCGCTGCGACGGCTACCTGTCACAAGGCCTCGCGGGCGCGACGGCCGTGCTGCCCGGACCGACCGGCGAACGCAACACCTACACGCTCGGCGCGCGCGGCACGGTGCTGTGCGTGGCGTCGACGGCAAGCGGTGTGCGCGTGCAGTTCGCGGCGGCGTTGGCCACCGGCAATCGCGCGCTGTTCGAAGGCGCCGCCGGCGAGCAACTGGTGTCGGTGCTGCCTGCCGCGCTCAAGCCGTACGCGAGCGTGAAGAAGAGCGCCGACACGCCGTTCGACGCAGTGCTGTTCGAAGGCGACAGCGACGAGCTGCTGGCGCTGGTGAAGGAAGTCGCCAAGCGCGCCGGCCCGATCGTTTCGGTGCAGGGCGTGGCGGCGCGCGCGCTGGAAAGCGGCGAAGAGGACTATGCGCTCGAACGTCTGCTGACGGAGCGTTCGGTTAGCGTGAACACCGCGGCAGCAGGCGGTAATGCGAATTTGATGACGATCGGTTGAGCGAACCTTTAACGGTCGATTCAATAAAAGGAAGCGGTACGGCGACCCCGAAACCGCTCCACTCACACCTGGTACCAAGGAGAAGCTATGCAACACAAGATGAAACAGCTGGCAGGCGCGGCGCTCGTCGCAGCAATGTCGCTGGCGGGGACGGCACACGCACAGCAGGTCGAAGACGTGAAGGTTGGCTTTGCGGGCCCGATGACGGGCGCACAGGCTCACTACGGCAAGGACTTCCAGAACGGCATCACGCTGGCCGTGGAAGAAATCAACGCCACCAAGCCGGTGATCGGCGGCAAGCCGGTGCGCTTCGTGCTGGACGCAGCCGACGACCAGGCTGACCCGCGCACCGGTACGACCGTCGCGCAGAAGCTGGTGGACGACGGCATCAAGGGCATGCTCGGTCACTTCAACTCGGGCACGACGATCCCGGCTTCGCGCATTTACGCGAACGCGGGCATCCCCGAAATCGCCATGGCGACGGCGCCTGAGTACACGCAACAAGGCTTCAAGACGACCTTCCGGATGATGACGTCCGACACGCAGCAAGGTTCGGTGGCCGGCACGTTCGCGGTGAAGAGCCTCGGCATGAAGAAGATCGCGATTGTTGATGATCGTACTGCTTATGGTCAGGGTTTGGCTGATCAGTTTGAGAAGGCTGCTAAGGCATCGGGTGCGACTATCGTTGATCGTGAGTTCACCAATGACAAGGCTGTTGACTTCAAGTCGATTCTGACGAAGCTGAAGTCGGCTAACCCGGACCTGATCTATTACGGTGGCGCGGATTCGCAAGCTGCTCCGATGGTCAAGCAGATGAAGACGCTGGGGATCAAGGCTCCGCTGATGGGCGGCGAGATGGTGCATACGCCGACGTTCCTGTCGCTCGCTGGCGATGCGGCTAATGGGACGGTTGCTTCGCTCGCGGGGTTGCCGTTGGAGCAGATGCCTGGTGGTGCTGATTACGTTGCCAAGTACAAGAAGCGCTTTAATGAGGATGTGCAGACGTATTCGCCGTATGCCTATGATGGCGCTATGGCTATGTTCGATGCCATGAAGAAGGCTAATTCCACCGATCCGGCTAAGTATTTGCCTTTCCTCGCCAAGACCGATATGCCGGCTGTTACTACTACTCATCTTGAGTATGACACCAAGGGTGATCTTAAGAATGGTGGGATCACGCTTTATAAGGTTGTTGATGGGAAGTGGGCTACTTTGCAGAGTGTGGGTGGGAAGTAAGGTTTTTTTTGCCTGACGGCGCTTTGGGTTTGGCTGTTTAGCCGTTTCTATCGCGTTGGATGTTTGGCTTAGTGTTGTTGCCCTGCGGGTCTTCTGGTCCGTGGGGCTTTTCTTTTTTTGTTTTGGCCTTTCCTTGCTGTCTTATCGGTCTATTAGCGTTGCCCCTGTGCGGGGCGGCACTTACTTTCTTTGCCGCCGCAAAGAAAGTAAGCAAAGAAAGCGGGCTGACAACCGCAAGCCTGTAGGTGTCCGCCACTTAGGTCAACACGGAATGGTCCGCACGAAGACCGGCCCTCGCACCACCCTACTTAGTGACAAAGCACTCTTCCGTTCCAGCGTTGCGCTCCGCGCTCCGCCGCTGGGCATAACCTTTGCCGCACCTCGCACCTCGCACCTCGCACCTCGCACCTCGCACCTCGCACCTCGCACCCGTCACTTGTGCCCCGCATTGGCCATTCGAACGACTCCCCGTTTGATAAAAACTCCTCAACAATTGTGACGTGTCCACGAACAAGTTGCAGTTGACAGTTCGTACGATAACTGTCGTACAATTTGGAGGTGCTTTTGACGGTGCCAGTTAAATATAGCGAGGTGAAGCGGGCGGTCATCGCGGCGCTTAGGTCCGGCAGGTTTCAGCATGAGTCGCGTCACGACATCGAAGTCAAAAACCTGCTTGCCATGGGAAGCGTGACGCAGCAGTTCGTGGAGCGCCTGATCGTCAAAAGCGACGGGACGCAGCACACATCGTCGCCGCATCACAGCATTGAGGCGGTCGATGTTCATGTGATCGCGTCAGGTGGCTGGTACGTGAAGTTTTACTTTGTCGGCGATCCAGACACCCTGTTTATCAGCGTTCATCAGTGAGCGGAGCCATGAACACGAAACTGTATGAAGAAGGCGAGAAGAGCAAGGCGATCTGCCACAGTTGCAAGCAGATCGTGAGCACGACCTTCGCCCGGCGCGATGTGCCGTTTAGTGGCGGTAAGGGCGAGGTGAAAGACATCCTTGTTGCGGTCTGCGACCTGTGCGATCAAGTCGTCGCTATTCCGGCCCAGTCCACGCCGGCTATTCGCGAAGCGCGTCTGAAGGAAGCGAAGTCCATCGAAGCGCAACTGCCCGCCATTTATCTCGACATGCTTGACTTCGCCGCCTACACGATTGATAGCGAGAGTTCCACCGAGTTTCGCAAGGTTCTAATGACCTTGTACCTGCATCGCTTTGCCTCCGGCGAATATCCCAGAGCGCGGTTGCTGAAGGCGCATCGTTCAGCCGTGGCACGCTTCAAGGAGCAACGTGGAGCAACACGCAGGCGCCTCTCGATGAAGGTGACGCCGCGCATCGCCGAAGACATCAAAACGCTCACTGAGGAGACGGCGATGAATCAAACGGAAGTGCTGAAGTCCGTCATCTACCAGATCCAGGCGGACGTCGTCGAAGCGCGCAAACCGGCTCTCATGAGGGAGCTCAGCGCCTTGTCTGTGATTTCCGCCTAGCGGCGGCGGAGCGCCGCTAGCGCGTTCGAAGGCCCAGGTAAGCAGGACCGTCCTATCACCCGTTATTTCGCCTCACCCCGCAGCCTGCGCCCCTGCTCCCGAATCTGCTCCAAGGTTGCGCCAGGCGTGCTCGCCTCCTGCGGCATGCGAATCTCGATCACCGCCGCGCGTTTCGCCGCCAGCGAGCGCTCGAGCGCCGGCAGGAAATCATCGGTGCGTTCCACCGTCTCACCATGCGCGCCGAATGAGCGCGCGAACGCCGCGAAATCGGGATTGGTGAGGCCTGTGCCATGCACGCGGTTCGGATAGTGCCGTTCCTGGTGCATGCGGATCGTGCCGAAGTGACTGTTGTTCACGACGATGAACAGCACATGCAGGTCGTACTGCATCGCCGTCGCCAGTTCTTGGGCAGACATCATGAAACAACCGTCGCCCGCCAGCGCCACCACCGCGCGTTGCGGATAGAGCGACTTCGCCGCAATCGCCGCCGGCACGCCGTAGCCCATTGCGCCGCTGGTCGGCGCAAGTTGGGAGCGGAAATGCCGGTATGAGAAGTGCCGATGCAGCCACGTGGCGTAGTTGCCGGCGCCGTTGGTGACGATCGCGTCCTCGGGCAAATGCGCGCGTAGTTGCTGGATCACTTCGCCCATCTGCACGTCGCCGGGAATCGGGCGTGGCACCCGCCAGTCCAGATACGCGCGGTGAGCCTCTTCCGCACTGCCTGCCCAAGCCGGTGTTCCCGCCGGTTTTAGCGTCGCCAGCAGCGCGGCGAGTTCCGGCATCCCGGATACGATCGGCAGGTCCGCGGCGTACACGCGGCCCAACTCCTCTGCGCCTTGATGCACATGAATCAGCGTCTGCCTGGTCTTCGGAATATCGAGCAGCGTGTAGCCGCCGGTTGTCGCTTCTCCCAGGCGCGGTCCGAACGCGAGCAGCAGGTCAGCGTCGTTGATGCGTTTGGCCAGCGCGGGGTTGATGCCGAGGCCCACATCGCCCGCGTAGTTCGGGTGCTCGTTGTCGAGCGTGTCCTGAAAGCGGAACGCGAGGCCAACCGGCAACTGCCAGCTTTCGACGAAGCGCTGCAGATCGGCACACGCTGCAGGCGTCCAGCCGCTGCCGCCGGCAATCACCATGGGACGCTGCGCGCGTTCGAGCAACGAGCGAAGCTGATCGATCTGCGCAGCCGACGGCGACGCCGCCACCCGGTGATACGCAGGCGCGCCAGGCATCGCAGCACACGCATCGCTCAACACGTCTTCCGGCAACGACAGCACAACCGGGCCAGGCCGTCCGGAGGTGGCCGTATGGAATGCATGACTGAGATATTCGGGAATGCGCCGCGGGTCATCGATCTGCGCGACCCACTTCGCCATCTGGCCGAACATGCGTCGATAGTCGATTTCCTGGAAAGCCTCGCGGTCCAGATGCTCGCGTGCGCATTGGCCGATCAGCAGGATCATCGGCGTCGAATCCTGGAACGCGGTGTGTACGCCGATCGAGGCATGTGTGGCGCCGGGGCCGCGCGTGACCAGCGCCACGCCGGGACGGCCGGTCAGCTTGCCGACCGCTTCGGCCATATTGGCCGCCGCGGCTTCGTGCCGGCAGACAACGGTCTGAATGCGTTCGGTCTCGTCGTGCAGCGAATCCAGTACGGCAAGGAAACTCTCGCCGGGTACACAGAAAACACGTTCGACACCGTGCGTCAGCAGGGCATCGACTACAAGGCGCGCACCAGTGGTGGTGGCGGAAGCAGGCATGTTCGGCAGCGGCATTGCGATGAAGCCTCCAGTCGGGTCGTCGGTCGGCTGGTCGGCCACGTGGGGCCGACGGGCTTCGACAGCTTACGCCGACTCGGCAGCCGGTGTCACTGGAAAGGCAATGCCGCAGCGCGGTAACGGCGTGGCGCGGCAAGCAGATATTCGCCGCGACTCAGTGAGGTTCGGCGCTGCAAGCGAGCACTCGCCGCGATTCAAATAGAGAGCGAAAGCCGCACGCCACGCGGCTTAACTACCCCGCTCCGACATCAACATTCGACGATATTCACCGCCAACCCGCCGCGCGAGGTTTCCTTGTACTTGGTCTTCATATCCGCGCCGGTTTCGCGCATCGTCTTGATGACGGAATCGAGCGACACATAGTGACTACCGTCGCCACGCAGCGCCATCCGCGCTGCATTGACCGCCTTCACCGACGCCATCGCGTTACGCTCGATGCACGGAATCTGCACCATGCCGCCGACCGGATCGCAGGTCAGCCCAAGGTTATGTTCCATGCCGATTTCAGCCGCATTCTCGACCTGTTCCGGCGTGCCGCCCATGACCGCCGCGAGCGAGCCCGCTGCCATCGAGCAGGCCACGCCCACTTCACCCTGGCAGCCCACTTCCGCACCCGAAATCGACGCATTCAGCTTGTACAGAATGCCGATGGCCGCAGCCGTCATCAGAAAATCGATCACACCTTGCTGGTTCGAGCCCGGCATAAAGCGTGTGTAGTAATGCAGCACCGCCGGAATGATGCCGGCCGCGCCGTTGGTCGGCGCCGTGACCACCCGTCCGCCCGCCGCATTCTCTTCATTGACGGCAATCGCGTACAGATTGATCCAGTCCACCATCGACAGCGGATCGCGCAACGCCAGTTCCGGGTTGCCGGACAAGGAACGGTACAACTGCGGCGCGCGCCGCTTCACCTGGAACGGCCCGGGCAGATTGCCGTCCGCATCCGGATTGCCGATGCCGCACCCGCGCGCCACACACGACTGCATCACGTCCCAGATCTTCAGCAGACCCGCGCGTGTCTCCTCTTCGGTATGCCACACGCGCTCGTTTTCCCACATCAACTGCGCGATGCTCTTGCCGGTGGCCTTGCACAGCGCGAGCAGCTCATTGCCGCTGCGGAACGGATGAGGCAACTGATCGACGGCGCTCAGCACCTTGGTATTCGGCGCGCCCGCCGTAACCACGAAGCCGCCGCCGACCGACAGATACGTCGATTCGCGCAACGTCTCATCTTGCGCATCGAACGCGCGCAGCTTGAGCCCGTTCGGATGCTCGGTGAGCGCCTGGCGATAAAACGAAATGTGGTCCTTCTGCACGAACGGCACCGGGTGCGTGCCGAGCAGCGCCAACGTGCGCGAGGTGCGCACGGCTTCTAGGCGCTGCGCGATCGTGTCCGGGTCGACGGTATCCGGCGCGTCGCCCATCAGGCCGAGCATCACGCCGCGATCGGTGCCGTGGCCCTTGCCGGTCGCGCCGAGCGAGCCGTACAGGTCCACCTTCACAGAAGCCGTGCGCGTCAGCAGTCCGTCGCGCTCGAGCCCCTGGACGAACATCAGCGCCGCGCGCATCGGCCCGACCGTATGCGAACTGGACGGCCCAATGCCGATTTTGAAAAGGTCGAACACACTGACTGCCATTACTGCTCCTGCAAATAGAAGTATCGGTTTAACGTGCCGGCAACGGCAGGCACACGGCCAGCCATGCGGGCGGCGTCGGCGCCAGCCGCAGCGCGATCGGCGTATAGCGGCCATCGAGCCGCGCTGCCAGGTGAAACAGTTCGGTCGCGTTCTTCGGATCCCACTCGCCCGAATAGCCAGGCAAGCCGGCTTCGCGACGTTTTGCATCGAACGATACGTTCGAATGCACAAATTCCTCATGCGTCTTCGTGCCCACCGCGTACGGCGTCAGCCAGTTCAGCGCGGCGGCCAGCGTCGCGCCGTTGATGGCTTTCTCCGGCAACCAGTTGCGGTTGTGGCGGCGCGCCGCCAGCGCCGCCGTCACGAGCGGCTGCAGATCGTAGGTCACGTAATGCAGCGCATCGCGTTCCTGGAAGTCGATCGTCGAACCGTCCGGCTCGATGTTGTCGCCAATGTGCTCGACAAACAGCCGCTGCGCCCCATTGATCATCTTGCGGTTGTCGAGCGTGAAGGCGGCCATCGCAATCAGCTTGACCCGGTGGCTCTGCCAGTTGTTGCGAAACGTGCCGGTGAGCGGGCGCGGCTGCGCGTCGATCTGCGCGATGTAACCGTTGCCGAGTTTCGTCAGAAACGCCATCGACGCGTTACGCGTTTTCACCGGCAGCGCGCTCGCGGTCATGTCGTAGGCGAGGATCAGGCCTTCGAAATGGGTTTCGTCGATCGGGTTGAAGCTCGGCTCATAGGTGGTCACCCAGGCGTACAGCAGACGGTCGACCAGCTTCAGATAGCGATCGTCGCTGGTGGCGCGCCAGGCCAGCGCGGCGTCGCGCAGCAGGTCGAGATCCTTCTCGGCTTCGACGCTCTGATCGTAGATACCTTCGTGCGGCAAGGTGCCTTCGGTATGCAGCTTCGCCACGGCGTGCGCAGGCTCGTTCAGATGCGCTTCCACATTGGCGACCAGTGCCTTGACGCCGGGATCGGCATTCGTGCGCTCGCTGGTTTGCAGCGCAGGCGCTGCACAAAAATTCATCGCTGCGCGGGCGTGCCGCACCGGCAGCATGACGGCGCCGCACACCAGCAGCAGGGTCGCGAGCGGCGTGCCCGCGGCCTGCCAGGACGGCATGCGCCGTGAATAGCTCCGGCTTTCCATCATTAGCACCTTTCGCACCATGCGAAACTCCTTCGTTGGGCTGATTCGGTGTGTGATGTTAGCCGTTCCCGGGCGCGAACGACAGGACCGCACGCCGCCGTAAGGCGGTGCGCGGTTCAAGGCAGCTACTGCGGCGGCGTTACGCGTAATCCGCGATCGGCACGCAGGAGCAGAACAGATTGCGGTCGCCATACACGTTGTCTGCACGGCCGACAGGCGGCCAATACTTCTTCGCGATCAGCGACGGCAGCGGGTATGCGGCGGTTTCGCGCGTATACGCATGCTTCCAGTCGTCGGCAATCACGACGGCCGCGGTGTGCGGCGCATGCTTGAGCGGATTGTCTTCGCGGTCCGAGCGGCCTTCTTCGACGGCGCGGATTTCCTCGCGGATCGCAATCATCGCTTCGATAAAGCGGTCGAGTTCTTCCTTCGATTCCGATTCGGTCGGCTCGACCATCAGCGTGCCCGGCACCGGGAAGCTCATCGTCGGGGCGTGGAAGCCGTAGTCGGCGAGGCGCTTGGCGACGTCGTCGACGGTGATGCCGCTGGTTTCCTTGAGCGGACGCAGATCGAGAATGCACTCGTGCGCGACCAATCCGCCGGGGCCCGAGTACAGCACCGGGTAGTGCGGCGCCAACTTGTTGGCGACGTAGTTGGCGTTGAGGATCGCGGTTTCGGTGGCAGCGGTGAGGTTCTTCGCGCCCATCATTGCGATGTACATCCACGAGATCGGCAGGATCGAAGCGGAGCCGTAAGGCGCGGCGGAGACTGCGCCGATGCCGTCAGGCGTGCGTTCATAGCCCGACGAAACCTGGTTCGGCAGGAACTTCGCGAGGTGCGCGCCGACCGCGACCGGACCGACGCCCGGGCCGCCGCCGCCGTGCGGAATGCAGAAAGTCTTGTGCAGGTTCAGGTGCGAGACGTCGCCGCCGAACTGGCCCGGCGCCGTGAGGCCGACCATCGCGTTCATGTTCGCGCCGTCCACATACACCTGGCCGCCGTGCGCGTGCACGATTTCGCAGATTTCGCGCACGTTCGCTTCGAACACGCCGTGCGTCGACGGGTACGTGATCATGATCGCGGCCAGCTTGTCCGCGTGTTGCGCGGCCTTCGCCTTCAGGTCTTCGATATCGACGTTGCCTTGCGCGTCGCAAGCCACCACGACGACCTGCATGCCGGCCATCTGTGCCGACGCCGGGTTCGTGCCGTGCGCCGAAGCGGGAATCAGGCAGACGTTGCGATGACCTTCGCCGCGCGAAGCGTGGTACGCGTGGATGATCAACAGACCCGCGTATTCGCCTTGCGAGCCGGCGTTCGGCTGCAACGAGACCGCCGCGTAGCCGGTTGCCGCCACCAGCATCTGCTCGAGCTGATCGATCATTTCGCGGTAGCCGACGGTTTGCTCAGCCGGCGCGAACGGGTGAATCTGACCGAACTCGGGCCAGGTGACCGGCAGCATCTCCGAGGTCGCGTTCAGCTTCATCGTGCAGGAGCCGAGCGGGATCATCGAGCGGTCGAGCGCCAGATCCTTGTCGGAGAGGCTGCGCAGGTAGCGCAGCATTTCCGTTTCCGAATGATGACGGTTGAACACATGGTGCGTGAGGTACGCGCTGGTGCGTTCGAGCGCCGCCGGCATCGTGCTTTCCACCGGCAGTTCGGCGTCGAGCGCGTCGATTTGCGGCGCTTCGTCGACGAACGCCGCTTGCGCGAACGCTGCCAGCAGATCGGCCAGGTCGCTGCGCTTGGTGGTTTCGTCGATCGAGATGCCCACGCGTGTGTCGCTCACGCGGCGCAGGTTGATGCGCTTCGCAGTCGCGGCGTCATGCAGCGCCTGGGTACGGGCGCCGGTTTCGAACGTGAGCGTGTCGAAGAAGGTTTCGTTGACGAGCGTGTAGCCGAGTTTTTTCGCACCGGCTGCAAGCAGCGCAGCGATGCGGTTCACGCGCTGGGCGATCGTCTTCAGGCCGTGCGGGCCGTGATAGACCGCGTACATGCTGGCCATGATCGCGAGCAACGCTTGCGCGGTACACACGTTCGAGGTCGCCTTTTCGCGGCGGATGTGCTGTTCGCGCGTTTGCAGCGCGAGACGCAGGGCGGGCTTGCCTTGGGCATCGACGGTCACGCCGACCAGACGGCCCGGCATTTGCCGCTTGAATTCGTCGCGCACGGCAAGGTACGCCGCGTGCGGGCCGCCGAAGCCGACCGGCACGCCGAAACGCTGCGTATTGCCGACGGCCACGTCCGCGCCCCATTCGCCCGGGGGAGTGAGCATGGTGAGGGCGAGCAGATCGGCGGCAACGACCACATGGCCGCCCGCTGCATGGATCGCTTCAGCGAGCGCGCGGTAGTCGCGCACATCGCCGTTCACGCCGGGGTACTGCAGCAGCACGCCGAACGCGTTGGCGTTCGCGGCCTCCGCAGCCGGACCGACCTTCACTTCGATGCCGACCGGGATGGCGCGCGTCTTCACCACTTCGATGGTTTGCGGCAGCACGTCGTCGGCGACGTAGAAGATATTCGACTTCGGCTTGCCCACGCGCTGCAGCAGCGTCATGGCTTCGGCGGCGGCGGTCGCCTCGTCGAGCAGCGACGCGTTGGAAATGGCGAGGCCGGTCAAATCGATGATCATCTGCTGGAAGTTCAGCAGCGCTTCGAGACGGCCTTGCGAGATTTCCGGCTGATACGGCGTGTAAGCCGTGTACCACGCCGGGTTTTCGAGGACGTTGCGCAGGATCACCGTCGGGGTGTGCGCGTTGTAATAGCCCTGTCCGATATACGAGCGGAACACCTGGTTCTTGTCCGCCAGTTCACGCAGCGCGGCGAGCGCTTCGGCTTCGCTCTTCGGTTGGGCGAAGGGGCCGAGCGGCAGCGTTTCGCTGCGGCGGATCGTCTGCGGAATCACGGCGTCGATCAGCGCGGCGCGCGAGGCGAAGCCGAGGGCTTCGAGCATCGCTTGCTGGTCGGCCGAATCCGGGCCGATGTGCCGTTCAGCGAAGGCGTCATGCACTTCGAGCGCGGCGAGCGAGAGAGGAGTGCGGTTCATCAGACGATCCGGGTGTTCGAGCTTCATGAGGTGTTCCTGGCGGTGCGGCCGTCCGCGTTCAGCGGACGCCGCACCTGACGGTTAAATATTTAGGCGCCGATCGACTTGCTGTACGCGTCGGCGTCGATCAGGCGGTCATGCGTTGCGTCCGCTGCCGGCTTGATCTTGAACAGCCAGCTTTCGTACGGCGTCGTGTTGACGGCGTCCGGGGTGTCGGCGACGGTCGTGTTCGCTTCGATGATTTCGCCCGAGACCGGCGCGTAGATATCGGAAGCGGCTTTCACGGATTCGATGACCGCGACGGTGTCGCCGGCGCTGACGGTCTTGCCCAGTTCCTGGACTTCGAAGAAGACGATGTCGCCGAGCGCTTCTTGCGCGTGGTCGGTGATGCCGACCGTCAGCGTGCCGTCTGCTTCGGTGCGGACCCATTCGTGCGATTCGGTGTATTTCAGATCGGCCGGGATGCTCATCGGATGCTCCTATGCGGTGTGTTCGGTATTGACTTAAAAGAGAAAGCGCACGCGACGACGCTTAAGCAGCAAGCACTTTGCCGTTGCGCACGAACGGCAGTTTTACCACGCTTGCGGGAAGGGCTTTATCACGGATTTGCACGTGGACGATATCGCCGGGTTTCACGTCCTTCGGCACACGTGCGAAGGCGATGGATTCCTGCATGGTGGGCGAGAACGTGCCGCTGGTGATTTCGCCGTCGCCGTAAGGCGTGACGACCTTCTGATGGGCGCGCAGCACGCCGCCTGCCTTGCCGTTTTCCTTTTGCAGGATCAGGCCGACGAACGCGGAGCGGCAACCGTCGGCTTCGAGCTTCGCCTTGCCGACGAAGTCGCGCGGCGAGGTCAGATCCACGGTCCAGGCGAGGCCGGCGTCGAGCGGCGAGACGTTGTCGTCCATATCCTGGCCGTACAGGTTCATGCCGGCTTCGAGGCGCAGCGTGTCGCGTGCACCGAGACCGGCCGGGCGCACGCCCTGGCGCTGCAGCGCGTCCCAGAACTCGCATACGGAAGTGGCCGGCAGCACGATTTCGAAACCGTCTTCGCCGGTATAGCCGGTGCGGGCAATCATCAATTCGCCAAACGGCGTGTTGTCGACGATTGCGGCGTTAAACGGCTTGAGTAGTTCGGTCGAGGTGCGGCTGGACGGCGCGACTTGCCAGACTTTTTCGCGCGCATTCGGACCTTGCACGGCGACGATCGACAGATCGCGGCGCGGCGCGATGGTCAGGCCGTAGCTGCCTTCGGTGTTGAGCTGGCTGAACCAGACGACGTCTTTCTCGGCGGTGCCGGCGTTGACGACGAGGCGGAAGTGCGTCTCGCTGAAGTAATAGACGATCAGATCGTCGATCACACCGCCGTTCGGGTTCAACAGGCAGGAATAGAGCGCGCGGCCCGGCGTTTGCAGCTTGCCGACATTGTTGGCAAGCGCGTGTTCGAAGAAGGCGCGCACGCGCTCGCCGGTGAAATCGACCACGCACATGTGCGACACGTCGAACATGCCGGCGTCGCTGCGCACGGCGTGGTGTTCGTCGATTTGCGAGCCGTAGTTGACGGGCATGTCCCAGCCGCCGAAATCGACCATGCGGGCTTTCAGCGCGCGATGGGTGGCGTTAAGCGGGGTGTGTTTGAGTTCGGTCATCAGGGCCTCAGGCAATTCGACGGATAGCAAAAAGGCCATGCGGTTTGATCCCTCGCGGCAAGAATGCCTGCGAGCGATGCCATGCATGACCCCTCTGTCCTCGATACCTGAGAGATTGCGCCGCCGTGCGGATTTGCAATGCTTTGCAAGCCGTCACGGTGAAACGCGCGCCCCTTCGGTGGGCAGCCTGCCTGGTTCGACGAGAGTCGAGACCGCTGGCTACTGCCGCTCTCCAGAGTGCGAAAAACCGGTGTCTGAAGAAAGCCCGGAACATGCCGGAATCAGACGGGTTTTTCGACGCGGTCGGTCCTTTTGCCTGAGAGTTTGCGGGTGTGCCCCTTCGGCGGCGCGGCCTGCTAAAAACATGGCGGCCAGCGCGCTCTCCCGACGCGTGCGGCGAATGTACGCGAGGCCCACAGGCTTGTCAATTGAAGGCTTCGCAGCGTGGCGCGGCGGCGCGCTGCGCTTGGCGCGCGCCAAAAAAAAGCGCGGGGAGTGACTCCCGCGCCTTTGCCGTGACAGCAGATTGCTGCAGGCTTACTCGCCGATTGCGTGAGCTGCGCCGTCGAGTTCCTGGTTCAGCACGCGCTGTTCGTCGCCGGACAGGCCGCCACCATGCTGAGCCGACATGTCGTGCGCTTCCTGACGGATCACGTCGAGGCGGTGATGCAGTGCGCCGCCTTGCGGGGGCGGGTAGTAGCCTTGATTGACGTGATTGTCGATGCGGCGGTTCAGGTTGTCGATGCGGCCAAAAACCTGATTCAGGCGCTCAATGGCGATTTCGTGCTGGTCAGGGTGCGGCGCCGGCGCCTGCGGAGGCGGCGAGACCACGCAAGCGGCCAGCGAGGAAGCCAGCGCCAAACCAGCCAGCGCACGGATGAAACGTTGCATACCCACTCCTTGTCTTGTCGTCATCTTTTGTGATCGATGCTCAGATCGATACCGTGTAGCAACGGCTAGCCGCTGCTACACGATGACCTGAAAACGGCAATATATTGTAACGGGGCGTTCCTTTCGGAACTGTTAGCAGCGGCTGCTGGCATGTAAGTCGTGAATTGTGCTGACTTGGGCGGCAATCTCAGCGGATTCGTTCGAACGGCAGACGACAGCCTTCCGCCTCGCTGCGCGCGGCCAGTTCGATGATCGTCATGACGTCGACAGCATCCTGCGGACTGACCGGGAAACGCTCGCCGTCGAGGATGGTGGCCGCGAGCGCGCGATAGAAGCCGACGTAGTCGCCGTCGCGGGTCGGCAGGGCACGTTCGACCTCCTGACCCGCGGCGTCGAGCACCCGCAGCAGGCCTGCTGCATTGCCGCCGGCAAAACCGGCGTCGCCGGGGCGCAGGCCGGCCTTCAACTGATCTTCCTGGGTGTCGAGTTCGCGTTTGACGTAGCTGCCGCGCGTGCCGTCGATGGCGAAGCGCGGCGGCGCCAGCGCGGTGAGGGCGCTCGCGTGCAGCACGACTTCGAGATCGGCATAGCCGAGTTGCAGATGCACATAGTCGGGCGCGCCGCCGCCGTCGCGATGGGTCTTGACCGTCGCCGATACGGTGGCCGGCGTGCCGAACAGCGTGAGCGCCTGGTCGATCAGATGCGGCCCGAGATCGAACAGCAGGCCGCCGCCGCGCGACGCTTCCTCGCGCCAGCGCGGCCGCACATCCGGACGGAAGCGGTCGAAGTGCGACTCGTAGTGGGTGATGCGGCCCAGCTCGCCGCTCGCCAGCAAGTCGCGAACGGTGAGGAAATCGCCGTCCCAGCGGCGGTTGTGAAACGGCGCAAAGGTGAGGCCGTGCGCCAGCGCCAGGTTGGCGAGCGTGAGCGCTTCGGTGGCCGTCAGCGTGACTGGCTTGTCGACCACGACGTGCTTGCCGGCTTCGAGCGTGCGTTTGGCGAGTTCGAAATGGGTGTCGTTCGGCGTGGCGATCACCACGCATTGGATATCGTCGAGCGCGAGCAGTGCGTCGAGGTCCGACACGACGGCGGCGCGCGGATAGTCGGCGCGGGCCTGCTCGGCCTTGCTGGTCGCAATCGCGGCGACGGTGGCCCGGCCGCAGTGTTCGATGACCGGCGCGTGGAAGGTCGCGCCGGCGAAACCGTAACCCATCAATCCTGTTTTGAGCGGTGCAGACATGTGAGTTTCCTGCAAGAAGGCGCGCCGCTTTGCCACCGCGGCGGCGGCGCGTGGCCTGTCATTGTGGCATGCCTCGCGCGGGAGGACTTGGGCGAGGGCGTGTCACGGGGTTCGTCAGGTGTTCGTGTTAACATCGCTGCTCTCGCGCGAGACGGATTGGCCGGCAGGTCCATCGCAGCACCGCACCGCGCCCTCAACCGCTACACCCCCGCCCACACACGATGTCTGCAGGCCTGAATCCCGCTCAAAACGAAGCGGTGCGCTATCTCGATGGTCCTTGTCTTGTGCTCGCCGGCGCAGGAAGCGGCAAGACGCGCGTGATTACGCAGAAGATTGCGCACCTGATCGAAGTCAAAGGTTTCGAGCCGCGCCATATTGCGGCCGTCACCTTCACGAACAAGGCCGCTGCGGAAATGCGCGAGCGCGTCGGCAAACTGCTCGAAGGCAAGACGCTGACGACGCCCGGCAAGGAAGGCCGCAAGGTGCCCGTCAATCAGTTGACGGTGTGCACGTTCCACTCGCTCGGCGTGCAGATTCTGCGCCAGGAAGCGGAGCACGTCGGCCTGAAGCCGCAATTCTCGATCATGGATTCGGACGACTGCTTCGGCATGATCCAGGAGCAGGTCGGCTCCACCGATAAGGGCTTCATCCGCAAGATCCAGTCGATCATCTCGCTGTGGAAGAACGGCCTGATCATGCCGGAAGAGGCGATGGCGATCGCGGCGAACGAGGACGAGCATCAGGCGGCGATTGTCTACCGCAACTACGTCGCCACGCTGCACGCGTATCAGGCGGTGGACTTCGACGATCTGATCCGCCTGCCCGCCGAACTCTTCGCCAGGAACGAACAGGTGCGCGAGCGCTGGCAGAACAAGCTGCGCTATCTGCTGATCGACGAGTACCAGGACACGAATGCGTGCCAGTACGAGCTGCTGAAGCAACTGGCTGGCCCGCGCGCCGCGTTCACGGCGGTGGGCGACGATGACCAGGCCATCTACGGCTGGCGCGGCGCGACGCTGGAAAACCTCGCGCAGCTCGGCAAGGACTTTCCGAAACTGCATCTGGTGAAGCTGGAGCAGAACTACCGGTCGACGGTACGGATTCTGACCGCTGCCAACAACGTGATCGCCAACAATCCGAAGCTGTTCGAGAAGAAGCTGTGGTCCGAACACGGCATGGGCGACACGATTACCGTGACAGGCTGCAACGACGAAGAGCACGAAGCCGAATCCGTGGTGTTCCGGTTGTCGGCGCACAAGTTCGAGCGGCGCGCGCAGTTTCGCGACTACGCGATCCTGTATCGCGGCAATTTCCAGGCGCGCATCTTCGAACAGGTGCTGCGGCGCGAGCGGATTCCCTATGTGCTGTCGGGCGGGCAATCGTTCTTCGACAAGGCGGAGATCAAGGATATCTGCGCGTATCTGCGCCTGATCGCCAATGCCGACGACGATCCCGCGTTCATCCGCGCCATCACCACGCCACGGCGCGGCGTGGGCAATACGACGCTGGAAGCGCTTGGGTCGTTTGCGGGTCAGGCGAAAGTGTCGCTGTTCGAGGCGGTGTATATGGGCGGCATCGAGGCGCGCTTGTCGGCGCGCCAGGTCGAGCCGCTGCGGACCTTCTGCGATTTCATGCAGCGCCTCACCGACCGCGCGGAAAAAGATCCCGCCAGCGAGGTGCTCAACGACCTGATGGACGCGATCCACTACGAAGCCTACCTGTACGACGCGTTCGACGAGCGCCAGGCGCAGTCGAAATGGCAGAACGTGCTCGAGTTTATCGAGTGGTTGAAACGCAAGGGCACCAAGCCCGAGCCCGAGGCGGGCAGCGAAGCCACCGGCTACGACAATGCGGACGGCCTCGCCGACACCGGCAAGAACCTGCTGGGGCTGATCCAGACGGTCGCGCTGATGTCGATGCTCGAAGGCAAAGAGGAAGATCCGGACGCGGTGCGGCTCTCCACCGTGCACGCGTCGAAGGGACTCGAGTATCCGCACGTGTTTCTGGTGGGCGTCGAGGAAGGCATCATGCCGCACCGAGGCGGCTCGGACGATGCGCCGATCGACGATGCCCGCATCGAGGAAGAACGCCGCCTGATGTACGTGGCGATTACGCGGGCGCAGCGCAGCTTGCATCTGAACTGGTGCAAGAAGCGCAAGCGGGCGCGGGAGACGGTGGTGTGCGAACCGTCGCGCTTCATTCCCGAAATGGGGCTGGACGAGGCGCCGCCGCCGACGGCTGAGGAAGCGCCGATGTCGCCGAAGGACCGGCTGGCGAGTTTGAAGGCGTTGCTGCAGAAGCCTTGAGCAGGATGGCGGCGGGGTTCTTCGGCAAGACCCCGCTTGCGGCAGGTCCATCGGCGCTGCCGGAGCGGCGGCACGCTACAGTGGCGCGGCCCGCTCAACGGAGATCCGCCCGCATGACCAGTTTGCCGCTCGCGCGCTACCGCAGCGCGCTCGAAACCTATATTGACGCGAAGGACAACACGCGTGCCGAGCGCATCGCCGAAGTGTTCGCGTCCGACGCCGTTCTCACCTTTTCTCTCGCAACCTCGAATATCGCGTTCCCGGCCCGCACGGTCGGGACGGCGGCGATCGCGAGGACGCTGGTCAGCGATTTCGGAGCGCAGTATGCGCAGTGCCGTACCTACTATGTGTGCGATTCGCTGGCGGTGGTGAACGACGTGATCGAAGCGTTGCCGTGGCTCGTGGTGATGCGCGAGCCGGCGACGCAGGCGTTGCGCGTCGGGCATGGGGTGTACCGGTGGACGTTCGGTTCGGATGCGACGGCGGATGCCGGGCGCGTGAGCGCTTTTCATATCCACATCGAGCGGATGGATGTGGTGCCCGATCCTGAAGGCGACTTGCTGGCGGCGTTGCAGGAAGGGTTGAGTTATCCGTGGCTGGCGCCCGCCGCGCTGCGTGAGCATCTTGAGGCGCTGGCCGGGTCGATCCCGGCGCTGGCTTTTGTCCGTGCCTTCGCTGTGCCCGCCATGCCCGTTGCGCCACGGAGCAACGCCTGAACGTAAAAAATCCCTGCCCGTGTTGTTGTCACGTTGCAGGGATTTCTTTTTAGTCTGCAAGTCTTGCTGGCTGGTGTCGAAGCTAAAGCCGCCGCGCCACCCGCCGCTTATTTTGCCGCGCTGATCATGTAGTCAACAGCTGCCTTCACGTCGGCATCGGATGCGTTCGACCCGCCTTTAGGCGGCATCGCGCCCTTGCCATGCAGGGCGTAGTTGTAAATCGTGTCCATTGGGTCCTTGAGACGCGGCGCCCACGCATCCTTGTCGCCGAACTTCGGCGCATTCAGGACCCCGGCGGCGTGACACGCCTGGCAGACCGTCTGGTAAAGCACCTTGCCGGCCTGCGAAGCGTCCGCGCTCTCGGTCGCGCCGCTGGGCGCGGCTGCCGGTGCGCTGGCAATCGCGGCCAGCGCCGCCGCTGCCTGGGACGCCGCTGTGCCTGCGTCGGCAGTGGCGCCGGACGCGGGGGCCGCCGCCGCGGTCGCGCCTGACGCCGCTTGCGCCGCGGTGGGCACCGGCGGTTCGGCAAAGCTGGCGCCCGAATTGTTCGCCATATAGACGACGGCGCGGGCAATTTCGTAGTCGCTATAGTCGTCCGGGCTGGTGCCGCCGCGTGCCGGCATCGCACCCTTGCCGGTCAAGGCGGTGTGCCAGAGCGTGTCGAAGCCTTGCGCGATGCGTGGCGCCCAGTCGGCGGAGTTGGTGAATTTCGGGGCGCCTGCTGAGCCGGTGGCGTGACAGGCCGAGCAGACGGCCTTGTAGACTTCCTCGCCGGTCTTGTAGGCGCGCGGCGCGTTGGCGTCGCGAATGTCGACCTGGGCGAGCGGCGCGATGCGGGCGCTGACCTCGGCGTCCGAGAGACTGTCGGTACCGGCACCGGTGCGGATCCAGTTGTCCGCGTAGACCGCGAGCAGGACGATGATGACGATCGGAACAGCAAAACCAGCGATGATCGCGGCAACGAGCTGCGCGGGGGTTTTGATCGGGGCTTCGTGATTATTTGGTGCTTCGCTCATGCTTGTCTCGTCTCCCGTGGGTATTGTGAGCGGTACAGCGTGACGGCAACGACCTTTTCTTTTTTCTTTATCAGCCACGGACGATTATAGACGGAAGGTTTCGGCGGCGGCGAGCCGGCGCTGGGGGTCTTCAGCGGGCGTTTACCCGTATCGGTGGTGTTGGATGGCGGTGCGGCGTGGAGGCTGGCGGGGCCTCTCCAGGGCGGTCGGTGGACGGGTCGCCGGAAACCGGGTATTCTCTCGGTCTCGCTTTAGCGCTGCTTTCGTGGCGCTTTCGTGTTTTTCGTTTCTCATGTCGATGCGCCCGTAGCTCAATGGATAGAGTACTGCCCTCCGAAGGCAGGGGTTGCTGGTTCGATCCCAGCCGGGCGCGCCAATTTGTCGTTTGGAATCATGGGCTTGCGTCCTTCAAGTCTGCGCTATCCGGTACAAATTCTATCCCTTTCTACCCGCTTAGTGTCCGACAGCAGTCCGACGATTTCCGCTAGGTTGCGCCCTATCGGAATTGACTAGGCCCACTCAGTTTACCAGCGGTGACCACTGCCTACATGGAGCCATGATGTGATGCGCTCGGTCTGTAGCGACTTCTTCCACTCGCCCGTACGAATTCTGCGCTCGGCTTCTAGTGTTACCTTCCGGAAAACTTCACTAGGATTTGTAATCGGAATTTCCGCCTCGTGCCCGCACCCATTGCACTGACAGACCATTTGCAAAGGCCCTCTAAATGCGAAGTTCTGCAGTTCATAGTCGCATTCGGCGCAGAACATTTTTAGATTACCTACGTGACCATTCGGCAATACAACCCAACGCCAACGAATTCCGTAAATCACATCGGTCAGATAGTCCCTCTGAGGCAGCAGTGGCGAACGTGGATTTGCCGTTCCGACGCGCGTCGGAAGATCGCCTATCAGTTGCTCAGTTCGTCTTAAGTAGGAACGCATTCCCCAAGCGCCGATAATCAGTGCGGCAAGGGTAATGAAAGAGAACAGCAAAACGGTCATGTGTGTGTCTGTCATCGCGAGATCACGCACGGCCGCTGCGATCCTTTGCGGGGTGGATACGGTTAAATATCCCTCGACGCGAACCCACATAACTCCGCTGAAGGTCGCAATAACCCCTGCGATTAGTTTGCTCCATACCGGGTCTTTCCACACCCGCTTGACCGCTTCCATACGGTGACGCTCCTTTAAGCGCGCTTCGATATCAGTAATGTGCCAGCAATCGCCGCTTTTTTGGCTAAGTAGTTGAGGCTGTCCAGGGCGTTGAGTGATAGTAGAAGGGGGAGCCCAAGGGCGGCGCCGCGCAAGCGCTCTCAGGCCGTTTTAACGAAGCCGCGCCCGTCAAGCGCCCTTCACGCGTCCCGTTAGGTATGACGCCGATGCACGGCACGGCTGTAACTGCCCGGTCAAGGCAGTTGTCATTAGTTAGCCGTTTCGCGCTGGTTTCGTGGCAGCATAGTCAAGCGCATTTCGGAGTGCGCCAGTTGTCGGAGTGTCATCGATCCTCGCCCACGATTCGGGGTCTGCTCGCTCTTCGGGTGGTGCAAGCGCCTTGACAACCGCCGTAGACGCCGCAAAGTAATAGTCCGACAGCACATATCCGATCGCCGCAGCTATGAGATCAGCTTCCCAACGATCCGGGTCGCGATGTTCGCCAGCTACTTGATCGAGAACCGCTCTGATAAGGTTTTCGACAATTTCCTTCTTTCCGTAGTTTGGCTCGGCCCGAAATTCTTCCTCACTCGGAAGCGCATCCAAAATTTCGTCTCGATTCATGTCGTCTCCTAGTGGGCGTAATCAAGCTGGAGGGGAGCACTTCAGCATAGCACCGCCGTTCGATTACACTCAGCCGTGGCCCATTCGAACGAGGATAAACATGGCTGAGCTCAATGCCGCGCTGATCGCGATTGCTGGCGTGTTGGCGGGCGGATACGTCAATAACTTTCTGGCCGAAGATTACAAGCGCTTTCGCGATGGCCGTGCGCTGGCGGGTGCGCTCGCAGGCGAACTCCAATCGCATAGTGAGGCGATACCTTGGATTAAGACAGGCTTGGAGAACATGGAGAAGGGTCTGCGTGATGGGCAAAAGCTCACCTTGCCAGAGTGGCCTGCTCCGCCAAGCCCGCTGTTCGATGAGAACGCGGGAAAGATCGGCCTGTTAGGCCCGGCCATGTCCGGGGATGTGGCCTATGTCTATGAGAATCTTCGCGCGTTCCGACAAAGTTTCCATCAACTATCGAAGAATCACGAGACGATGCCGGTCTTGTGGAGCCAAGCCAGCATCATAGGCTGTTTGGCGGCAATAACGCGGGCGGAAGCCAGAGGCGCGCAGTTAGTCGTGAACCTGAGGAATCATGCCGAATCGAGATATTGGAATCTCCCCGAAACGAGAATGCAACTGAAATGGGCCGGTGTGGGACTAGCCGCGTTTCTGATCGTGTTGAAGCTATTCGCGTGATTGAAGTCCAGCCCGCGCCCCGCGATGGCTTCGTATCTTGCCGCGTGGGGCGTGGACTGCCCAAGCTAGGCGGTCGTGGGTTCGGCTATGGGTGGTGTGTCGCTGTATGTGATGAAAGACCTGCTTGGGCACTCGTTTATTATTGTGACGGAGAGATACACGCATCTTGCACTGCATGTTGGCCGGTCGGTTGTACAGCTACTGTTGCCGATGATTTAAAGATGTCGGACATTTTGACGATTTGGCTGGGTTTGTATTATGCGTCCCCGGCCCTTATCGTTTTCCCGGGTGAGCTGGCAACCGAATTCAAGCAGAGCACACTCCGTGTCGTTAACGTGACTAATGACTGATTGCCTGATGGCACTACAATCGCTGTTCGGAAAAACAATGCAGCAGGGATAACACTTATAACGCCAGGAGCTTTGATGGGTGCGGGCGGGTCCAATAATAATTGGAAGCGCTGTGAGAGGTACCCTCTTTCGTCCGGGCAACTGGTAACGCCACTTCAGAGGGGCAGATGGCAGAAACCGTAAATATTGGCGAGATTGCGAATCGTCTTTCCGAAGATATTTTTTCGTTCTTTCGCTGGAACGTTCATCCAAGACGTGATCAAAATTTCCCATGCCACAACAAGGGGCATACCTCAAAAGGCAAAAAACCAACGCCGAAACTGACTCATCCGGCAGATGTGATCTTCTTTTACGATGATCCATATCTAGATCGACGCGTCTATTTGCTAACCGATCTAAAGAGTTACGCTAAAACGTCAATTGGAACGGTGAAGATACGAGCAGCAATCGAGTCGCTCGCGATGACTGTGGAATGTGCTCAAGGCTCGAACGCGTGGCGACAGGCCTACTCCATCCCCGATGATGAGCAATTTGATATTCGTGGTTTGTTATTCGTACACAATCACGACGGCAAACATGTTGACGAATTCCAAAAGGCCATCGCGAAGACGGACCTATCGACTGTTCCTATTGCTCCTAATGTATATGTTCACTTTTTAGGCCCCACTGACATCAATCGTCTCTATACGATTACCAATGATATCGTTCGATTGAAATATCAAAAGTTGGTGCCAGAGAAATATTCTTTCTATTATCCTGACCTTGTTATGTCACGTCGACGTGGTGAAGTGTCAGGACAAGCTGCCACCATCGAAGCACTTACGGCGCCGTACTTTATTCTTACCTTCGAGGCATATGACGGAAACCCGCAAGGTTTCGTGGTGTATTACAACCGCCCCGGGGCTTCCGCGCCAGAATTCGAGTACTTTTTGGATAGTCTTTCGCGGTATCAACTCCTCGATGAGAATAAAGAGATTCGAATCAGGATGGTCGACGAAAATCCGAATGCGGACTACCTTAGCAATTTCTCGGCCGCGAAAGAGCGATATGTGAAGTCGTGGGGCCTCGACCCGGCACGTAGGGAGATTCTCAATAACATTCTCTTGGAGCGTGTCGTCGCAGTCACGACTTCATACAGTGTGTCGGAAATCGGTTGGAGAGAATCATGAATAATGGTCCGTCGCTTTACTACGCGTCCGATAAGAATGTTTTTGATGCTTTGAATCAGTCCAAGGTGGATCAAGATACTATTCAGGCAATGTTCCGACGCCGGAATATAGTTTGTTCAAAGCAGACAGGCCGCCAAGAATTGGCAATGTTCTTCAGCAGGCTGACCCACGATTCCATTGATCATCAGGATTTGTCGCGTCGGCTCGGTATTAATAAACGCCAAGAGCGAGTAACCGCGCTTGATCTGAAAGGGGAAATTTCGAATGATTCGATTGCCCGCGCTGTCGAAGTTGTGCGCCAAAAGGTATTGAGTAACGGCGATACGCTGCAAGTCGTGAACACTGGTTCATCAATTGTGTTGAATTTCCGATATACAGAGGTCGATTTTCGTCGCTCGGAATTCAGTCAAGTACAGCATAAAGAGGGATACATCGAGCTCATACGTGAGAAGGATGAAATCGTTATCCGAAGCACTCAATCTGGTCATGTCGAAATCGTTCGAGATCAATTGGTTCGGGCCATGGAAGATGACGCACTGGTGAAGTTTGAACGATCAGAGATAACTCTTTTTCATCAAAAGAGTCATACCGTTCGAAGCAAGTTTTTTTATGATCTCATGACGGGCTTGGCCGACTATATTCACCGAGATGTCACAGATGTTTTTGTTTACAAAGCAAAGCCTGACAATTCGGAAGAAGACGATACGGTCATCGATGAGGGTGGAGAAAGCCACATAGAAAAAGTGCTTCTTCGCGGGAATGGGGTATCGCGGTCTGATCTGCTTCGCGAACTTACACAAGAGAAATCCTACTACATCGTAAGAGCAAGGTGGATCGCAACTGAGCGTCTCGGCCTAGGATTTGGGTTTGACATCGAAGCTACTTTTGCGAACCCGACCGACTGCACGGGTTTCTCCTATATTCTTCACGGCGTTCATGAGCTCGACGATAACGGTCGGCTGCTGAGGCAGCGTCGAGGCCCGACGACCGTCGAAATCGACGCCGTGGCACGTGCAATTGAGGTTCGAGCACGAGAGCAAATACGCGTCCTCAACTCCTCGCTTCAGGAGGACAAACCGTGACACGTTTAAAGTGGTATCGGATTCGGGTGGCGGGCGCTCCTGGGGCATTTTTACGTCGTATAAAGGCCGCCAAATTTTCGATCGACGCAAATTCAGGTTTTTTGCCCGCTTTTGAAGGCGGAGCGGGAGCGAACAATCTGCGCTTTCTGTGGCGCTCCTCCATTGTCGCAATCAGCTTCGACGAAGCGGGTAATCGGACGAGTCAAACTTTCAGGAGCGTCGAACAAATTACGCTCAATTTGTACCCGAGTAGCGACTTCTTGTGGATGCGAATTACTGATCCACCTAGAGGAACTCGCGAACTATTTAACGCGCTAGAGCGCATTGGAGGGATGGGCATGTCCATCGAGCCAGAGGTGTTCACGCCGAAACAGCAAGCGCAGATGCTGAAGCGCTGTGATGACTTCCGGCTTGTGGGCCTTCGTGGTGTAGGCACGTCGACTGAGCATCGCGTAGTAGCGCGTATTGAACTCGCCTCCAAGGAGGGTATAGAGCCAGAGCGATTGCTATTTCTCGATCAATTGCAATTTGCGGCCGATCACTCGTCCTATGAAATTGTGGAACAAGGCTTGAAGGGGCAGGTGACGTTTACAGCGACTGGAGCAGTGCGGATTACCGGTGGAATCCTACCGTTTATCCTCAGCCAGCTTGAGGCTCAGTTAGGTATTGGCGAATAACCGCAACGAGTCGTCGCGCAAATAAGCGGCCGCGTGCGGCAAGAAGCTGGTGATTTCGTTTGCCTGATTGTGGGGCGTTGTAATGCTGGTCAAGGTGCACGCAACTCTATAACTGCAAGCGGCTTCGTCCGTCAGATGTCCCACGGTGGCTTCGAGCGTTGCCGCGCGGGACGTGGGCTGCCCTGATTAGGCAGGGGGAGTTCGATCTCATCCGGCTGCGCCAATTCTGGCACATGTCCAACACGACTTGCCCCTGTTTTTCTCGTTCTTGAATTGCGACTACCTGCTGCCCTTCTCCAAACAAGGCACACGCAGTCGCAGCTAACAGAACCAAAACCCCCGCCAACCGCCCCTCACCACCCCCTCCGCCTCCTCCCGAATCCGCCCCAACATCCGCCTCCGAATAAGCCCACTAACCGGCCGAATGACATACCAATAAGGAGCAAATCTCCGCCGCACCTCATCAGTCGGACAAAGCACCCGCGTCTCAGTACTCAACACCGCCGCCCCCGCTACCCCAGCTTCGACCGTGAAGCCCATCACAAGCCGACAAACATCCACCCGATCATTCGCCACAAACTCCTCCGCAGACCGAACCTCAACCAACCCATAATCCGTCTGCCAAAACGCCCCGGTCAGCCCAAACGCAACCCCACGATCCCCATCACGCCCAAGAAACGTGAAATCGTCGAGATCAAACGGCCGCGGGCGCGGCGTATTCATCAGTCGAGAGGGCAATTCCCGCAATTCTTCTCCTTGACGGACGTTTCTTGACTAACAGCGGCCTTGCGGGACGAGGATAGCAACTACAGCAGCCGCCAGTCATTTGCGGAGAAGAGGCGGACGATGTCGTCAGCGGGTAGCATGCCGAGGCCACCGTAAAATCCAAGTGGAGTATCCGGGGGCCGGGTAGGGGAGAGTGGGCCGCGCCACGGCGACCACCGTGTGGTCCTCTCGCCGCATTCGGGTTCCGCTTGGCTGAGTGGTTTTTGTGCACCTAGCCGCTGGATGCGATGCTCGCGGCCTTGAGGCATGTCTTTTCGTTGAATTACTTTCGCGCAAAAATGATATGTATTGATGCACGTCGGCGCACTTCGATGCGAGCTGAGGTCAGCGCGCGCAACTGAGAGTCGCGATTTTGTCGGCATAGATTTGTTTGGCTCATCGGGTCGCGTCAGTTCCCCGATAGTGACGTTCGACCGTGTCGCCTTGCAGGATACAGCCTATGCGGCTTCGGTATCTTCCCCCATACATGAGCTCGTTGCGGGACGGGATACGATTCGGTGATGAATTGCTCAATTTTCAATTTACGGCTCCTTGACCGTTGGTATGCACAATGCAGTTGCCGTCCCATCCATTCGCGCGGTGCTGCTGCGGCGCAGCTTGATTTTCTTTGACGCTATAAAGGAGGCGTTTCCATGAACCCGTTGTTCCACATGATTGCCGGTGCGCCTGATCCAGTTGCGCCTTTCAGTCACGCCGTTGAATCCGAAGGCTGGGTGTTCGTCACCGGACAGATGCCGTTTAGCGGGTCTTCAATCGACAGCCCGTACCCTGAAGGCGTCGAGGCGCAGACGCACGCCGTGATGGCCAACCTGAAGACGGTGCTGGCGGGGTGTGGCCTCGATCTGTCGCATGTATTGTGTGCGCGCGTGTTCCTCACGCATTTCAATGAGGATTACGATCGAATGAACGCGGTTTACAGCACCTACTTCCAGGCTGGACGATTTCCCGCTCGGACCTGCATTGGTGTCACCGGTCTGGCGAAAAACGCCCGCGTCGAGATCGATTTCATCGCGCGGCGGTAGATCCCGGCCGGCATGGGCCGGGTAGTCTGGACGGTGCCCTTGCCGCGGCGAAGGCAGCATCCGTCGTCCGCCCGGCCCGAACACCACGTTTTCGTTGCTGAAGACGCCTGCTAGCCCGGCCTGGATCAATGTCCGCTGGGCGACTCGCCTCGAGAAAGCGGCAAACACAGGAACAGTGCCTGCCGATGCCGCCGAGCTGACGAGAAACTGCGGTGAGCTCCAGAACACCAGAACAACACTCACGGGTGCTCACCCATCTCCGCGCGTGGCGACTGCGCGTCACATAACCTCCGACAGTACGTTTGGCCCATTCAGCTTCAAGCACACCCCATCTAACCTTGTGCTGCGAGCGCGGTTCACACAAAGCATCCAGCGCTCGCCATCAAGTCAAACTTTATTTTGGAGGTGTTTATGCCTGCATTGAAGATAGAGAAAGTCGGCGGTCTTTGGACCGCGTCCGTCCCAGATTCGAACGTCCACTACCAGTTTCTCGGCGCGCGCGAATCGGATCAAGAACCGAACTTGCACCAGTTCGTCGCCGCAATCGACGATGGGAGGAATGCGCTCATCGCGGGGGCTTCCGAGATTTTCGTACTCCCACCGGGGGTAACGGCCACCGCGGCAATCGATTCCCTATTCACTACCACTGATTCCCTGAATTATGAGGGGCGGCCGATCTGGAGTTGCGTCGGAAACGACACGCTGCTCGACGATCACCACGACGTCGCGGAAGTTTTGCGAAGGGCGCTGCGCGGCGAGTACGCGGGCTAAATCCTCGCAGCGACGGGTGCGGTTAGTTGACCGCGGTGCAGCGGATTTATCCGCTGCTTCGGAAGTTCGACCGGTGCCGCTCGGTCGTCGGATTTAAGGACGTTCTGCATCAAATCGACACGAACCAAGTCGATGCGACTGCTCTTTGAAAAAGCATGCCGCCCACCGGCGAGGTGTATTTCGACAGCCTGTGAGGGCATCACTCGTCCCCAAGGAGCGTTTACGCCTCACAAACCCAAAGCCAACCCCTCCGCCTCGTCCCGAATCCGCCCCAACATCCGCCGCCTGATAAGCCCACTAACCGGCCGAATCAGATACCAATAAGGCGCAAATCTCCGCCGCACCTCATCAGTCGGACAAAACACCCGCGTCTCAGTACTCAAAACCACCGCCCTCGCCACCCCACCCGCCATGGCAAACACGCTCACCCCGAATGAGCGCATCGAACATCGAACCCCTTTCCCAGATTGCCTAAACTCATAAGAGACCAGCGCGCGCTACAACGCGCGCCGGCGCGGCGTTCGTCCGGCTACCCCGGGCGAGCAGCCTATCAGCGTGAGACACAATCAAGCGTGGAGACACACAATGAGCCCAACGAGCCAGCCTGAGCCGTTGCGTCTGCATGTGCCGGAGCCAACCGGGCGCCCTGGCCGCAGAACCGACTTTTCCTACCTGCATCTTTCCCCCGCCGGCGCGGTACGCAAACCGCCAATCGACGTCAGCCCCATCGAAACCAGCGACCTCGCGCGCAGCCTCGTGCGCGTCCTCGACGATCAAGGCCACGCAGTCGGCCCCTGGGCTCCGGATCTCACTGACGAGCAACTGCTCGCCGGCATGCGTGCCATGCTCAAGACGCGCATCTTCGATGCCCGCATGCTGATCGCCCAGCGCCAGAAAAAAATCTCGTTCTACATGCAAAGCCTCGGCGAAGAGGCGATCGGCGCGGCCCAGGCCATGGCCTTGCGGCGCGACGACATGTGCTTTCCGACCTACCGGCAGCAGAGCATCCTGATGGCGCGCGAAGTGTCGCTGGTCAGCATGATGTGCCAGTTGATGTCGAACGAAGCGGACCCGCTCAAAGGCCGCCAGTTGCCGGTGATGTATTCCGACCGTGAAGCCGGCTTCTTCTCGATCTCCGGCAACCTCGCCACGCAGTTCATCCAGGCGGTGGGCTGGGCGATGGCTTCGGCCATCAAGGGCGACACGAAGATCGCCTCGGCGTGGATCGGCGACGGCGCGACCGCCGAGTCCGATTTCCACACCGCGCTCACCTTCGCCCACGTCTATCGCGCTCCGGTCATCCTGAACGTGGTCAACAACCAGTGGGCCATCTCGACCTTCCAGGCCATCGCCGGTGGCGAAGGCACGACCTTTGCAGGGCGCGGCGTCGGCTGCGGCATCGCCTCGCTGCGCGTCGACGGCAACGACTATCTCGCCGTGTACGCGGCCTCGTGCTGGGCGGCGCAGCGCGCCCGCCGCAACCTCGGGCCGACGCTGATCGAGTGGGTCACCTACCGCGCAGGCGCGCATTCGACCTCCGACGATCCCTCGAAATACCGCCCCGGCGACGACTGGAGCGATTTCCCGCTGGGCGACCCGATCGCGCGTTTCAGGAAGCACCTCAACGCGAAGGGCATCTGGTCGGATCAATTGCACGACGAGCTGGTGGCCTCGCTCGAAGCCGAGGTCATCGCGGCGCAGAAGGAAGCCGAACAATTCGGCACGCTGAACGACGAACGCTTTTGGAGTCCGGCCACCATGTTCGAAGATGTCTATAAAGACATGCCGGAACACCTGCGCCGTCAGCGCCAAGAACTGGGAGTATGAACATGGCGGAATTCGACACGATCAAAGAGACGAACTCGGCCACCAAACCGATGACGATGATCCAGGCGCTGCGCTCGGCGATGGATGTGATGCTCGGGCGCGACGACAACGTCGTGGTGTTCGGCCAGGACGTGGGCTATTTCGGCGGCGTGTTTCGTTGCACCGAGGGTCTGCAGGCGAAGTACGGCACCTCGCGCGTGTTCGACGCGCCGATCTCCGAAGGCGGCATTGTCGGCGCGGCGGTCGGCATGGGGGCGTACGGCCTGCGGCCGGTGTGCGAGATCCAGTTCGCCGACTACTTCTACCCGGCGTCGGACCAGATCGTCTCCGAGGGGGCGCGCTTGCGCTATCGCTCCGCAGGGCAATTCACCGCACCGATGACCATCCGCATGCCGTGCGGCGGCGGCATCTACGGCGGCCAGACGCACAGCCAGAGCCCCGAGGCGATGTTCACCCAGGTCTGCGGATTGCGTACGGTGATGCCTTCGAATCCGTACGACGCCAAAGGACTCCTGATCGCCTCCATCGAGAACGACGATCCGGTGATCTTCCTCGAACCCAAGCGGCTCTACAACGGACCGTTCGACGGCCATCACGAACGGCCGGTCACGTCGTGGGCGAAGCATCCGTCGAACGCGGTGCCCGAGGGCTACTACACCGTGCCGCTCGATACGGCGGCGGTCGCGCGCCCCGGCAATGCGGTGACGGTGCTGACGTACGGGACCACGGTCCACGTGTCGCTCGCGGCGGCGGAAGAAACCGGCATCGACGCGGAGGTGATCGACCTGCGCTCGTTGTGGCCGCTCGATCTCGACGCCATCGTCAAGTCGGTGCGCAAGACGCGGCGTTGCGTGGTCGTCCACGAGGCGACGCGCACCTGCGGCTACGGCGCGGAATTGGTGTCGCTTGTGCAGGAGCACTGCTTTTACCATCTGGAAGCGCCGATCGAACGGGTCACCGGCTGGGACACGCCGTATCCGCATGCGCAGGAATGGGCCTATTTCCCCGGCCCTCGCCGGGTTGGGGAAGCACTACGACGCGTGATGGAGGCCTGAGATGGGTGTGCACATAATCAAGATGCCGGATATCGGTGAAGGCATTGCAGAAGTGGAACTCGGCGCCTGGCACGTCGAAGTGGGCCAGATGGTCAAGGAAGACGGACCGCTCGCCGACGTGATGACGGACAAGGCCGCGGTCGAGATTCCGTCGCCGGTCGCGGGCAAGGTGATTGCGCTTGGCGGCAAGGTTGGGGATGTGCTGGCGGTCGGCAGCGAGTTGATCCGTCTGGAGGTGGAAGGCGAGGGCAATCTGAAGCCGGATGCGGCAGCGCAAGGAGCGAGTGGAACGAAAGGCGCGAACGGAACGAATGGAGCGCATGGGGCCACTGACTCTAACGGAACACACAGCGCCAATGGTACGCACGACGCGCAAAACGCTGCGGCGGCGAGCAGCGCGGCTGCCCAGCAGCACGGGAACGAAGCGAACGTGGCATCCGCATCTGCAGCCGCGGGTGGTGCCGTCGCTCCGGCTACACCCGTGGCAACCTCGGCGCCACGCCCGCGTGACGAATACACCGCGTCTACTTCAGCGACGCCAGCCACGTCCTCCACATCCCGCGCGTTAGCCACAAATCAGCCCGCGCTTGTCCGCCAGCCCGACGAACGTCCGCTCGCATCACCGGCGGTCCGTCAGCGTGCATGGGACATGGGCATCGAACTGCGCTTCGTGCACGGCACCGGCGAAGCAGGGCGCATCCTGCATGCGGACCTCGACGCCTACGCACAGAATCGCGGCGCGACGTCCTCGCCGTTGCAGGCACGCTCGGGTTATGCGGAGCGCCTCGACGAAACCGAGGTGCCCGTGATCGGCATGCGGCGCGCCATCGCCCGCAAGATGCAGGAGGCCAAGCGACGCATTCCGCATTTCAGCTATGTCGAAGAGATCGACGTCACCGAACTCGAAGACCTGCGCGCGCAACTGAACAAGCGCTGGGGCGAGGCACGCGGCCGTCTCACCATGCTGCCGCTGCTGATTCGCGCGATGGTGATCGCGCTGCGCGACTTCCCGCAGATCAACGCGCGCTTCGACGACGAGGCCGGCGTGGTCACGCGTTATGGCGCGGTGCACGTCGGCGTCGCCACGCAGACCGACGCGGGCCTGACCGTGCCGGTGCTGCGTCACGCCGAGACGCGCGACGTCTGGTCGATGGCGGCCGAGATCGTGCGGCTCGCCGAAGCGGTGCGCAGCGGCAAGGCCAGCCGCGATGAACTGGCGGGTTCGACCATCACGATTTCCAGCCTCGGCGCGCTCGGCGGGATCGTCTCGACACCGGTCATCAATCATCCCGAAGTCGGCATCGTCGGCGTCAATCGCATGGTGGAGCGCCCGATGATCCGCGATGGCGCCGTGGTGGCACGCAAGATGATGAATCTGTCGTCGTCGTTCGATCACCGGGTCGTCGACGGTATGGATGCCGCCGAGTTTATCCAGTCGGTTCGAGCGCTGCTGGAGCAACCCGCGCTGCTGTTCGTGGAGTGAGCATGAGTCAGATTGAGAACACAACCTTGCTGGTCATCGGCGGCGGGCCGGGTGGCTACGTTGCCGCAATCCGCGCCGGACAGCTCGGCATTCCGACCGTGCTGGTCGAGCGCGAGTACCTGGGCGGCACCTGTCTGAACATCGGCTGCATTCCGTCCAAAGCCCTGATTCATGTGGCCGAGGAATTCGACAAGACCTTGCAGTACGCGGAAACTTCGCCGCTCGGCATTCGTGTCCGCGCGCCGGAGATCGATATCGAACGCACGGTGGCTTGGAAAGACGGCATAGTGCAGAAACTGACGCGCGGTGTCGGCGCGCTGCTCAAGAAGCATGGCGTCAAGGTCGTGCAAGGCGAGGCGCGCGTGATCGACGGCAAGACGGTGGATGTCACCACGAGCGGTCAAGCGCAAGATGAGCGCGTCCGTATTCACTGCGAGCACCTGCTGCTGGCGGCCGGCTCTGAGCCTACCGCGCTGCCGTCGATGCCGTTCGGCGGCAAGGTGGTGTCGTCGACGGAAGCGTTGTCACCTAAGACGCTGCCGAAGCGTCTCGTGGTGGTCGGCGCGGGCTACATCGGCCTCGAATTGGGCACGGTGCACCACAAGCTCGGCGTCGAGGTGAGCGTGGTCGAGGCGCTGGACCGCGTTCTGCCCGCCTACGACGCCGAACTGGTCAAGCCGGTGGCCGATGCCCTCACGCGCAAAGGCGTCGCGGTGCTGCTCGGGCATAAGGTGCTGGGCCTCACCGCCGACGGCCATGCGGTGCGTGTCCAAGACCGCGAAGGCGGCGAAAAGGCGTTGCCGGCCGATCAGGTGCTGGTGGCGGTAGGCCGTCGTCCGCGCACGCAGGGCTGGGGGCTGGAGAGCCTGCAACTCGATCGCAACGGTGCCGCGCTACGCATCGACGATCAGTGCCGCACCTCGATGCGTGACGTGTGGGCGATCGGCGATCTGGCCGGCGAGCCGATGCTCGCGCATCGTGCGATGGCGCAAGGCGAGATGGTGGCGGAGCTGATTGCCGGCAAAGCACGCCGCTTCGTACCGGCGGCGATTCCTGCGGTGTGCTTCACCGATCCGGAAATCGTGACCGCGGGGATGTCGCCGGCCGACGCGCAAGCGGCCGGTCTCGACTGCGTGAGTGCGTCGTTCCCGTTCGCGGCGAACGGCCGCGCGATGACGCTCGAAGCCACTGACGGTTTCGTGCGCGTCGTGGCCCGTCGCGACAACCATTTGGTCGTCGGTTGGCAGGCAGTGGGACGGGGTGTGTCGGAACTGGCTGCGGCGTTCTCGCAGTCCATGGAGATGGGGGCGCGTCTGGAGGACATCGGCGGGACCATCCACGCGCATCCGACGCTAGGCGAAGCGGTCCAGGAAGCGGCGTTGCGTGCGCTGGGGCACGCGCTGCACATTTAAGCTGACCGGCGATCGAGTCCTAAGCAGCAAGGTGCCGGCTTCATCCCGGTGCCTTGCCCCGACCGTCCATGTAGCGATGCAGCAACGCACCCGCACAGCGCGCGACCGCCCCGCTTCATTTACCAGACGCCGCCGCCGCGTCCTCGCCCTTGAACACCGAGCGCCAATCGTCCTTCATATCGACGATCAGCCACCCCTTCACGTTTGCCTCTTCCAGCCCCTTATCCAGCTTGCCGGTGTGCGCCGTGCGGTCATACGCATACTCGCGCTGCGCATCCGTGTGATGCACGAGCGCCGCAAACCGCGGCCCGTCGCCTGAGGTGGTCCATTCGAGCATCGGCAGATCGGCGTCCGAGTTTCCAAACGCCATCAACGGCCGCCGTCCGGCTACGGCCTGAATCGTCTGCGGCTTCGTCGTGCCGTCGTTGAGGGTCTCGACCTGTGCGAGCCGCGTCAGCGTTGCCGCGCCGTTCGCCGTCCCGTACTGATAGCGGACGGTGCTGCCGATTACCTCATCGGGCGGCACGCCGTACATGCTCTGCGAGATCGCGCGAATGAACTCGACGCTGTCTGCCGACACGATATAAGTCTTGAAGCCGTTGGCGTGCAGGTAGGCCAGCAATTCGACCATCGGCTGATAAGCCAGACCGCTATAAGGACGGTTGAAGCGCGGATCGCTGGCGCTGTCGAACCAGTCATGCACGATCGACGCAAAACTGTCCGTCGTCATCCCTGCGTGAGTGGCCGCCAGCAGTTTCATCGAACCTGCGTCGCCGCTGTTGGCCACGCTCTTCAGATTGCCCCGCAGGATCGAGCGGTACGGCTCTTGGCGCTTCCATTCCGGATGGCGCACCGCGAGCGTCTTCACCCGTTGCAGCGTAAACACGAGCTGCACCGGAGCCGGCTGTTCGGGCCACAGCGTTCCGTCCAGATCGAAGACCGCGATCCGCTCCGCACGCGGCACGAAGTCCTTCGACTCCGGCGTCGTCACGCGCGTCACAAAGTCGACAATCGAGCGTTCCGCCGGCGTGTCGTTCCATGCGGTGAGCGTGGCATTCCCGGACGCTGCACGGGCCGGCCGGGCGGCCTGGGTGTTGCTGGAATGCGGTGTGGTGGTGCAGGCGCAGAGAGCGGCGACGGTCAAGCCGATCCAGCGTCTGCGCATCAAGCCAGTCATGAGAGCCTCGTTGGTATGTGATTCATGCGGCGCGTCATGCTTCGCCATTTTTATTTCGCGCCTACTAGATATCACATTCCGGGAGTTTGTTTAATGGTCTGTCTCGCATTTCGTCGACCGTAAGCGGGTCCGTGCCAAGCGCGGGAGGCTCGTCTGGCCGCCTTGCACCCGAAATGCACCCCAAACTAGCGCCTGTTTTCCGAATTGAAGTGCGCCCACCGGGCGTAATCTCCATCAGTCAAAAGAGGAGCGATGCCCGTGAGCGGCCTTGCCGCCCTCGAGCAGACAATCGGCCGTTGCCCGCCTGGCGGACAAATCTCGGCCGACTACAGGAGATTTCGGTTAATGCCAGTCGTCAGTATTCTGATCCCCGCTTACAAGCGTCAATACCTCGAGCGTGCCATCACCAGTGCACGAGCCCAGACTCTCCAGGACATCGAGATTCTGGTCGGGGATGACACAGCCGACGCAGCGCTGGCGGACCTCGTTAACGGAATCGGGGATCCGCGCATCCAGTACTTTCATCATGGCTTTGGAAAGGGCTCCCGGAATTGCCAGGCGCTGTGGGAGCGTGCGCGCGGCAAGTATGTCAAGTGGCTGTTTGACGACGACTTGCTGATGCCGGGTTCGGCTGAAGCGCTGGTTATGGCGTTGCAGGCGAATCCCGATGCTGCGATGGCTTTCCATGAGCGCGTCTTTATCGATGGCGACGACAACATGACGTCGGCTCCGCCGCAGATGCTCAAAATCGGGCAGACGGTTCGGCTCGATCGGGCGTTTCTCGTCCACCGTATGGTCGGCGAGGCGAGCAACTTCATCGGCGAGCCGAGCAACGTCATGCTCGATCGCGAGCGCTTCGACGGGACGCGCCTGTTTTTCTACGGTTCCTCGCAACTCGGCTTTCTCGGTGATGTAGCGACCTACCTGAATGCGGCAGAATACGGCCCGGTTATCGCGGTGGGCGGCTATATGAGTGCGTTCCGACAGCATGCGAACCAGGCTTCCGACAGGCTGAGCCCGCATGTCAGCGCCGGCATGTACGAATGGGAGCTCATAATCCGCAGCGAAGCGGCGGCAGGGCGTTTGAGCCCCGCTGCCCTCGACGGCGCCCGTCGGCGCCTCGCGCTGCTCTACAAGCTCTGGGGCGGTCCGTTTCCTGAGATCGCTCGCTTTGCCGCCAATCTTGACGAATTGCTTGAACTTGAACCTTCCAAACTGCTCGAGTCTGAGCGGTTCCAGCGCGATCTGGCACATGCGCGTACCGCGCTCGCGGCGCGTATCGCCAACAGCAGAAAGAGCAAGAGTCCGCAGCAGAGCACGTGCGCCGTGTGCGAGAGCCCTGTGGGAGGGTGGCTACCCCATCCCGCGCTGAATAGCGACCGTGCTTTTATGAAACAGGTTGGTTCGGTTGGCTCGACGCTTGAGCGCCACTTCTGTCCGAATTGCGGCTGTAACGACCGCGAACGGCATCTCTGGCTCTACCTTGGCCGCACGAAGCTGCTCGCGGACGCTTCGCAAAAGCGCATTCTGCACGTTGCGCCTGAGCGCGGGCTCGAGCATAAGATTCGCGCGCTGCAGCCGCTCGAGTACGTCACGGGCGATCTGTCGCCGCAACGCCCGGACCAGCGGAAGATCAACGTCGAGAAGCTCGACTTTCCCGACGGCTATTTCGATCTTGTGATCTGCAATCACGTGCTCGAGCATGTCGACAGGCCGGATGCGGCGCTGGCCGAATTCAAGCGTTGCCTTGTGCCCGGCGGACATCTGATCGCGCAAACACCTTATTCGCCGATGCTTAAGTACACGTTCGAGCTGACGACCCGGCCCGACGAGGACTTTGCCACCCGATACTTCGGCCAGAACGATCACATCCGGCTGTTCGGCATGGATATCGTCGAGCGTTTCCGCGCGGCAGGCCTGAACGGCGATCTGTATCCGCATACGACCGTGCTTGGTGACATCGATGCGGATAGCTGGGGTTGCAACGCACGCGAGCCGTTCTTCCTGTTCGCCAACGGTGCGGCGCCGACGTTCCCTTGCTGATGAAACGCGGCGCGAAATAGCGCCAAAAACCGATTCTGTTTCGCTGATTGATACAGGGCATCCGTCGTTAAGCTCATATCGGCGCTCAGTTTTCCCTTTGAAAGTGGCCTGCCTCGCATGGAATATCCAAAATCCGATTACAAGGAGTACCCGAAGCTCCTCCCGCCGGACGACCTGTGGGGGCAGGTGCGCCGCACGGTCTATGGCAAGCCGGTATCTGACGAGCAGATCCAGATGATCGTCGATTCGATCCGGGCCGGCCTCGCATTGACTGGCGATGACCGGCTGCTCGAACTGGGCTGCGGCAACGGTGCACTTTCACATTTCCTGTTCGATGGCTGCGTCGAATATCTCGGCGTCGATTTCTCGGACTATCTGATTTCGGTAGCACAGCGCAAATTCCAACGGCCGGGTTTTGCATTTGCCGCGAATGATGCGATCGCCTATTTGCGGGCCGAAACCGAGCCTGCCCGCTTCAATAAGGTGCTGTGCTACGCAATGTTGTCGTATTTCTCGGATGAGCAGGCGCAAGTCCTGCTGACCGAACTTGCCATCCGCTTTACCGGCATCACCACCCTGTTCATTGGCAACCTGCCGGACCGTGAGCTCGCGTATCGGTTCTTCCCCGAAGGCAAGGACTTCAGCGCTGAACTCGACGACCCGGCCTCGCAGATCGGCCAATGGCGCTCGCCGGCGCAGCTCGAAGCGCTCGCAGCCCGAGTGGGGTGGACCACACGTATCGAACGGATGCCCGATGCTTTTTATCAGTCGCACTACCGCTATAACGCCGTGCTCGAACGTGCACGCTAATCGGATCGGGGAGTAACGGTTCCATGTTCAGCAAGACCCAGCCTGCGGATCTCGCAGTCTTCGGCGGGCCACCTGTGTTCGAGACGATCCGGTCGATCTCCAACCTGGTTCAGCCTGACATCGAGCAATTCCTGGCGTATTCCAAGGTGTTTTATGAGGCGCGTCAGTACACCGACCACGGGCGGGTCGAGCAGATGCTCGAGCGGCGCCTCGCCGAGTTTCACCAGGTTGAGCATTGCGTGTCGTTCGCCGGTGGCTTCTGGGGCCTGGTGCTCGCGATGAAATGCCTGGCGTTGCCTGGAAAGACTGAAGTGGTGATGCCGTCGCTCACCTATCGGCGGCTTGCGGACATCGTGGCGTGGGCGGGACTTGTTCCGCATTATTGCGAGGTCGATCCGGTCAAACTTTCGATTACGGCGGAAACGGCTGCGCCGTGCATCAACGAGAACACCGCACTGATTCTCGGCGTGCACCCGATCGTCAACTGTTGCGACGTCGATGGGCTTGAACAATTGTCGGCGCGCACGGGCATTCCGCTGCTGTTCGACGCAGTGGAGTCGGTGTACGAATCGTATCGAGGACGCAAAATCGGCTCGTGCGGCAGTGCCGAATGCTTTTCGATGCAGTCGAGCAAGCTGTTCAACGCTTTCGAAGGCGGTTACGTCACCACCAACGACGCCGCGCTAGCGGCACGCTTGCGTGACATGCGCCACTTCGGCCTCAAGGCTGATGGCGCGCTTGACGACGTCGGTATCGACGCGAAGCAAAACGAAATTCACGCCGCGATGGCGCTGGCCGCGATCGACGACGTAGACGCGCAGGTGCTGCGCAACCGGGATCGTTACCACGCCTATCGGCGCCTCATGCCTTCAGTGCCCGATCTGCGGCTCCTTGAGTTCGATGAAAGCGAGCGTTGCGGCTACAAGAACATCGTCGTCGAACTGCTGGACCACTGGCCTGTGAGGCGTGACCGTCTGCTGGCGATCCTGCATGCCGAACACATGCTGACGCGCCCCTACTACTTTCCGGCGCTGCATCAGAAGCGCACTGAATATCCGACGGTGGCGGGCGACCTGAGCGCGACCGAACGCCTGGCCGAGCGATTCCTGATGTTGCCATGCGGTCATTTCGTCGACGAGTCCGACATCGAGGCAATCGTGTCGCTGCTCGGTTTCGTTCACCAGCACGCGGCTGAAATCAACGAACGTTTCCCGACATGAACACACGCGCCCACACCCACGGCGACCTGGCGATCTTCGGCGCGGCGCCGGCGCTGTCCCGCCCGTTGTCGCTCGGCCAGCACAATTTCCCGAGCTGGGAGCGCTACGAAGCCGCGTTTCGCGACATCTTCGCGCGCCAGTACTACACCAACCACGGCCCGCTTGCCCAGGCACTCGAAGCACGCCTTGCGCAGATGCTGAATGTCGGACACGCGATCTGCGTGACCAATGCGACGATTGCCCTCGCGCTCGCGGCGCAGGCGCTGGGCTTCAAGGGTAAGGTGATTGTGCCTGCCTTCAGCTTCGTCGGCACCGCACAGTCGCTCGCGTGGGCTGACGTCGAGGTGGCGTTCTGTGACGTGTCGCGCGAGACTGGGCATCTCGCCCCGGAAACCGTCGAACCGCTGCTGCAAAGCGATGACATCGGCGGTATTCTCGCGGTCAACCTGTGGGGCGACGCAGCCGATGTCAGGGGCCTCCAGCAGCTTGCGGACAGCTACGGTGTGCCGCTGTATTTCGACTCGGCACAGGCTTTCGGTTGCGAGATCGAGGGCAAGCCGGTCGGTGGCTTCGGCCGCTTGGAGGTGATCTCGTTCCACTCGAGCCAGATTCTGAGCGCAACAGAAGGCGCGGTTATCTGCACCAATGACGACGATCTTGCCGCACACATTCGCAACATACGCAGCAACTACGGAATGGGCCACCCAGTACCAGTCGGCAAGACCGGCAATGGTCGATTGTCGGAAGCACAGGCCGCCATCGCCCTGATGAATCTGGATGACCTGCCGGTGCTTATCGAGCGCAACCGGCAGGCCTTCGACATGTACGCCGCGCTGCTCGCGGATGTGCCGGGGCTGCGCCTGCGCAAACCCCAGCAGGTCAGCAAGAGCAATTACCAGAACGTCGTCTGCGAGGTGGACTCGAACCTGTTCGGTCTGTCACGCGACGCCTTGGTTGCCGTGCTCCGCGCAGACAATATCGAGGCCGCGGGCGACCGCGGACTCGGCGCACGGCGCCACGATGACGCACGTGCTGATCACGCACTGCCGAACACAGCGCAGCTTTGCGAATCGATCCTGCAGTTGCCGATCGGAGCACAGGCGGACGCGGCGAGCATCGAGCGCATCGCGGAAGTGATTCGCCTCGCTCAACGCCATGCGGCGCACGTTGCCGGGAAGCTCGGATTCGGAGCCTGATGTGAAGCTGGGCATCATGCAGCCGTATTTTTTTCCGTATCTGGGCCACTTTGCCCTGATCGCCCACGTAGACGCGTGGGTGGTATTCGACGTCACGCAGTACACCCCCAAGACGTGGATGAACCGTAACCGGGTTCTGCATCCGAAAGAGGGCTGGAATTACGTCAACGTACCGCTGACCAATTCGTCGATCTCGATCCGTACGAACGAGGCACGCGTGCTCGATCTCGCCGAAACGCGCAGCAATGTACTCGGCAAGCTCACTCACTACAAACGTAAGGCGCCCTACTATCGGGCCGTAGAGGCGCTTGTCGAGTCGACCATGGCGAACTCCGACGATCCATCGCTCGTACACCTGAATGTGCGTGGCTTGCGTGCCGTGTGCGAGTACCTCGGATTGCCGTTCGATTACCGGATCTGCTCGGACCTCGATTTGCCCCTGCCTGAAAAGATGGCACCCGGCGAATGGGCCCCCGCGATTTGTTCGATGCTCGGGGCGAGCGGCTACATGAACCCGGAGGGCGGTCGCGAACTGTTTGCGCTGGAGGATTTTGCCGCGCGCGAGATCTCGCTGGAATTTCTGTCGTTCAAAGGATTCGTCTATGAAACGAACCCTTATCAGTTTGAAGCCGGTCTTTCGATTCTCGACGTGCTGATGTGGAATTCACCCGAGGTGGTAGTGGACGCGATACGAACCGGCACGACCCTGCTGCCGGCCTAAGTCTATTCACCGCCGGCCTTCGATAGCCGCGCGCAATTCGGCCACCACTAAGTCGATCTCCTCGTCGCCGTAGCGCTGGTCGCACGGTAGCGCCAGACACTCGTTCGCCAGACGGAACTCGAGGTCCTCTGGTGTGCCGCTCGCACCCCGCATGTTGGGCCAATACCGGGCGACAAATATCCGCTTGGCCGCGAGCGCCGCATGCAGGTCATTGCAGCCATTCCAGAATGGATAGCTAAGCGGCGCGTGGATGGCGTCGTTACCAAGCGGGAACTGATTTTCGCCGCCGAGCAGTTGATGGTACCTGCTGAAGTTGTGGTTGCGACGCGCGATCGCTGCGGGATAGTCGATGTGTTCAAGCAGGCGCTGGGTCAGTGTCGACATGCGCTTCGGGGTCTGGCTTCGCAGAGTGGCCCGTGCGGCGCGAATCCCTTCATATCCCGCTTCCGCCCCTTGATCGATCCGGATGAGCAACGGTGCAAAGCGGTCGATCGAGCCGGTATCCTGTTCCTCGGGCAACGCAACCGGAAGCTGGGTGACAAGATACCCACCGTCTGGGATGCCAAAGAACTTGCGCGGCGAATACAGGGTCGCGAGGCACTCGCGCGGTGACGCAAACAGGGCTTGTGAGTTGTCGACCACAACCCGCTCGCGGGGAAACCGGGCGAGCACCCGTTCTATGCGGCTATCGCACAGCCCATGGTAGTTGACGTAGAGGAGCCAGTCGTTCTCACCGAGTTCAATGTCGTCGGCAATGCCCAACTGCTCGTCTATCCGATACCGATGCACGGGAATGCCCGCCATGGCCGGCGGTTCAAGCATCGTTTTGCAGTTGTACCAGGGCATCCATATGCGCTGTGGCCGCCCCGCCTGGAGCAACGCTAAGAACGCGGCGCGAGCGGACTGGAAGCGTAGTGCGTTGGGATAGAGTTCACCGTGACCGGGCGGCAATTCCAGTTCGAAGTATCCGCCAATGGCGTCGCGCTTCCTCATGTCGATTCCGGCCTAAGGCATGTTCGGGTTGGGTCAGGCGCATTCCAGAACGATTTCGATGATGCGGTTCTGTACGCTTTCTCCCATGGTCGGGAAGATTGGCAGACAGAGTACTTGCCGAGAGATGGCGCTGGCAACCGGCAGGTTGAGTGCATTGGACGAGGGCAGGCCGCGATAAGTCGGGAATTCGCTGATGAGCGGATAGAAATAGCGGCGTGCAGCGATCTGATTGGCGCGCAATTTCTCGTACAACGCATCGCGGCTCAAACCGAACTCGGGCGTGACGAGGAGCGGAAAATACGCGTAGTTCTTCGTACATTCCTCTGGCACCTCGTGCATCTCGAGCCCGCGTACGTGACGGAACGCCTCGCGGTAGCGCGCGTCGATTTCCGCCCGCTGCGCAAGCACATGATCCATATACTTCAGTTGCAAGACCCCGAACGCCGCCTGCACTTCGTTCATCTTGCCGTTGATGCCCGGGGCGACTACCGTCGTCTCATCAACAAAGCCGAAATTCTTCAGATTGTCGATGCGCCGCTTGGTCTTTTCGTCGCGCGAGATGATCGCGCCACCCTCGAAGGTATTGAAGACCTTGGTGCCGTGAAAGCTGAGCACCGACATATCGCCGTATTCGAGGATCGAGCGGTCGCGAATCCGTACGCCGAACGCGTGTGCGGCGTCGTAAATGACGCGCAGGCCGTAGGTATCGGCGATGGTCTCGATCCGTTCGACATCGCAAGGATTGGCGTAGACGTGCACCGGCAGCAGCGCGGTGGTTTGCGGCGTGATGGCCGCCTCGATCTTTTCCGGATCGAGATTCATGCTTTTCGGATCGATGTCCGCGAATACGGGTTTGATGCCGTTCCAGTGCAGAGCATGCGTCGTGGCTACGAAACTGAACGGCGTGGTAATCACTTCACCGGTGATCTTCAATGCCTGCAGCGCGGTGATCAAAGCGAGCGTGCCGTTCGAGAACAAGGACAGATGCTCGACGCCCAGGTAATCGCACAGTTGTTGTTCAAGCAGCCGGTGGAAGGGCCCGTTGTTGGTCACCCATTTGTTGTCCCAGATTTCCTGCAAATACGGCTGGAACTCTTCCAGGGGCGGCAGAAACGGCTGGGTAACAGGAATGAAGCCGCGTTGCGGGGGCGCTTTGGATATCTTCGAAGGCGCGGCCGACACAGGACGTGCGGGGATGTCGGGAGTTGTCGCTGCTTCGCACGGCTCGCTGTTGTCGAGCAAGAGATTCATGGCCATGAAGGGCACCGCCATTGGAGTTGCCCTTCGGGCGCGCGCGCCGGAGAGCTGGGAATATCGCCTTCGCCGGCAGGCGAAGGAGGGCTTTCTATAGTGTGTCCCCGGGACCGTCTGGATGATTGGTCAAATAAGCGGGTGGAAGCGCGCCAATTCGTCAAAATGGGCGCTGCTTCGGAGCGGTTTTAGTGGGGCACGCCCGCAGGCGCATCGTCCGGCGCCGAGCTACGTCTTGCCGCCCGCCGCCACAGACGCCTTCAACCGTTCGTTCACGCTATTGCGCAACTGCAGATACGCGGACACGTACTCGGGAAAGCCCGTCGCATTGGCGGCGTACTTCAGCGCGTCGAGCGCGACAAGATCCGCACCGAAACGACTCAGCGGTGCGCTTGCGGTCGGCAGCGTCATCGGATTGAAGTTGCGGATTTTCCACTTGGGCTGCGTACCGAGTATCAACGACGCGATGCGCTCGATGATGAACACCTTGGCCGGTGCGCGCTCCTGTTCATACTTCACTTCTGCGTTGAGCCGCAGGGCGAGTTCGGTGTCGCGTGCTTCGGCGGCCCTGAAGATGATCTCGCATTTTTGCAGCCACTGTTGCCAGAACGCAGGCTTCGCAATCAGATAATTGCAAAAGACGGTCTGCATGGAACTCATGAAGGTGGCGCCGACGTTCAGCTCCGGTGCGATCAGGCGCAGCGCGCCGCCAATCGCGTGTTCGATGCCCGGATGGCAGGCGGTGGCGTGCTCAAAGACGTTGGTGAAGAACGCGGCCTGATCGAAGTACAGCGAGAAGGTGATCACATCCACGTCGTCGGGCGTGGCATTCACAAACTCTCTCACCTGCGCCGACGTCAGTCCTGTCTTTTGCGTGAACTTCGGCGAAAAGAAGCCATAGCGCGCTTCCGGGTTCAGCGTGTTGTTGAGGAAGAACTGGCGCATCGGCCAGTATTCACGCCAGTCGGGGCGCTGTCCCGTGTTGTCGAGCGGGATGAAATCCGGAGCGATCAGCTTGCGCGTGTCGTCCGAATAGAAGATCTGGTAAATGTCGTTGTTCACGGATGGTCCGCATTGATGGGAGTTAGCCGGCTACGTCGAACGACTGCGCGGGCAGTCCTTCGCACCAGCGATGCCACATCGTGCGCAGCGCGCGGCTCATGCCGTCCGCGATCTTTTCCGGGCGGAACATCGGCGATTGCTCGCAGCGTTCGCGCATGGTGGAACGCAACTGGGCGAGCGCCGGCAAATCGGCGGCCAGAGCGGCCGCCTTGCGTACATAGTCGTCCTTGTCCTCGGCGATGAATTGCGTGAGGCCGACGTGCGACATCGCGGTGAAGCCGCTGCGGCCCGGTACGGTGTGAGCGGGCAGCGTCAGGGTCGGCACGCCCATCCACAGCGAGTGAAGCACGGTGGTGAGGCCCGAGAACGGGAAACTGTCGAGACAGATGTCGACATGGTGATGCTGTTGCAGGTACACCGCCACGCTCGAGCGAGCGCGGAAATCGAGTCGCTCGCGGACGATGCCTTCTTCAGCGAACCATTCGACCAGCTCGCCCAGCCCCCCGTCGCGTGGCATCGCGCCGATCAGCAGGCGCGAGTTCGGTACCTCGCGCAGCACCCGCGCCCACAGCGCGATGACGTCGCGCTGCAGCTTGTCGAGGCGGTTGAAACTGCCGAATGTGACGTAGCCGTGATGCAGCGCGGGCAACAGGTTGACCGGCGGGCACATCTTGTCGGCTTCGAACGGCGCCACGGCAGGCAGGTAGGCGATCTGCTCGGAGAACTGGCTGCTGAACTGTTCGGGCACCCAGAAACGGTCGGCGAAGAAATAGTCCACCGCGTCGAGACCCGTCGTCCCAGGATAGCCGATCCAGCTGGCCTGCAGCGGCGCTGGTTTGCCGGCCATGCAGCGCAGGCGGTTCTCCGCGGTGTGACCGGCCAGGTCGATCAGAATGTCGATGCCGTCCGCGCGAATCAGCTTGGCGACCGCTTCGTCCTGCATGCCGACGATGTGGTGCCAGCGGCCAAACAGACCGCGTAGCCGCGTCGTCGTTTCGTCGTCGATCTGCGTATTGGAGTAGGCGTGCAGCGACAGGCTGCTGTCGCGCGACAGGTGCATGAGAACCGGCTCGAAGAAGTTCGCCACCGCGTGGCGGCAGAAATCCCCCGAGATGAAGCCGACGCGCAGGGTCCGGCCCGGGTCGCGCGCATTGGCATGCGCCGGCCAGTTGGGCTTCAACGGTGTTTCGAAACGTTCGGCAAAACGGCGATGCTCGGTGAACAGTTCGGCCGGTGTGACGTTCTCGCTGTGCGTGAGACAGAAGGCCAGGTTGCTGTAGGCGAGGTCGCTGTCAGGATCGACTTCGATCGCGTAGCGGAATACCTCGGCGGCTTCGCTGAGCCGCCCCTGCTTCATCAGGACCACCCCGAGCGGGTTGCAGGTGATGCCGGACGCGCCGGCCAGCTCCAGCGCCGTCCGGCAGAGCCGTTCCGCTTCGTCGAAGCGCCCCGTCGACGACATGATGACGCCCATCACGCGGTGGGCTTCCGCGTACGTCGGCCGCAGTTCCATCCAGCGGCGGCAGAGCGCTTCGGCCGGCTCGTAGCGGCCTTTCGATGTCAGTATGCCGGTTGCCACCTGCAGCACGTCGGTATCGTCGGGATTCAGCTCGAGCGAGGTCCGCGCGTGCTGGAGCGCTTCGTCGTACTGCCCCGCTTTGTGCAGGGCGACCGAGAGTACCTTCCAGCCGAATCCATGCTCAGGAAAGCGTTGCGTGAATGCGCGCGCGGCCGCGAGGGCTTTTTCGACCCGCTGCGAGTTGTACAGCTCGGCCAGTTCACGCATCTGCTGCTCGGTCGGCACCGCCCGCGGAACCTTTTTCTTGACCGCCGGCGTCTTGTCGCCGTTGCCGGCCGGCTCGTCCGATAGCGCGATCTGCGGTGTTGCGGCGTCGTCCGGCTGCGCCGGCTGGGTCATCTTGAAAGTGGGCTCCGTCGACACCTTGGTCATGATGCCGATCAGCTTGTCGATCGAGGGACCGGCAAGGCCGCGTTGCTGCGCCATTTCGAGCGCAACCCAGGCTGCCTTCAGGCGGTCGGCCTGGAGCAGGCCGTCGATGTAGTTGGCCCAGTACTGCAACTGATTCGGATTGGCGCCCAGCGCTTTTTCCAGGTAGGGCAGCGAGGCCTCGGGCTGGCACAGCCTGATGGCGATCACGCCGAGCTTGTGGTTCGCGTCGGGATGCTCGGGGTAGGCCTCGAGTACGACCTGATAAAGCGACCCGGCCAATTGGTATTCGCCGCGGCTGTCCGCGGCGAGCCCGTCTCGCATCGCGTACGCAGCCTTCAGGTGGCGCTGCACCTCGGTGTCGTCATGCAGCAGGGCGGACGCGTTTTCGAGGGGGGCGATAGCGTTCGCAAGATCGCCGCGCCGCAGATGCGCGTAGGCCAGCGTTTTCCAGCCGAAGCCCTGGTTCGGCAGCACCTGCACCATCTGTTGCGCCAGCGCTTCGGCATTGTCGTGCAGATTGCGCGCCGACAAGGTCGCTATGGTTTCGATAAATTCGCTCGCCAGCGCGTCAAGCTCGCCAGGCGCAGGGTCTGCGGCCAGCGGCGCCGCTGCCGGGATCAGCACATGACCGTGTTGCAGCCCCAACTCGCAGGCGCGGCTCACTTCCTCAGTCTCTCCGAGCAGAACCAGGGCGTCGATGTAGCTTGACCAGAACTCGCGCCGCTCGGGCGATGACTCAACGGCCGCCTTCAGAAACGGCAGGCCCTCGGCCGGCTGTCCTTTCTGGAGCGTCAGCAAGCCGAAATTGTGGTTGGCCTCCGGGTGATCCGGCTCCAGCAGCAGTACGGCGCGATAAGCCTGCTCTGCCTCGGGGAGGCGCTGAGCCAGGTGGTGGTGTACGGCCTGCTGCAGTTCGACATCGGTGGTCATGTGTGTCCTTGAGTACCCGGACGAAGCGCGTCGGCGAGCCTCGCCCCGATCCGGGCGGGCTGGCGGCGGACGCAATATCCTTCAGGTAGTCTAGCGACGCGCGCCGCAGCCCATCGAGCGAGTAAAGGCCTGATTTCCCCCCATTTCGGTGCTCGCGCAAGTGCACCGGCGCCCGGGCGCAGACGAAAAAAAGCCCGCATGACGCGGGCTCGAGTCGAACGAGCGCGCCTTTGCTCCGGCGCGTTTTAGTTATTCTGGAAAGCTGGCGACAGCCTGTGCTCTGGTTCAGGCTATTGGGTTCGGACCGTTCGGTCTCCGCCAGAGGGGTGCGGTTATCAGAACATGGCGACGCGGTTGTACTGCTGCGCCGCGCGTGTGCTTTCCATCGCGGCCTGGAACTCCTTGGTCAGCTCCGCTTCGGTGACGCGGGCGTTGTCCATGAGGGCGCTGTCGATAGCCTGAATACGGCGGATCAACGCGAGTGCGGCCGGATCCTGTTGCGCTTCGATCGCATGTACCAGCGGCGAGCGCTCTTCGGCCAGACGCGCCGCCAGTTGCCAGTCGGAGAGCTGCCCGGCCTGGCTGATCGCCTCGGTCAGTTCCAGCACGCGCTGGATCAGTTGCGTCTGACCCGTTTCGTTGCGTTCTGCGGTCATATGCCAGGTCTCCCGTTATGACGAGTTCTTGGCCAACGCACCGGCGCTATAGGTACCGCCGAACAACTGGGTCAGGTACTGCGTATCGTTGTTGGTGGTTGCCATCAACGAGTTCAGTGCGGTGAACTGGTTGTTGTATTGCGACGTCAGTTGCTGTGTGTAGGCCGTCAGCGCGGTCGTCTGGGTCGTCACGTTCTTCAGGTCGTCGCTCAGCGCCGTGGTGCGCTGGTCGATGATGCCGCCAGTCTGCGTGAACACGCTGATACTGCTGTTCAACTGCTGACCAATGCCGTTGGTCAGGTTAAAGAGTGCCGATACCTGCGTTGGATTGTTTTGCAGCGCGGTGTTAAGCGTGTTCGTATCGACCGACAGCGTACCGTCCGAATTCAGCGTCACGCCGATCGACGACAGCGTCGCCGTGACGCCGGAGGCCTTGACGCTGCCGCTGACGATGCCCCCGAGCGCGGACTGGATGATATTGACCGTCGAGTCGCCGAGCAACGGACCGCCTTGCGAACCCGCAGTGGCGGCCGAGTTGAACGAGGTCAACGAACTGATGGTGCTCACGACCGTGTTGTAGTCGCTAACGAAGTTCTCGATGTCGGTCGCCTGAGTCGACGTATCGGATGCAACCGTAAGCGTCTGCGGCGACTTCCCGGTGGAATCCACCGCGGCCGAGGTGAGGTTGAGCGTCACGCCTTTCAGCACGCTGGTCACGGTGTTGGTGGAGCTTGTCGCGGACGTGCCGTTGACCGTGAATAAGGCGTCGAGCGCGGCTGAACTTTGTGTCCAGCCGGTTGCCGTGCTGATGGTCGACGTGCTGCCGGAGGTGGTGTCCGTCGCCGCCGTGGTCGTCACGGCGAGACTGTTCAGCGGCGACGTGGTCGAGGACGCATTGCTAACGCTGACGTTGATCGTGTTTGACGCGCCTGTCGCGGTCGAGCTGAGCACCAGGTGGGCGCCGTCGCTGCCGGTGACGACCGAGGCCGAGATGCCGGGGTTGCTATTCGACGAGTTGATCGCGGAGGCGACATCGGCGAGGGTGTCGTTCGACGACGTAATGTCGAGACTCATCGACTTGCTGCCGACCGCGACGGTCAGCGTACCGGTGCCCAGCGCTGCGGCGTCCGTCGAATTGAATGCTTTTGAGGTGATGCTTTGCGCCGACGCAATTTGCGACACGTCGACCGAATAGGTGCCGGCCACCGCTCCCGAGCCTGCTGTTGCGGTCAGTCCGGTGCCGCTGGCGGTCGCGGTAAACGACGTCAGCAAGGAACCGTTGGTGAGCGGGGAGAGACCGACCTGCAATTCGGACAAGGCTGCGGAAAGCTTGCCGATTGCGGAAATCTGGGTGTTGTCGTTGGTTGCTTCAGCGGTCAATGCGGCGGTCTGGCCTGCCGTTTTTGCGCTGACGAGAGCCGAGACAAGCGACGAAACGTCCAGTGAACTGTTACCCGTCGAGCCGCTGATGATGGACTGGGCTGCTTGCTGAAGCGCCGACTGGGCTGCGGCCTGGACTGAGGCGACCGATGCGCTTGAACTCGTTCCGGTAATCGTCGACATGTAAGGCTCCCTGCTTGCTGGACCGCGCGACTGAAGTGTCGTGACTGATGTGCCAGGTCCGGACGTGGTGACGGGAGGACGAGCCTCCCGGTGAAATAACTGCGCGGATGAACCGTGATACTACGCTACGGTTCATCCGCGTGACTGCTGGAGACTACCTTATTGCAGCAGCTTCAGAACTTGCTGCGGGTTCGAGTTCGCTTGAGCCAGCACCGAGATACCAGCTTGTTGCAGAACTTGCGCCTTGCTCAGGTTCGCGGTTTCCTGTGCGAAGTTCGCGTCGGTGATCTGCGATTGTGCGCTCGACAGGTCGGTCGACTCGGCTTGCTGCGACGTTGCGATACCGGTCATACGGTTTTGAGCCGCACCGAGCGTTGCCTGGATGTTGTTGATCGTCGTCAGTGCGTTGTCGATCGACTCCATCGCCAGGTTAGCACCAGCGGTGGTGCTGACGTCGATGTTCGCAACCGACGACGGCGTGTTGTTGTAGTTGATCAGGTTCAGCGACGTGGCACCCGTGGCGGCGCTAGCCGTGCTGACGCCCGATGCACCGATCGTGCTGGTCGGCGTGGTCGCGAAAGCGAGTGTGCCGGAGCTCGACGATGCTGCAAACAGGCCGCTTGCTGCGGAGCTGGACAACTGGTTGCCGTTCTGGTCGAGGTACTGGAAGCCGCCGCTGCCGTTCGATTCGACCGTGATCGACGTGATGGCGTTGGCCGTGCCCGCACTTGCGGCGAGGCCGGTCGTCGGGTTGAGGTTCAGACCCGACAGCGTGCCCAGCACCGTGCCCGACGTGGCGGTCGAGCCAAAGCCCGTTTCAGCGCTGTTGATCGAGCTCAGTTCGTTGGCGATGGTGAGACCGCCGCCGGAATTGACTGCGATGCCGTCGATACCGCTGCTCGTAGCCGTGATCGTGAACAGGGCAGCCGCTGCCGTGCTCGAAATCGCCTGGTTGTTCTGGTCCGTGAACGTGTAGCCGCCCGTACCGTTAGCCAGCACGTTGATCGAGGTGATCGCGCCCGTGCCGCCCGACGAGTTTGCCGCGCCGGTCGACGTCAGGTCGAGGCCGGTGATCGTGCCGACCGTGTTGCCAGCCTGCACCGGGCCGCTGCCGAGCGATGCTGCCGACACGCCTTGGCTCAGGTTGAGGCTGATCGTTTGGCCAACGCTTGCGCCAACTTGAACCGAAACTTGACCTGCCGTACCGTTCAGCAGGTTGATACCGTTGTACGTGGTTTGCGAAGCAAGACGGTTCACTTCAGCGACTTGCTGGGCAACTTCCTGTTGCAGCGCTGCCTGGTTGCTTGCGGACAGCGAACCGCCCGCGGCTTCGTTCGCCAGCGAACGGATGGTTTGCAGCGATTGCGTGATTTGCGACAGGCCCGTGCTGGCCGTCTGCACCATCGACACACCGTCGTTTGCGTTCGACACGCCTTGGTTCAGGCCGTTGATGGCCGTTTGCAGCGTGGTCGAAATTGCCAGGCCTGCTGCATCGTCCGCTGCGCTGTTGATGCGCTTGCCCGAGGACAGGCGGGTAATAGCTTGCGAGAGTGCGTTGCCGGAACTGTTCAGGTTTTCCTGAGCGGTCAGCGACGAGATATTACTGTTGATGCTGAGCATGAAAATCTCCCAAGAGGCTGTTGCCCTAAAGTTACTGCCACGTTGACATGGGCGGTGCACTCGTTCTTTGCTGGCCGCCTCTGAGCAGGATTTCGGCGCGGGAAAAAAAAACTTGAGGGACTTTGTTCAATTCGGACCCAATTGCTTTACTGCAAATTACCGGGATGGTTGCCCGAAAGGCCGCTTGAGCCGCCTGTTGGCCGGGTGTCCGGGTCGAGCGCAGAGCTTGAAAAGTCGGCGTATTCTTTTTGTCTCCAGAGTCGCATTTCTCGGAGAAATCATGCAAAGACGCAGGATTGGCAATTCTGAATTGCAGGTTGCACCGCTCATGTTCGGCGGCAATGTGTTCGGCTGGACCGCCGACGAGGCGACGTCGTTTGCGATCCTCGATGCGTTCGTCGACGTCGGTCTCAACTTCATCGACACCGCGGACGTTTACTCCGCCTGGGCGCCGGGCAACCAGGGCGGCGAGTCGGAAACCATTCTCGGCAAGTGGTTTCGGGCGAGCGGCAAGCGCGGACAGATCGTGCTGGCGACCAAGGTGGCCAAGCACCCGCAGCGCAAGGGGCTGTCCGCCGGCAATATCCAGGCGGCGGTGGAAGATTCGCTGCGCCGTTTGCAAACCGACTACATCGACGTGTATTTCTCGCACGAAGACGCGCTCGACACGCCGCTCGCCGAAACGCTCGGCGCCTATCAGCGCCTGATCGAGGCGGGCAAGGTGCGGGTGATCGGAGCGTCGAACTATAGCGGCGCGCGCATCCGCGAGGCGCTGGCGGTATCGCGGCAGCACGGCCTGCCCGAGTACCAGATCATTCAGCCCGAATACAATCTTTACGACCGCGAAGCCTATGAAACCGATCTCGAGCCGGTGTTGCAGGCCGAGCATCTGAGCGCGGTGGTGTATTACAGCCTTGCAAGTGGCTTTCTGTCAGGTAAGTACCGTTCGCCGGCGGATCTGGCGAAGAGCGCGCGCGGCAGCCGCGTCGAAAAATACCTGAACGAGCGCGGTACGCGGATTCTCAAGGCACTCGACACGGTCGCCGACCAGCACGGCAGCACGCCCGCCACCGTGGCGCTGGCGTGGCTGATCGCACGGCCGAGCGTCACGGCGCCGATCGCCAGCGCGACCTCGGTCGCGCAACTCGAGAGCCTCGCTGCGTCCGTACACCTGATGCTGACCGGCGCCGACATGCGTCTGCTGGGTGACGCAAGTGCCTGGCGGAATGGCTAAAATGGTGGTAGGCACGGTATTTTCCTGATATTATCGGGAGTGAATTGAGATCTTTGCCTGTTTCGTCCGCTTTCGGGCGGATGAAACGGTAACAGACGCGGCGCTTGTGATGTGCGTCTGGCCGCGTTAAGCGGTGAACTCCCCACCTCTCTTTTCCGGCCTCCGTGGCCGCTTGCCTCACGCTTCGTGCATGGTTTCGTTTTCCTGTTATTGGCCATGAAATCGAAGCGACCGGAGGGCCGGCGCGTGAGCGGCGCATTTTCTTGTGTCGCCACGCAATTACCCGTATCCAGCGATTTAGTTAGGAATTACATGACGACGATTCTTCTGAAGGAAAACGAGCCGTTCGAAGTGGCGATCCGCCGCTTTCGTCGCGCAATCGAAAAGAACGGCCTGATCGCAGAACTGCGTGAACGCCAATCGTACGAAAAGCCGACGACGGCTCGCAAGCGTAAGAAAGCTGCTGCTGTGAAGCGCCTGCACAAGCGCCTGCGCAGCCAGCAACTGCCGAAAAAGCTGCACTAAGCACGCTTTTCAAGCACAGCCGAACGGCGGTGTGAGCTTCGTAAGAAGCCACACCGCCGTTTTGCATTCTGCGGGGAAAATTGGTGCGATGTCAGGCAGCGCGGTAACGGTGGTGGTAAAGGGGCAGCGATCAGGCTGCGTCCTTGATCTGCGCCGTGGACAGTCCGAACTGGCGGGCGATCGACACCAGCCGCTCCTGCCATTCCCACGTGCCGAACACGTCGTGCACGTTTTGCAGGCAGCTAAGCAGATCGACCGTGGCCGGATCGTAGATATTGATGCGGGCGCGCAGCAGGGCTTTCTTCAGCGCGGCAATGCCGACATCCATATAGGCGGGCACTTCGGCCGGCGCCTTACCTACGTAGCGCACCGGAACACCTTCCATCGCCGTCATATAGTCGCGCGGCTTGATGAAGCTGCCGACCGGGCAGCCGCCGCAGTAACCCCGGTAGGCGCCGCCGCCGCGTGGCAGCAGGGCGGTCCGTCCCTGGCTGTCGAGGTGGCTGACGGCCCGGTTGAATATCTCCTGATGCGTCAGGAAGTTTTGACTTTTCATGGTGCTTCTCCCCTGCGCCGTGCGTGCAGCGGTTCTTTCATGGGTTATTCGAGTGCATCGGCTGTCCCTTCAATCGTTATAACGACTGAAATCGGTAAAAACGCAGCAGTGCTTTTCCGTAGCGCGCAATTTTGACACGGCGAAGCGGTGCATGCAGCTTGCTGGCCTCCGGCAAAGCCACGTGGGATAAGGCTTCCGCCTGCCGCCACGGGCCCGCTCGGGACTTTCCCGCAGACACCGAATTTCGCTTCCGAAGTGTGGTGAAAACCACACTGGCTGGCCGGCGTTTCGCGGTACTTCTTCAGCCCGCCTTCCGGCTGCGGCCCTTTTTGCCGAGCGCGGCGCAGCGTGCGCGACAGTCGCAATCGGCCTGATGGTCGTTGACCATGCCCACCGCCTGCATGAACGCGTAGCAGATGGTGGTACCGACGAACTTGCAGCCATAACGCTTGAGCCCTTTACTGAGCGCGTCCGAGATTTCGGTCGAGGCCGGCGCGTGCTGGTAAGAGCTCCAGTCGTTCTGGAGCGGCGTCTGGTCCACGAATGACCAGACGAAATTGGCGAGCGATCCGTGCTCCGCCTGAATCTGTTGCACGGCGCGCGCGTTGGTGATGGCCGCTTCAATCTTGCCGCGGTGGCGCACGATGGACTCGTCGAGCACGAGGGCATCCACGTGCTTCGGCGTGAAGCGGGCGACCTTGTCGATCTCGAAGCCGGCGAACGCCCGGCGATAGCCGGCGCGCTTGTTCAGGATGGTCGACCAGGACAACCCCGCCTGCGCGCCCTCCAGTATGAGCATTTCGAAGAGGTGCTGGTCGTCGCGCGAGGGCACGCCCCACTCGGTGTCGTGATAGTGTGCGAGCGCTTCGCTCGATACCCAGCTGCATCTCTGTGTCACGTTGCGGCTCCTGCGTGGTCATGTGTCGAAGGCCCGGTCCGTCCGGGCTTTGCCAGCATATCGGAATGCTCGTAAGCCGCAACTAGGCCGTTCGGCCAGTTGCCGGATCGAAACGGACCTGCCACGCTATGCGGCAATCCCTGTACGGCAACTCCTCTCTACTTACTCTTCTCCGATGAACACAGACCTCTTTCTGATCGGCATCGACGGCGGCGGCACCGGCACCCGGGTCGTGCTCGGCGACGCGCACGGCCGCGAACTGGCGCAGGCGGCGAGCGGTCCGTCAGGGCTTGGCCTTGGCGTGGAGCGGGCGTGGCAGGCCATTCAAACGGGCTGCGGCGAAGCGTTCAAGCTGGCCGGCATCGAACCGCAATGGGAGCGTTGCGTGCTCGGTTGCGGCCTCGCCGGGGTCAACAACCGCGACTGGCTCGCCGCGTTTCGGGCTCAGGCGCCCCGGCTGACGGGACTCGCGGTGGAGAGCGACGCCTACACGACGCTGCTCGGCGCGCACGGCGGCGCCCATGGGGTGATCGTGGCGCTCGGCACTGGCAGCATCGCGGCGGCTGCAGACGGCGCGGGGGAGTGCCGGATCGCCGGCGGTTTCGGCTTCCCCTCGGGCGACGAGGCCAGCGGCGCGTGGCTCGGCTTGCGTGCGGTCGTGCACGCGCAGCAGGCGCTCGACGGCCGCGCTTCTCTCGACGAGTTCGCCACGGCGTTGCTCGAGCGGGTGGGCGCGTCGGACCGCGATAGCCTGGTCGTGTGGTTGTGCTCGGCCAATCAGACGGCTTACGCGAGCCTCGCGCCGGTCGTGCTTGCACACGCCAGCCATCCGTTCGCCGCACACCTGCTCGCCAAAGCGGGTGTGGAAATCGGCAAGATCATCGAGGCCCTCGATCCATCGGCACAGTTGCCGGTCGCCCTGTGCGGCGGTCTCGGCGGACCGTTGCGCAACTATGTGCCGCAACGCTTCCAGGCGCGGCTGCGTGCACCGCTGGCCGATTCCGCGCATGGCGCGCTGCAACTAGCGTTGCAGGAGGCTGCGCGGCTCGGGGTGAAACCGGCGTGACAGCGCAGCTAAATTGCAGGCGCATCTTGATCCGCTGAAATCGGGACTCCGTCGGCGGCTCCGAAATCGAAGCGAAAGCATCGAGCGAAACTCCCGGCGACGCTAAAATACGCCCTTTGACGCTGCCGGGCCGCCTCCATCATGTACAAAGTCATCGCCACCGATCTCGACGGCACCTTGCTCAACGGCGACCATCAGGTCGATCCGTTTACCGTCGCCACGGTGCGCCGGCTGGAAGCCGAGGGGCTGCAGTTCATCATCGCGACCGGCCGGCACTACCGCGACGTGGCGGGCATTCGCGATCTGCTGGGCGTGCGCGCCTATCTGATCACGTCGAACGGTGCACGCGTACACGCGCCCGACGACACCATGATCTATGCCGACGATCTGCCGCCTGCCGCCGTGCACCGCCTGGTGCAGCCGGAAATCGCCGGTGCGCACGGCCGGGTGATAGTCAACCTGTTTGCCGATCAGGAGTGGCTGATCGACCGGCATGCGCCGGAGCTGCTGCGTCTGCATCAGGACTCGGGCTTTAGCTACGAGGTGACGGACCTGCGTCAGCACGACGGCGCCGGCATTGCGAAGGCGTTGTATATCGGCGAACCCGCCGACCTGGCGCCGGTCGCGGCGAACCTGCAACGCGAGTTCGGCGACGCGCTATACGTCACCTACTCGCTGCCGGACTGTCTGGAGGTCATGACCTCGAACGTCTCGAAGGGCCGCGCGCTGAAGTTCGTGCTGGACCGGCTGGGCGTGGAAACGGCCCGCTGTGTTGCCTTCGGCGACAACATGAACGATATCGATCTGCTCGAAACCGCTGGCCATCCGTTCATGATGAACAACGCCAATCCCGATCTGATCAAGCGTTTGCCGAATGTGCCGCGAATCGGCAACAACTTCGAAGCGGGCGTCGCGCATCACTTGCGCAAGCTGTTCGCGCTGGATGACGAACTCACGTCGTGACGCGCCAGTGACGACCTGAACCGCCGCCTACTGCGCTGCGCCGGAAGCCGCAGCCGGCGGTAGCGTCGCGCAAGGGCAATCCGCCGACCGGCCGTTCAGGCCTTCCGTGCTGTGTTCGAACGTCGCGCGTGGCGTGCCGCCGCGCCAGTCGAGCTTGACGATATAGATGCTGTCGAAGTCGTCGTTATGCCATTTGGGTACGTCGCCGGCGCTGCCGCCGTGGGTGCTCACGATCTGCCGCACCAGCTTTTCGATCAGCTTGTGCTCCCATGCCAACACGACCAGCTTGTTGCGATACGCGGGATCGAGCAGCGCACTGCCGAGCTTGTCGATCTGCGCGTAGCCGTACGGCGTTTGCACCGGCATCTGGAACTGGATGGCGGTCGGCTCGATAGTCGCCAGCGGCCGCACATAGTAGTAAGGCTTTCCGCCGTCGTTCTTTCGCTGGCCGGGATCGGGCGCGAAGATCGCATCGGGCTTGCCGAACTTGGCCGCGATTACCGCGGGCAGCGCCAGCGAGCGGTTGAGGCCTTGGCAATCAAGTTGCCCGAAGCCTTGAGCCGGCTTCTCGCCGTGACGGACAAACACCAGGGTCTCGACCTGGCTGTCAGCCGCTTGCGCTGTGGCGGGCAGCATGGCGCCGCCGCATGAAGCGGCGAGCCAGAGCGCGACGCCGCGCAGGTAACGGCGGGAACGGATCATCGGGAGCCTCTTTGCGAGCCGTGTGAAAGTCGGACGATTCTAGCAGCGGCTTGGCGTCTGGCAGCGAATCGGTCGCACCCAACGCCAGTTCGAATGCAGCGCTACACATCGGCGCAAATGCAAAGCGGGCGCCGCAGCGCCCGCTTTGCAGAGCCTGTCTCGCAGCCCGTCAGTCGGCCAGCGCGGCGCGCGAGTCGAGCGGTTCGCGGTCTGCCGCGATAGCGGGATAGACGAGGCCGGCAATCACTGCGCCGAGGATCGGGGCGACCCAGAACAGCCAGAGCTGGTCGATCGCCGCACCGCCGACGAACAGCGCCGGACCGGTGGAGCGCGCCGGATTGACCGAGGTGTTCGTCACCGGAATCGAGATCAGGTGAATCAGCGTCAGGCACAGGCCGATGGCGATAGGCGCGAAGCCGGCCGGCGCGCGCTTGTCGGTCGAGCCGAGAATGACGAACAGGAAGAACGCGGTCATCACCACTTCGCAGATGAAGGCGGCCATCAGCGAGTAGTGGCCGGGCGAGCGGTCGCCGTAGCCGTTGCTGGCGAAGCCGCTCGCCACCAGGTCGAAGCCCGGCTTGCCGCTCGCGATCAGCGACAGCACGAACGCGCCGAGCACCGCGCCGATCACCTGGGCGACGATGTACGGCACGAGGTCGCGCGCCGGAAAGCGGCCTGCGACGGTCAGCCCGACGCTCACGGCCGGATTCAGGTGGCAGCCCGAGATATGGCCGATTGCATACGCCATGGTCAGCACGGTGAGGCCGAAAGCGAACGCAACACCCACGAAACCGATGCCCAGCCCATGCACCGGGCCGGCGAAGTTGGCGGCGAGGACGGCGCTGCCGCAGCCCCCGAGGACAAGCCAGAAGGTGCCGAACAGCTCGGCAGCGAGGCGCTTTGACAACTGCATGGTGTGGAATCCTAAAAAGTTTGACTTGCTGGAGGCGGTACCGGGCGAATTCAGTTATCCACCTTCGAGCGCGGAATTTTAGGCAAATATTGACGAACCGGGTGTCAAGAATTGTCAATCGTCCGGCGTGTGGGCTGAATTGTTTCTCGATAAAGAACAAGCCGATTTAACAATTCATCAATCGATAATAAATTTATCAGACGATATCTCGAATTGTGAGTATTACTGTCCATTGCGAAATTCGCTAATTGCAGCTAGTCTCCGTGACAATGCGTTCTACAAAAAGGGAGAACTGAAATGTCGCAATATGCTGAACTTAAGGCGCAGATCGCCAAATTGCAGGCTCAGGCGGACGAAGCGCGGCGTACCGAACTCGACAATGTCATCGAAGAGATTCGCGGCAAGATCGCCGAGTATGGTTTGACGGCTCAGGATCTGGGTTTCGCGGTGGCCGCCCGGCGCGGACGCCCGCCCAAGAAGGCGCCGTTGCCGCCGAAGTATCAGGATCCGAAGTCGGGCAATACGTGGAGTGGCCGCGGCAAGCCGCCCAAATGGATCGCCGGCAAGAACCGCGAGCGCTTTCTCATCGAACACGTTTAGTCGCGGCTGGCGTTTTTCGCCACGAAAGCTTCCTGACGGTCGGTGCCATTCGGGAGGCTTTATCGTTCCTAATATGTATCGAATTTGTGGCGGAATTGGACGGTAAAAAGCCACCTCTGGGAGGTGGCTTTTTAGAAGAAGGCCGGTTTATCTGTGCGGTTCCGCTCGCGCAAACGATTCACATGGCGCTTTTCGACGCATTTTGGGCGCAATTAGCCGGCCGAGGGCAGGCAAACTTAACCCGCCGCCACCCGGCGCAAGAGCGGGCGGCCTTCCGCGGGGCGGCCCTCCGCTTCGATCAGCGCGGTATAGCCGTCCAGATAGTTCTGCGCCATGGTTTTCGCACTGAAACGGCGTTCGAACTGGGCGCGGATTTCCGTGCGCGACAGTTCGTCCAAGCGCTGCAGCGCGGCTACCGCCCCTTGCACGTCTTCGACCACGAAGCCCGTCACACCGTGATCGATCACCTCGGGCACCGAGCCGCGGTTGAAGGCAATCACCGGCGTGCCGCAAGCCATCGATTCGATCATCACGAGGCCAAACGGCTCCGACCAGTCGATCGGAAACAGCAGTGCCTTGGCTCCCGAGAGGAATTCCGGCTTCTGCGCTTCGTTGATCTCGCCGACGAATTCGACGTGCGCCTGTGACAGCAGCGGTTCGATCTCCGTCTTGAAGTATTCCTGGTCGACCTTGTCCACCTTGGCGGCGATCTTCAGCGGCAGACCGCTTTGTGCAGCGATCCTGATGGCTGTATCGACGCGCTTCTCCGGACAGATACGGCCGAGGAACGCCAGATATTCGGGCTTCTTGTGCGGCTGCGGCGTGAGCAACCGCTCGGGCAGGCCGTGATAGATGGTGTCGAGCCAGTTGGCCTGCTTGAGCGGCAGACGCTGCGAATCGGAGATCGACACCACCGGCACTTGCGAGAACGTGTCGAACACCGGCTGCAGCTCGGGCAGGTCGAGACGCCCATGCAGCGTGGTGACGAACGGCGTGTCGAGCGTGGAGAACAGCGGGAACGGCAAGTAGTCGAGGTGAAAGTGCAGCACGTCGAATTCATGAGCGATGCTGCGCACCTTTTCCAGCAGCAGGATGTGCGGAGCCATCGCGTCGCGCACGGTCGGGTCGAGACGCAGCGCGCGCGGCCAGGAGGCCTCGAGTTTGGCCGAGGTGACCGAGTCGCCGCTGGCGAACAGCGTCACGTCGTGGCCGAGTTCGACCAGCGCCTCCGTCAGGTAGGACACTACCCGTTCGGTGCCGCCATAGAATTTCGGCGGCACGGCTTCGTATAAAGGCGCAATTTGTGCGATTCGCATGCGTACTCTCCTTTTTCGACCGGAGTTAGCGCATTAGCTCTTACTCCTGCCCTATGCAACATGGTTGCGGTAGCGGCTTCGCACAACGGCGCCCGGGTCGAGCGAGGGGCGAATGCCTTGCGGACGGTTGGGCGCGGTAGGCTGCCGCCCGGAGGTCACCCGACCCTGCATCGGGTCATCCCTGAAGGCCATTATCGGGATCGCGCGGTGCAATTCGAGTTATTTTTCAAACGCTTAATGTTGTTACAGCGCGATACATGATGCGTAACAGGTCGTGCCGGGCCGCTCCACGGCTGGCAGCCGCCCGAGCAGCAAACACTGTGCCGCGCCCGGCGGCTTCGGGCGCCAGACAATCCAATGCGTCGCGCATAGCCAGGGTTTGTTGCGCTAGCATGAAAAACATCTATAATTCGCTCGCCTGGATCAAAGGTGCGTAAAATAGATCAAGATCACGCACCGATCGATCCCCCAAAAGCGCCTCCCTTCTTTCACTCCCCTTTCGATCTCTGTTTTGTAGGAAAAACTCCTACAAGATATATGGAGCATTCCGTCAGTCTGACGGGGTGTCTGTCCGATTTCCGTTCGCTTTTCCTTTCGACACAATGCTGGCAAGACCATAAACGGGCCGTTCGTGCGTTTGTAGCGCGCGCGTTCGAGCAAACGTTTCCGCAACGGCCTGACCAGCCAGATCGACTCGGGGGAATCATGAGCACCACTAGTGAAATGCTCAACGAGATAAGAGAAGTGAACCTTTCTTATCTCCTGCTCGCTCAGCGTCTGCTGCGTGAAGATAAGCCCATGGGCATGTTCCGCATGGGCATTTCGGATCAGTTGGCCGATGTGATTGCGAATCTGTCGTTGGCGCAGACCGTCAAGCTGGCCGCGTCCAGCCAGGTTCTATGCCGCTTCCGCTTCGACGACCATGCCGTTCTGTCGACGCTTGCCGACAAGGGCAAGACCAGCGCCATTGCTCAGGCGCATTCCGCGATCCTGATGGCTAGCCAGCCCGTCGAGCAGGTCGGCTGATGCCGGCACTCCACGGCAGCAACACCGACCAGCAACACCAGGACGCGGGAAGCCGAGCGGATGGCCACTAAAAGCGTAGTACTCGAAGTCAGGGAAATTACCCTGGCGATCGAACTGATCGAACTCGGCGCGCGTTTGCAATTGCTCGAGGCCGAGACCAGCCTGTCACGCGACCGGCTCATCAAGCTGTACAAGGAACTGAAAGGGGTGTCGCCACCCAAGGGCATGCTGCCGTTCTCCACGGACTGGTTCATGACCTGGCAGCCGAATTTTCATTCGTCGCTGTTCTATAACATTTACCGCTTCATGGCGGACCACGGCGGTTGCGAGACGATCCAGTCGATCGTCAAGAGCTACCGGCTGTATCTGGAACACGTCCAGTTGCACGACGATGAACCGGTGCTGAGCCTGACCCGTGCGTGGACGCTGGTGCGCTTTTTCGACTCCGGCATGCTGCAGATGACATCGTGCTGCCGCTGTAGCGGGCATTTTGTCGCACACGCGCATGATCCTCAGCATGGATTTGTCTGCGGATTGTGTCAGCCGCCGTCCCGCGCAGGTAAGACAAAGAAAGTTGCCGAAGCCAAGGTGCGCGCGAGCCAGCTCGCCGAACTGGAACTTTGAGCCGGGGCGCGGGCAGCCCCGCCCCGCTTGCATCGCAGCCCGGGCACCCGGCCCGGCTCCAGCGCATCCCTCCTGTGGTTTACACCGCCTCGCGATCTCGCTTTTACGCCAAAGTTTTCCGCCTGGTTGCCGTAAACCAGATTAACGACGGTAACCGTCGCTTCCTTGTGAGGGCTCGGCTGTGCTGATTTTCGTGGGAACACTCGTGACGCTGTTGTCCGTTTTCGGCGGTTATGCGCTGGAAGGCGGTCATTTGGGCGCGCTGCTTCAGCCAGTCGAACTGCTGATGATCGGAGGCGCAGGGGTAGGCGCATTCGTTCTCGGCAACGGGATGAAAACGATCAAGGCGACGCTGGGCGTGCTTCCGACCCTTTTCAAGGGATCCAAGTACAACAAGGACGTCTACATGGAGTTGATGGCGCTCCTCTACGTCCTGCTGGCGAAAGCGCGCAAGGAAGGCACGCTGACGCTCGAAGCCGATATCGACGATCCGTCGAAGAGCCCGATCTTCACGCAGTACCCGAAGATCCTCGCCGACAAGCACATCATCGAGTTCCTGACCGACTACCTGCGTCTGATGGTGGGCGGCAACATGAACGCGTTCGAAATCGAAAGCCTGATGGACGAGGAAATCGAAACCCATCACACCGAAGGCGAAGCGCCGGCGCATGCGCTGGCCAAGGTCGGCGACGCGATGCCGGCGTTCGGGATTGTCGCGGCGGTGATGGGCGTGGTGCACACCATGGCGTCGGCCGACAAGCCGCCCGCCGTGCTCGGCGAGATGATCGCCCAGGCGCTGGTCGGCACCTTCCTCGGCATTCTGCTTTCGTACGGTCTGATCGGGCCGCTGTCGAGCGTCGCGGAACAGCGCGTCGCCGAGTCGACCAAGATGTTCCAGTGCATCAAGGTGACGATTCTCGCGAGCCTGAATGGCTACGCGCCGGCGATCGCCGTCGAATTCGGCCGCAAGGTGCTCTTCTCGACTGAACGCCCGTCGTTCAGCGAGCTGGAAGAGCATGTGCGCCGCGTGAAAGCCAAGTAACCGCGCGGGCCAGGAACTGATTCGATGAGCAAGGACAAAGACCGCGCAATCGTCGTCAAGCGCTCCGCACCGAAGAAGGCGGGCCATCATGGCGGCGCCTGGAAGCTCGCGTATGCGGACTTCATGACCGCGATGATGGCGTTCTTCCTGCTGATGTGGCTGCTCAGCTCGGCTTCGACCGTGCAGTTGAAGGGCATTGCCGATTACTTCAACCAGCCGCTCAAGATCACGCTGTGGGGCGGCGACCGGAGCGCGGAAGATTCGAGCATCCTGAAGGGCGGCGGCCGCGATATTTCGACCGACCAGCAAGGCATCACGCGTCAGAGCGACGGCTCGACGATCCGCGCCGACCACACCATGGCGCATAACGACGACGAGTCGGTGAACCAGACCCGGGGACAGCTCGAGCGGCTGGAGCAGGTCCGCCTGCACGACCTGCAGGTCAAGCTGATGGCGGCGATCGAAGCCAATCCGGTGTTGCGCCAGTTCAAGCAGCAGATCCGCATCGACTCGACCCTGGAGGGGCTGCGCATCGAGATCGTGGACTCGCAGAAGCGGCCGATGTTCGCCACCGCGAATGACGAAGTGGAGCCGTACATGCGCGACATTCTGCGCGCCATCGGCAACACGCTGAACGATGTGCCGAACCGCATCATCGTGCAAGGACACACCGACGCCGTGCAATACGCCGGCGGCGAGAAGGGATACAGCAACTGGGAACTGTCGGCGGACCGCGCGAACGCATCGCGTCGCGAGCTGATTGCGGGCGGGATGGACGAAGCGAAGGTGATGCGCGTGCTAGGCCTCGCGTCGACGCAGAACCTGAACAAGGCCGATCCGCTCGATCCGGAAAACCGCCGCATCAGCATCATCGTGCTGAACAAGAGGTCGGAGGACGCGTTGGAGCACGACGACTCCACCACGACCACCTTGTCCGACGATGCAGCCGGTTCCGCGCAGCCGCCCTTGCTGCAACAGATTACGCAACCGGCGACGGTTGCACCCAAGGCGCCCAGCGTGGCGCCGCATTGAAGGACACGATGGCCTGAGCCGCGTCGCCGTCCATCCGGCGCGCGGTCCCAGGCGATCCATAGTGAGCGCAGCGAGGTTTTAATGATCAGGCACATTCTGGCAATCGACGACTCGGCAGCGATGCGGCAGATTCTCGCCGCCACGCTGACGACAGCCGGCTATCAGGTGACGCTCGCGGCCGACGGAGACGAGGGCTTGGAGAATGCGCTCGCGATGCCGTTCGACCTCGTGCTGACGGACCAGCACATGCCGGGCAAGACCGGCCTGGATCTGATCACCGCGTTGCGCGGCAACCCGGCTTACCAGGTGACGCCAATCCTCGTCCTCACGACGGAATCCGGCGAGCCTTTCAAGGCGGCGGCGCGGGCGGCGGGGGCGACTGGCTGGATCGAAAAGCCGCTCGACCCCGACATGCTGACCGAACTGGTCGCGGCGCTGGCCGAGTCCGGCGACGACTGAGCCCACTCACGTTTACACAAGCGGCACGGCTGACAAAGCCTAGACAGGAACTCTCGCGGTGACCCAGGCATGACACTCGACATCACTCAGTTCTATCAGACGTTCTTCGACGAAGCGGACGAACTGCTCGCGCAGATGGAGCAGTTGCTGCTCAATCTGGACATCGGCCATCCCGATCCGGAAGACCTCGCGGCGATTTTCCGCGCGGCTCACTCGATCAAGGGCGGTGCGGCGACGTTCGGCTTCACCGCGCTGACCGAAACGACCCACATCCTCGAATCGCTGCTCGATCGCGCGCGCAATAACGAACTCGTGCTGCGCAAGGACATGATCGACACGTTCCTCGAAACCAAGGACGTGCTGTCCGGCCAGCTCGCGGACTACCGCGCGAGCGCCGAGCCGGATGCGGCGGTGGCCCGCGCGATCCAGGCCAAGCTCGAGCAGCTCTATGCGGAAAGCCGCTTCGGCGAGACGCATGCGGCGGCGGCGCCCGCACCGGCTGCAGCGCCGGCCGCACCGGCACCGACGCCCGCGCCGGCAGCGGTTGCAGGCGGCGATGGCCATCCGCCCGAGCATGTGGTCGAGCAGGCGGTTCAGGCAGCAGGCGAACTATCAGGCAACGAACCGGCACAGACCGGTGCGGCAACGACAAGCGGGGCGGCGGACGCAGACGGCGGCCCCCATCTGAAAATCACGCTACGGGGTGTAGGTGAGAAGGACCAGGAACTGCTGACCGAAGAGCTCGGCAACCTGGGGCATATCGTCGGGCAGGTCAAGGCGGGCGGCGATCTGACGCTGTGGCTGCAGACCGATGTCACGTCCGACGACATTATTGCCGTGTGCTGCTTCGTGATCGACGACAGTCAGATCTCGATCGGCCGCGGCACGGCGCCGGTGGATGAAGCGCAGCAAGGCGAACCTGGAGCGCCTGCCGCTGAGCAACAAGCCCCGGCGCCCGCGCCGGCTGCCGCACCGCCGGCAAGCACAGCCGCGCCGACGCATGGGCTGTTCAATGCACCGGCCCCGGCGCCCGCGCCGGCGGCCCCGCCGCCGCCGGTTGCAGCCGCACCCGCTCCTGCGGCGGCCCCGGCGGCACCCGTTGCCGCAGCCCCGGCTGCCGCAGCCCCGGCTGCCGCGGCAGCGGCCGGCGCGGAAACCGAGCGCAAGGCGCGTCCGGCAGCGGCCGCCGCGGCCGAAGGCAGTTCGATCCGGGTCGGCGTCGAAAAGGTCGATCAGCTGATCAACCTGGTCGGCGAACTGGTGATTACCCAAGCCATGCTGGCCGAGACCACCAGCACCTTCGATCCGGCGTTGCACGACCGCCTCTTCAACGGCATGGCGCAACTGGAGCGCAATGCCCGCGATCTGCAGGAAGCGGTGATGTCGATCCGCATGATGCCGATGGACTACGTCTTCAGCCGCTTCCCGCGTCTGGTGCGCGATCTGGCGGCGAAGCTGGGCAAGGAGGTCGAACTCGTCACCTTCGGTCAGGCGACCGAACTCGACAAGAGCCTTATCGAGCGGATCATCGACCCGCTGACCCACCTCGTGCGCAACAGTCTCGATCACGGCATCGAAACGGTGGAAGCACGGCGCGCGGCGGGCAAGGATTCGACCGGGCAACTGGTGCTGTCGGCCGCGCACCATGGCGGCAACATCGTCATCGAAGTGAGCGACGACGGCGCCGGCCTGCGCCGCGACAAGATTCTCGCCAAGGCGGCGAAGCAGGGCATGCAGGTCAGCGAAAGCATGACCGACGACGAAGTCTGGAACCTGATCTTCCTGCCGGGCTTCTCGACCGCGGAGCAGGTGACCGACGTGTCGGGCCGCGGCGTCGGCATGGACGTGGTGAAGCGCAACATCCAGTCGATGGGCGGTCACGTCGAAATCAGCTCGCAGGCAGGCAAGGGCAGCACCACGCGGATCGTCTTGCCGCTGACGCTGGCGATTCTCGACGGCATGTCGGTGAAGGTCGGCAACGAGATCTTCATTCTGCCGCTGAACTTCGTCATGGAGTCGCTGCAGCCGCGCGCCGAGGACATCTATACGGTGGCCAACGGCGAGCGGGTGGTGCGGGTGCGCGGCGAATACCTGCCGCTCGTCGCCCTGCATGAAGTGTTCTCGGTGGCGGACGCGAAGTCGGAGCCGACGCAAGGCATCGTCACGATCATGCAGACCGAAGGACGGCGCTTTGCGATGCTGATCGACGAACTGGTCGGCCAGCAGCAGGTGGTCGTGAAGAATCTGGAAACGAACTACCGCAAGGTGCACGGCATTTCCGCCGCGACCATCCTCGGCGACGGCAGTGTCGCGCTGATCGTGGACGTGGCGGCACTGAATCGCGAGACGCGCAACGCGCATGGCGCAATGAGCCTCGCGTAAGCCTCGGGCAACTTTTTACTTAACTCATTTCATCCCAACCGTTTGGGGGCTAACGTGGCAGAAGTCCAATCCAACAATTCGAGCGTCGCAAACGCGAGCGGTACGAATGGCCGCCGCGACGCGCTGCAGGCAGATGCCGGCGGTCAGGAGTTTCTGGTCTTTACGCTCGGCGCCGAGGAATACGGCATCGACATTCTCAAGGTGCAGGAAATCCGCGGCTACGACAGCGTGACGCGCATCGCGAACGCGCCCGAGTTCATCAAGGGCGTGATCAATCTGCGCGGCATCATCGTGCCGATCGTCGACATGCGGATCAAGTTTCATCTGGGCCGCGTCGAGTACGACCACCAGACCGTCGTGATCATCCTGAACGTCGCGCATCGCGTGGTCGGGATGGTGGTGGACGGCGTGTCGGACGTGCTGACGCTGCAGATGGACCAGATCATGCCGGCGCCGGAATTCGGCGCCACGCTCACGACCGAGTACCTGACGGGTCTCGGCACGGTCGACGGCCGCATGCTGATCCTGATGGACATCGAAAAGCTGATGACCAGCCGCGAAATGGCGCTGATCGAATCGCTCGGCGGCTAAGCGCCGCCAGCGTGCATATGACTGGACAACAGGGAGCATCAAGATGCTAAGCAGGTGGTCGATTCGTACGTCGTTGACCGTGGTCGGGATCGTTCTGGTTGCGCTGACGATCGTGGTCGGCGCGCTCGGCCTAACCGCGCTGAACCGCGCAAGCCAGTCGCTCGACGGCATTGCGCGGGGCGACCTGGTGGCGATTCATGCGCTCGACGATGCGTCGGCGTATCTGTTGCGCTCGCGGATCGCGATCGACCGGTACAACACGCTGATCGCCGCCGGCAAGGCCGACGACGCGAAGACGGTGCTGGACCGGGCTCAGGAGCTGCTCGGCACTGGCAACACGAGCTGGCAAGCGTTTTTGGATGCGCCCAAGGCCGGCATCGACCAGGCATTGCTCGACGATCTGCAGGCGCGTCGCGCAACGATGATGCATGACGGCGTGGAGCCGGAGTTCGCGGCGCTGCGCGCCGGCGACCAGGCGGGCTTTCACGCGATCGCGGACACCAAGATCAGCCCGCTTTTCATCGCTTACGACAAATCCGCTTCGGCGGTCGTGAAGGCCTTGCAGGACCGCGCGGCCGATCAGCAGGCTCAGGCGCAGTCGAACGTCACGCTCATGACCACGCTGATCGTCGCGGTGGGCCTGTTCGCGCTGGTGCTGGTGGTGCTGATTCGCTTTGCGCTGCGTGGCCTGATCGTGCAGCCGCTGCATGATGCGACGGTCTGCTTCGAGCGGATCGCCGCGGGCGACCTGACGCAAACGGTGAACGTGTTCAGCACCAACGAGATCGGGCGTCTGTTCCGCGGCATCAAGCAGATGCAGGAGAGCCTCGCGACGATGGTCACGGCGGTGCACACCAGTACCGAGTCGATCGACACCGGCGCGCGCGAAATCGCCATGGGCAACACGGATCTGTCGCAGCGCACCGAACAGCAGGCCGCTTCGCTGCAGCAGACCGCCTCGAGCATGGAGCAACTGACCGGCACCGTGCGGCAGAACGCCGAGAACGCGCGCCAGGCAAGCCAGCTTGCGGTCAACGCCTCGGACATCGCCACGCGTGGCGGCGACGTGGTGGGCCAGGTCGTGCATACGATGCAGGACATCGCCAGCAGCTCGAACAAGGTGGTGGACATCATCGGCGTGATCGAAGGCATCGCCTTCCAGACCAACATCCTCGCGCTCAACGCGGCGGTCGAAGCGGCGCGTGCGGGCGAGCAGGGCCGCGGCTTCGCGGTGGTGGCGGGCGAAGTGCGCAGCCTCGCGCAGCGCAGCGCGAGCGCCGCCAAGGAAATCAAGGAACTGATCGGCGACTCGGTCGACAAGGTGCAGAGCGGCTCGGCGCTGGTGGGCCGGGCAGGCACGACGATGGAAGAGATCGTCCAGGCCGTACGTCGCGTGACTGACATCATGGGCGAGATCAGCGCGGCGTCGGAAGAGCAGTCCACCGGCATCGAGCAGGTCAACCGCGCCGTGGTGCAGATGGACGAAGTCACGCAGCAGAATGCGGCGCTCGTCGAAGAGGCGGCCGCCGCGGCGGCGTCGCTCGAAGAGCAGACGCGCCAGTTGCAGACGGTGGTCGGCGGCTGGCGGGTGGACGGCGGCCAGCGTGCTGTCGCTGCCGTGCGCAGCAGCGCTGCTCCGGCCGCACGCAGCAAGGCCGTGCCGCGCGCGCGGGCTGCTGCGGCGGCGCCGAAAGCGCTCGCGGCTCCGGCGGCTGCCGTGGCTCCCGCGGCTGCGGCACCCAAACTGGACGCGCCGCGCACGGCTGCGCCGGCGCGCACCGAACCTGCGCTCAGGCCCAGGTCTTCCACAGGCGCGGCCGAACCCGCCGCACGGCCGGCCGTAACCGGCGCCGCTTCGGCAGGCTCGGATGCGGACTGGGAAACGTTTTAAGGAATGGCATTCGGATATGCAGGCTTTCGGCTCCTCGCCGCAGTACGGGCGATTCATTGAAGCACGCTCACAAGGCGTGATTCGGGCCGCCGGCCGGTTGGAAACATTCGCGGGCGGGCGCGACCCCGCGGTGCAAGTCCTCGCACGGGACGTTTCGTATCGCAGGCAGGAAACCTCATGATGGCAACGCGCGCACAGCATCGTCCCGACAAGGCGGAACCGGCGAAAGCAGGGGATCAGGGACGTGATTTCGAATTCACCTCGGCGGACTTCGCTCGCATTCGCGAACTGATCCACCGCGGCGCCGGCATTTCGCTGTCGGATCACAAGCGCGACATGGCGTACAGCCGGCTTGCGCGGCGTTTGCGTGCGCGCGGGCTCGACAGCTTCCGGGAATACCTCGACCTGCTCGAATCCGAGAACGATCCCGCCGAGTGGGAAGCGTTCACCAATGCGTTGACCACCAACCTGACCGCGTTCTTCCGCGAGGCGCATCACTTTCCGATCCTCGCGGAGTTCGTCGCCAAACGGCAGCAGCCGGTTTCGGTGTGGTGCTCGGCGGCTTCGACCGGCGAAGAACCGTATTCGATCGCCATGACGCTGATCGAAGCGCTCGGCGACAGCGCCGCGCGCCAGGCGACCGTGCTCGCCACCGACATCGACACCCAGGTGCTGGCCAAGGGTGAAGCGGGCATGTACCAGTTCGACCAGGTCAAGCACCTCTCGCCCGAACGGCTCAAGCGTTTCTTCCTGAAGGGCACCGGCGCCCATGCGGGGATGGTGAAAGTGCGGCCGGAAGTGCGCGCGATGATCCGCTTCCAGCAACTGAACCTGACGGACCGCGATTACGGTCTGCGCTCGCAGTTCGACGCGATCTTCTGCCGCAACGTGATGATCTACTTCGACAAGCCGACCCAGTCGCAGGTGCTGTCGCGCTTCGATCCGCTGATGAAGCCGGGCGGCCTGCTGTTCGCCGGCCACTCGGAAAACTTCACCTACGTTACGCAGTCGTTCCGTCTGCGCGGCCAGACCGTCTACGAACTGACCCGCGACGCGGGCGCCGCGCGCGCTCCGCAACGCAGTGCGGCACCGGCTCACCCTTCGACTAGTGGGGTGAGCGCATGAGTAGCGGCCTGCCCATCGCCACCAATCTTTACTACGACAACCACTTCCAGCGCCCCGGCGTGAAGCTGTTGCCGAACGAGTTCTATACGACCCATGAGGACATGGTGCTCGTCACCGTGCTCGGCTCGTGCGTGGCGGCCTGCATTCAGGACCGCACCGCGGGCATCGGCGGCATGAACCACTTCATGCTGCCCGACGACGGCGCCGATGTCGGCCAGGCCGCCTCGGACTCGATGCGCTACGGCGCCTACGCGATGGAAGTGCTGATCAACGAGCTCATCAAGGCCGGCGGCCGGCGCGAGCGCTTCGAAGCCAAGGTGTTCGGCGGCGCGGCCGTGCTGGCGGGCATGACGACGATGAATATCGGCGATCGCAATTCGGAGTTCGTGCGCCGCTACCTGGCGCTCGAAAAAATTCGCATCACCGCCGAGGACCTGCAAGGCGGTCATCCGCGCAAGGTAGCCTTCATGCCGCGCACCGGCCAGGTGATGGTGAAAAAGCTTCGCCTGCAGCAGGAAGCGGGCGTGGCCGAACGCGAGCAGGCGCTCGCCCGGCAGACCTCCGAGCAGCGCGCCGAGCGGCTCGCGCGGGCCCGCGAACGGGTCGAGCTGTTTGCCGCGCCGGCCGGCCAGGGCAGCCCGGCTGCGCGGCCACGGGTCGAACTGTTTGGCGCAGGTTCGACCGCGGGTGGGGGATCAGGGACGAGCGGCACGGCCGCCAAGCCGCGCATCGAGCTATTTGGCGCAACCCCGCGCCCGATTAATTCAAACAACGCCAGAACTGCCGAGGAGGCGTGAGAGCTGTGCAAAAGATCAAGGTATTGTGCGTCGACGATTCGGCGCTGATCCGCAGCCTGATGACGGAAATCATCAATGGCCAGCCGGACATGACCGTCGTTGCAACTGCGCCCGACCCGCTGGTCGCGCGCGAACTCATCAAGCAGCACAACCCGGACGTGCTGACGCTCGACGTCGAAATGCCGCGCATGGACGGTCTCGACTTCCTCGAGAAGCTGATGCGCCTGCGGCCGATGCCGGTCGTGATGGTGTCGTCGCTGACCGAGCGCGGCAACGAAATCACGCTGCGCGCGCTGGAACTGGGCGCGGTCGATTTCGTGACCAAGCCGAAGGTCGGGATTCGCGACGGCATGCTCGACTACTCGGAGAAGCTCGCCGACAAGGTGCGCGCCGCTGCCCGTGCGCGCGTGCGCCAGGCCGCTCCGGTGCAGCATGCCGGCACGCCGGCTGGGGCGGGCGCCCAGGCGGCCGCGCCGGCGCCGAACTTCAACAACCCGCTGCTCAGTACGGAAAAGCTGATCATCGTCGGTGCCTCGACAGGCGGCACCGAAGCGATCCGCGAAGTGCTGGTGCCGCTGCCGCCCGACGCGCCTGCGGTGCTGATCGCGCAGCACATGCCGCCGGGTTTTACGAAATCTTTTGCGCAACGCCTTAATGGCTTGTGCAGAATTACCGTTAAAGAGGCAGAGCACGGCGAACGCGTGTTGCCGGGACATGCTTATATCGCCCCTGGCCACGCTCACCTGTTGCTGGCACGTAGCGGCGCGAACTATATTGCACACCTGTCCGACGACCCGCCGGTCAACCGGCATCGTCCGTCTGTCGACGTGTTGTTCCGCTCCGCTGCGCAGCACGCCGGCAAGAACGCCGTAGGCGTGATCCTCACGGGGATGGGCCGCGATGGTGCGGCCGGACTGCTGGAGATGAAAAAAGCAGGCGCGTATACGCTTGCGCAGGACGAAGCGAGCTGTATCGTGTTCGGCATGCCGCGCGAGGCCATCGCGCTGGGCGCCGCCGACGAGATCGCCTCGTTGCCCGAAATGAGCCGGCGTGTCATGGCGCGCCTCTCGTCAATGGGCGATCGCGTACAGCGCGTATGATGCGCGGGGCCGAATAAAAAAGCGCCTTGCGTGGCACCATCTGGGATAAGGGAAAGGGAATTGAAATGGATAAGGGAATGAAGATTCTGGTCGTGGATGACTTTCCGACGATGCGCCGGATTGTGCGCAATCTGCTGAAAGAGCTGGGCTATACGAACGTCGACGAGGCGGAAGACGGTGCTGCGGGTCTGGCGCGCTTGCGCAGCGGCGCGTACGACTTCGTGATTTCCGACTGGAACATGCCGAATCTCGACGGTCTGGCGATGCTCAAGGAAATCCGCGCCGACGCGAGCCTCACGCACCTGCCGGTGCTGATGGTGACCGCCGAGTCGAAGAAGGAAAACATCATCGCGGCAGCCCAGGCCGGCGCAAGCGGCTACGTGGTCAAGCCGTTCACCGCGGCGACCCTCGACGAGAAGCTGAACAAGATTCTCGAGAAGATGGCGAAAGCCGGGAGCTGACGTGGACCAGCCGACCAACGCGGCAGCCGTCGACGCACACGACGGCAGCGGGGATATTGCAAGCGACCGCATCCTCGCCCGGATCGGGCAACTGACGCGCACCTTGCGCGACTCGATGCGCGAACTCGGGATTGACAAGCACGTCGAGCGGGCGGCCGAAGCCGTGCCCGATGCGCGCGACCGTCTCAAGTACATTGCCAACATGACCGAGCAGGCCGCCGAAAAGGTGCTGAGCGCGATCGAAGTGGCGAAGCCGATGCAGGAACAGTTGCAGCAGGACGCAGCCGTGCTGGATGCGCGCTGGGAACAATGGTATGCGGCGCCGATCGAGCGCGAGGAAGTACGCGCGCTGATGAGCGATACGCGCGCCTTCCTGAGCGGCGTGCCCGAAGTGACGACGGCGACCAACGCCCAGTTGCTGGAGATCATGCTGGCGCAGGACTTTCAGGATCTGACCGGTCAGGTGATCAAGAAGATTACCGAGGTCGTGTACCTGATCGAGCAGCAACTGCTCGGCGTGTTGATCGAGAACATCGCGCTCGAGCGGCGCGAACAGTTCGCGGCGACTGCTGCGGCGCTGGCGGCCGAACCGGCGTCGACCGGCAGCCCGCAAGGCCTGCTGAACGGGCCGCAGATCAACCCGGAAGGCAAGGCCGACGTGATGCAGGATCAATCGCAGGTCGACGATCTGCTCGCGAGCCTCGGTTTCTAGGCGGGCGTCCAAGCCCGCTTGCAAGCCGGCTTCCGGCTTGCGCCCAGGTTGGCTTCCTGGTTTGCTTCTTGGTTTGCTTTCCGGCGGGGCACGGCTGAGCTTTCAGCCGGCCCCGGTTGCCCCACCGTCGGTCCGGCCCCCTCACTTCCTCCTCGGTTTATGCATGGTGCATCGCCGTCCCGCGTCGAACCGCGGCACTGGCTGTGCCTTGATCCGGCCCGATCGCGTCGCGGACATGGCGGGGATTCCTCCTCGAACAATCCTTCATACGACGGAGCGCTGCCGTGCCGTATGATCTTGGATAAATGCGGGCGCCCATGCGATGCTTGGGCCGTTGCGCAGTCGACCGGGAGGAGCTTCGCCATGCCGAGCCGTGTTCGCCGCGCCGTCTTCATGACAGCGCTGGGATTATCCTGTGTGTTGCCCGCCGTTCAGTCCGCCCATGCGGCGTTGGGCGGCACTCCAATGACGCCGCCTGCCGGCGCCTCAGTCGTTACCCAAACCGTTTCACCTACTGCCGTTCTGCACGCCGCCTCCGGCGCGGCGTCCGCGGCCAGCGCCAGCGCTTCGTACACCGTGCGGGAGACGACGCTCGGCAACGGCACCGTCGTGCGCGAGTATCTGGCCGCGGACGGCACCGTGTTCGGCCTCGCCTGGCGCGGGCCGCAAATGCCCAATCTGACCGATCTGCTCGGCACCTATTTCCCGCAGTACCTCGCCGGCGTCGAAGCTGTGCGCGCGGCGCGCGGCGGACATGGACCGGTGGCGGTCGAGCAGAGCAGCCTCGTGGTCCACTCCGGTGGCCATATGGGCGCATTCACGGGGCAGGCGTGGCTGCCGCAGGCGTTGCCTGCCGGCGTCAGCGGTACCGACATCCAGTGACAGAGACGGGCGGGAGACGAGCCATGCAAGGTGCAGCAAAGCTCAGAGGGTGGTTGCGGGTAGCGGCCACGGCCGCGCTGGTGTCGCTGCTGGCGGCATGCGGCGGCGGAGGCGGCAGCAACAGCAGCAGTAGTAACAATTCAAGCTCGTCGAGCGTGGCGAACACCACGAGCGTGACGGTTGCCCAGGGCGTGGCGAGCGTCATCAACATCCCGACCGTCACCGTGACGGTCTGCGTGCCGGGCACGAGCACTTGCCAGAGCATTCCCAATGTGCAGGTGGATACCGGCTCGTTCGGGCTACGGATTGTCTACAGCGTGCTGAATTCGTCGCTGCAAAGTGCGCTGACGGCGGAGACCGCGTCGAATGGGAACAAGCTGGTGGAGTGCACCAGTTTCGCCGACGGCTATTCGTGGGGCACGGTGCGCACGGCCACAGTACAGATTTCCGGCGAGACCGCCTCGAGCATCCCGATCCAGGTGCTGGGCGACATGCCGACCGGCAGTGTGCCGACCGCCTGTGCCAATGGCGCTGAAGAGGACACCACCAGCGCGATCGGCGCCAACGGCATTCTCGGCATCGGCGTGGCGCCGGTCGACTGCGGCGCGACCTGCGCAAATTCCTCCACGGTCGCCCAGTACTACGCGTGCAGCGGCTCGAGCTGCGCCACCACCCAGGTGGCCACCACCAGCCAGGTGACGAACCCTGTGTCGCGCTTCGCCACCGACAACAACGGCGTGATCGTGCAGATGCCGCCCATTTCGAGCACGGGAAGCGGCTCGGCTACCGGCACCCTGGTGTTCGGGATCGGCACGCAGTCGAACAACACGCTCGCGGCGGCGCAGACGTTCACGACCGACAGTTTCGGCGATCTGAACAACAGTACGTTTAACGGCACCAAGCTGGCGGTGTTCTTCGATTCGGGCTCGAACGCGTATTTCTTTACCGACAGCACGTTGCCGCTGTGCAGCAGCACGTACAGCGGGTTCTACTGCCCGAGCTCCGGGCAGACCCGGTCGGTTAATCTCGTGGGCCTGAACGGCGCGACTGCCACGGCCAACATGGACATCCTGAGCGCGGCAACCCTGTTCGCCAACGGCAGCAATTACGCGTTCAACGACCTGGCTGGCCAGATCGGCACGTCCGGCAGCTTCGATATCGGTTTGCCGTTCTTCTACGGCCGCAATATGTACTTCGGCATCGACCAGACGGCGAGCGGCGGCCAGTCGCCATACGTCGGCTACTGAGCGCCCTCAGGCCTGCCGCTTACGCGTCAGGCCCCCCGAGGGGGCAATCCCCCAATCCTCCAATCCCCCAAGGGGAGACTTCCTGTGGGGCGGGAAACTTGGGGCGGCCCGGCGTTTCCTTGAGAGCCGAGGCAAAACGACCGGTTCCGCGCGTCGCCGCACCGGACCGGGTAGAGCGCCTGCACACCCGCCTCTCCCCAGCGCGCCCCCTGCCGGACAGCCCGCGCCCGCCCGCCGGGCTGCGGGCGTCCCCATCTCTCGAAATGCCGCCGTTTCCCCGTCCTTATCCGCCGATCGTGGCTTGAGTTCAGCAGGAATAATCGCTCTCACTGGAAATGGGCATGGTGCCCTTACCGTCTGGAGAGCTGCGTGGCAGGGGAAAGCGACCTCGAAAAAACCGAATCGGCCACTCCCAGGCGCCTCGAAAAGGCGCGGGAAGAGGGGCAGATCGTACGTTCGCGGGAGCTGGTCTCGTTTGCGCTGCTGTCGGCTGGCTTTTTCGGCGTGTGGGCGCTCTCCGGGATCATCGGCGATCACATGGAGTCGATGCTGCGCGGCGCCTTCACGTTCAATCACGAAACCGTCTTCGAGCCCCGGCGCATGCTGATCGGGGCCGGTTCCGCCAGCCTCGAGGGACTGCATGCGCTGGCGCCGATCCTCGCCTTGACCGGTCTTGCCGCCTTGCTGTCGCCGCTCGCGCTGGGCGGCTGGCATGTGTCGACCGCATCGCTGGAACCCAAATTCAGCCGGCTCGACCCGATCGCCGGGCTTGGCAGGATGTTTTCGATCAACGGGCCGATCCAGCTCGGCATGTCGCTCGCCAAGACCATCGTGGTGGGCGGGATCGGCGGGCTGTCGATCTGGAAGCGCCACGACGAGATTGTCGCGCTGGCCACCCAGCCGCTCACCATGGCGTTTGCCAACGCGACGCACCTGATTGCGGTGTGCTGCGGCATGACGGTGGCTGGCATGTTTGTCGTGGCGGCGCTCGACGTCCCGTATCAGCTCTGGAATTACCACAAGAAGCTCCGGATGACGAAGGAAGAAGTGAAGCAGGAACACAAGGAAAACGAAGGCGATCCCAAGATGAAGGGGCGCATCCGTCAGCAGCAGCGCGCGATTGCGCGGCGCCGGATGATGAGCAACGTGCCGAAAGCCGACGTGGTCGTGACCAACCCGACGCACTTCGCGGTGGCGCTGCGCTACAGCGACGGCGAGATGCGCGCGCCGAAGGTGGTCGCCAAGGGCGTGAACCTGGTGGCCGCGCGGATTCGTGAACTTGCGGTGGAGAACAACGTGCCGCTGCTCGAAGCGCCGCCGCTCGCGCGGGCGCTGTATCACAACGTCGACCTCGACCGCGAGATTCCCGGCGCGTTGTACGGCGCGGTCGCGGAAGTGCTGGCGTGGGTCTATCAATTGCGCCGTTTCAAGACCGAAGGCGGCGTGGCGCCGGTCGCGCCGACCGACTTCGACGTGCCCGCCGAGCTCGACCAAGGGCCGGTATCCGACGAAGAGGCGAGCGAAGAAGCCGCCGAAGCCCTCAACGACGACAAGGCACTTGGAGCCTCCGCATGAACGCACGCGCCGGTTTCCTGGCCCGACGGCCGGACGCACTGAGCAGCACCAACCTGCGCGCGCTCGCAGGTCCGGTGCTGATCGTGATGATCCTCGGCATGATGATTCTGCCGTTGCCGCCGTTTTTGCTGGATCTGCTGTTCACCTTCAATATCGCGCTGTCCGTGATGGTGCTGCTGGTCAGCATGTACACGATGAAGCCGCTCGACTTCGCGGCCTTCCCGAGCGTGCTGCTGTTCTCGACGCTGTTGCGCCTGTCGCTGAACGTCGCCTCGACCCGGGTGGTGCTGCTCGAAGGGCACACCGGGCCGGATGCGGCCGGGCAGGTGATCGAATCGTTCGGCCACTTCCTCGTGGGCGGAAATTTCGCGGTCGGGATCGTGGTGTTCATCATCCTGATGGTGATCAACTTCATGGTGATCACCAAGGGTGCGGGCCGGATCGCCGAAGTGTCCGCGCGCTTCACGCTCGATGCGATGCCCGGCAAGCAGATGGCGATCGACGCCGACCTGAACGCCGGCATCATCAACGAAGACCAGGCCCGCAAGCGCCGTCTGGAAGTGGGCCAGGAAGCCGAGTTCTACGGCTCGATGGACGGCGCCAGCAAGTTCGTGCGCGGCGATGCGATTGCCGGCCTGCTGATCATGGTGATCAACATCATCGGCGGCCTGATTGTCGGCGTGGTCCAGCACAACATGGATTTCGCCGCGGCCGGCAAGGTCTATACGCTGCTCACCATCGGTGACGGCCTCGTCGCGCAGATTCCGTCGCTCGTGATCTCGACGGCCGCCGGTGTGATCGTGTCGCGCGTGGCGACCAACGAGGACATCGGCACCCAGTTGACCGGGCAGTTGTTCACGAATCCGCGCGTGCTGGTCATCACGGGCTGCATTCTGGTGCTGATGGGCCTGATCCCCGGCATGCCGCACTTCGCCTTCCTGCTGCTGGGCGGCGGCCTGATCCAGCTTGGCCGGATGATGAAGAAGCGCGCCACCGAGCGCAAGACCTCCGCGGCGCTCGTCGATGTGGCGCCGGCCGCGCTCGCGCCGGTCGAGAACGCCGAGGCGAGCTGGGAAGACGTGACGATGATCGACACGCTCGGCCTCGAAGTCGGTTACCGGCTGATTCCGCTCGTCGACAAGAACTCGGACGGCGAACTGCTCAAGCGGATCAAGAGCATCCGCAAGAAGTTCGCCCAGGAAATCGGCTTCCTGCCGCCGGTGATCCACATTCGCGACAACCTGGAACTGCGGCCGAACGGCTACCGGATTGCCCTGAAGGGCGTCGAAGTAGGTGTCGGCGAGGCCTATCCGGGCCAGTGGCTGGCCATCAATCCAGGGCAGGTGAGCGCGGCGCTGCCGGGCACACCGACCCAGGACCCGGCCTTTGGCCTGCCTGCGATCTGGATCGATACCAACCTGCGCGAGCAGGCTCAGGTGTACGGCTACACGGTGGTCGATTCGAGCACGGTGGTGGCCACCCACCTGAACCATCTGGTGGTCACGCATGCCTCCGAACTGCTCGGCCGCCGCGAGATCCAGGCGCTGATCGAACGGATGCAGAAGGACACGCCGTCGCTGGTCGACGATCTGATTCCGAAGTCGCTCTCGCTCACCACGCTGCAGAAGGTGCTGCAGAACCTGCTGGAAGAAGGCGTGCCGATCCGCGACTTGCGCACGATTCTGGAAGCGCTCGCCGAACATACGCCGAAGGTCAGCGATCCGCACGAGCTGACCTCCGCCGTGCGCCTCGCGCTGGGCCGCGCGATCACCCAGCAGTGGTTCCCGGGGAGCGGCGACATGCAGGTGATGGGCCTCGATTCGAACCTCGAACGCGTGCTCTCGCAGGCGCTCTCGACCGGTGCGAACCCCGGCCTCGAACCGGGTCTCGCCCATACGCTGCTGACCGAGACGCAGAAGGCGATGACGCGCCAGCAGAACATCGGACTCGCACCGGTGCTGCTGGTGCAGCACGCGTTGCGGCCGATGCTGGCGCGCTTCCTGCGCCGCAGCCTGCCGCAGTTGAAGGTGCTGTCGTATGCGGAAGTGCCCGACACCCGCAACGTCAAGGTGGTGAACCTGATTGGCGGGCAGGGATAAGTGCGGGGGAGCGATTTGCTCCCTGTGGCCGCGGGGCGGCTCTCGTTGACGAACCGGCGCTCGAGGCGCCGGTTTGCTTTTCAGGCATCCCGCATCACCTCCATCACGCGAATTGCCTACCTTTCCAGGCTTTTATCAAGCGATCGTCGCTCGACATCTTTCGCAATAATCGATCTCAATGGAAAGCGGTATGTTGCCGGTCCGTCAACCTCATCGGGGGTCGAGCTTGAATATTCGTAAATTTGTCGGTGCTACCAGTCGCGATGCGCTGCGTCTCGTACGCGAGGCACTGGGCTCGGACGCGGTCGTGCTGTCGACCCGCACGATAGAGGACGGCACGGTCGAAATCGTTGCGCTCGCGGATAGCGATCTGGCGGCGATCACCCCGAAGGCGCGCGACGGCGCGAGCAACGCGGCAGCCAAGCCGGGCTACCCGGCAGCGGCTCCCCGCAGCACGCAGCCGATGCAGCCGAATCCGTACGCGAGCGGCATGCCGGACGTGTTTTCGTCGGTGTTCGGCGCGAGCCCGGAAGCCGGTACCGAGAGCATGTCGTCGAGCAACTCGCCGGCTCATCCTGCGGCGGTGTCCGCTGTACAGGCCGCCGTGCCGCCCGCCGCGGCAAGCGCCGCCGAACAGCCGGCCGCCGTCCCGCACCCGGCTCCGCTGTTGCCGGAAGCCGCCCACACGCCGCAAAGCAAACCTGCGCCGCAGGCCGCGTCTGTGCAAGCTGCGGCACAACCCGCCGCGCAGATCCCCCAGGTGCCGCGTTCGAGCGACGACATCCGCGCCGACGTCCTCAAGGCCGCCGGCGTCCCGCCCGCGCCGATCGCACCGATCGTCCCGTCCGCGCCGCGCACCATGGCGGAGTCGAACCCCTGGCTGATCGATCACGCCCGCAGCATCGCCGGCAAGCAGCAGGGCGCCTACAGCGCCCGCCCGTCGTCGATGACGCCGGCCGCCGCGATGGCCAAGGGCCTCGGCGCTCCGGTTGAGATTCAGGTCGGCGCCCGGCAGCCGGCGCACCACCCCGACACGCCCGAGTGGGCGCGCGAAGCCGCCCAACTGGCCGCGCGCCGCGCCTCCCAGAAGCTGAGCGCGCCGGACGAGGTCCGCGCCACGGGCAGCACCGCGGCAAGCGTCACCGAAGCCATCAAGACGCGCATGGAGCAGGTCGTCAACGAAACGGTGATGAGCGAGCTCTCCTCGATGCGCGGCATGATGGAGGAACACTTCGCCGGCCTGTTGTGGGCCGACCGCCAGCGCCGCAGCCCGGCGCGCGCCTCGCTCACCAAGCACCTGTTCGCTGCGGGCTTCTCCGCGCAACTGGTGCAGATGCTGGTCGACAACCTGCCGGCTGAGATCGACAACATGGACGGCGGGATGGACTGGGTGCGCAGCGTACTCGAGTCGAATCTGCCGGTGATGGAAAACGAAGACGCGCTGATGGAGCGCGGCGGCGTGTTCGCGCTGATGGGCCCGACGGGGGTCGGCAAGACGACCACCACCGCCAAGCTCGCCGCGCGTTGCGTGATGCGCTTCGGCGCCAGCAAGGTGGCGCTGCTCACCACCGACAGCTACCGGATCGGCGGCCATGAGCAACTGCGCATTTTCGGCAAGATCCTCGGCGTCTCGGTGCATGCGGTGAAGGACGGCGCCGATCTGCAACTGGCGCTCGCCGAGCTGCGCAACAAGCACATCGTGCTGATCGACACGATCGGCATGAGCCAGCGCGACCGCCTCGTGTCCGACCAGATCGCCATGCTGTGCCGCGCCGGACAGCCGGTGCAGCGCCTGCTGCTGCTGAACGCCACCTGCCACGGCGACACGCTCAACGAAGTCGTGCAGGCCTATCAGCGCGCGCCGGATCAGCAGGCGCTCGCCGGCTGCATCCTGACCAAGCTCGACGAAGCCACTAACCTGGGCGGCGTGCTCGACACGGTGATCCGCTACAAGCTGCCGGTGCACTACGTCTCGACCGGTCAGAAGGTGCCCGAGAACCTGTACGTCGCGACGAGGAAATTCCTGATCAAGAGCGCTTTCTGCATTCCTCGCGACAGTTCACCGTTCGTGCCGCACGACGACGATATTCCGGCTTTGCTTTCCGCACTTTCCGCACGCTCGACGGCCGAACTGCACGAGGTACGCTTTGGATAAAGTCGTCTCGGATCAGGCAGAAGGACTGCGCCGCCTGCTGGCGCGCAGCGGCTCACGCGTGCTGGCGGTGACGGGCGGCTCGATCAGCGTCGGCCGCACCACGACCGTCGTCAATCTGGCGGCCGCACTCGCTGAGCAGGGCAAAGACGTGCTCGTGATCGACGAGTGCCTTGACGATTACTCCGTGAGCGCGATGCTCGGCGGCATGCACGGCGCGGGCAATTTCGCGGCCGTGATGCGCGGCGAGATGCCGCTTGAAGCCGCCGTCGCACGTCATGCACTGGGCTTTTCAGTGCTGGCCGCCTCGCGCAGCAATCGCGAAGGCTACAGCGCGGCACAACTGGGCGCGGTGCTGACCGGACCCGCCGACGTGGTTCTGATCGACGCGCAGCTCGACGAGTTCGGCCAGCTCTCGGCATTGGCCATGCAGGCGCATGACCTGATGATCGTCACGCGTGTCGCCGCGCAGGCGATCACCGACGCGTATGCCTGCATGAAGCGCTTGCACTACGCACACGGCCTCGCGCAGTTCCGTGTGCTGGTGAATCACGTGCAGAGCGTGACGGACGCGCATACCGCGTTCGAAAACCTGGCGGGGGTGGCAGGGCGCTATCTGGCCGTGTCGCTGGAAGACGCGGGCTGTATCGCCGCCGATCCGCGCATGGCGCGGGCGCAGGAATTGTCGCGCTGCGTGGTCGACGCCTTTCCGTCGACGCCCGCCGCGCGCGATTACCGGCATCTTGCCGCCGAATTGCAGTATTGGCCGATGCGGTCAGCGATGTCGTCACGGCACCACTGGGTGGCGCCGACGACGGCAGTAACAGCGGCGCAACACGCCGACCAACCGTCTGCGCAGCTCGCCTGAAGGCGCGGCGCGGACAAGGGGAGCACGATGTACAACGCTCAGGGAAAGATTTCCCAAGCCGAGGTTCTGACGAAGTACGCGCCGCTCGTGCGGCGGCTCGGCTTGCAGCTTGTGGCCAAGATGCCGGCGAGCGTCGATCTCGACGATCTGATTCAGGCCGGCATGATCGGGCTGCTGGACGCGGCGAGCCGCTACAAGGAAGACCAGGGCGCGCAGTTCGAAACCTATGCGAGTCAGCGGATTCGCGGCGCGATGCTCGACGAGCTGCGCAGCAACGACTGGCTGCCGCGCAGCCTGCGCCGTACCTCGCGCGAGGTGGAGACGGCCGTGCATCAGGTGGAACAGACGCTCGGCCGCTCGGCGAGCGAAACCGAGATTGCGGGTCACCTGAACATGCCGCTCAACGAGTATCAGGCGATGTTGCAGGACCTGCACGGCAGCCAGTTGATCTATTACGAAGACTTCGATCGCTCCGCCGACGACGAGCCGTTCCTCGACCGTTATTGCGTCGACCACTCGGACCCGCTCTCGGCGCTGCTCGACGAAAGCCTGCGTGCGGCGCTGGTCGAGGCGATCGAGCGTCTGCCGGAGCGCGAAAAGCTGTTGATGTCGCTGTATTACGAGCGCGGCATGAACCTGCGCGAGATCGGCGCGGTGATGGAAGTCAGCGAATCGCGGGTTTGCCAGTTGCATAGCCAGGCCGTCGCGCGGCTGCGTACGCGCCTGCGCGAGATGGCGTGGGCCAAGGCCGAAGCGGAATGAATGACAGCGGTGGGCGGCTGATGGTTTAGCGTGGCTGCCGCGCATCGACCCAACGCGATTTGCGCCGTCCTTGTGACGGCGCTTTTTTTTTGCGGTGGGACCAGGCGGGGGAAGGAAAAGCGCAGAGAGGTCACGCAGAGCGATAAAGCTCGGAGCGAGAGGTAAAGCGGAGCGGGGCGCCGGCCTGGCAGCCGCCCCGCCTGGCGGCGCTTACAGCGAGCCGAATCCCGGCACGCGCCCATCGGGACCATACAGCGCGGGCTTGGGCGGACGGACCTGCAGCACGTCGAGGGCGCGCTGGTTGTAGTCCATGCGGGTTCGGATCAGTACGCCGTTGATCTTGTTCGAGCGGCGCGCGCGTTCTACGGATTGCTGCAGCAGCGACCACTGCGCGGCCAGCTTCGGATCGCCTCCGGCAGCCAGTTCGATGCCGTTCCAGCCGGCCGGCAGACCCATTTCGGCGAGCTGCGTGTCGCGGATCTTCTCCAGCGAGGCCAGCTTGCCGACCAGTTCGGTCTTCTTCTCGACGATCGGCCCCAGCATCTCGGCCGGGTCCACCTGGGTCAGCGCTTTCTGTTCGACGACGAGCACCGAGGCGAATTCCTCGATCGTCGCGTATTCGTCGATAACGGTTGCCAGCAGTGCGTCTTTCATCACAACTCGCTCTCACAGCGCCCGCGCATGACGCGTGGGCCGGTTTTCAAGGGGATCGCCTGACGGCGTCCAGCCTTAATTGCCGGTCGCCGGGGCTCTCGTTTGCAGCAGACTGCGTGTCGTTTCCAGCACGCCGTCGGCAATCTTGTTCGGGTCGATGGTCAGCGTGCCGCTCTTGATGGCCGCCTTGATCGATTCGACGTGAGCGGTGTCGATGTCTGCCGAACCCGATGCTGTCTGGTTGCGCAGATCGGACGACAAGCCCGACAGGCTCACGTTCGCGTCGCCCCCCGAGCTGGTGGCGGCTTGCACGGCGCTTCCCGTGCCTTGGGCGGTGGTAGCCGCCGGGGCCAGGCTGTCCTGCTGGGCGCGCGTGGCGCTGCCCGTCAGGCTGTCCGGCATGGTGTTGGTGGTGGAATCGATTTTCACGATTGGCTTCCTGTGCGATTTGATTCTTATAACGGCATTCAAGAATCCAAACTTTAGCGCAATCGATGTATCCGTTTGTAACGGCTTGCCCAGTCGGCTTTCCGCGTGAATCCCGCCACCACCCCCACTTTCAGGTCCGGATCACATCTGGATCTGGACCGTCGAACTGTCCTTCACGATACCCATGATGATCTGGCCGGCCGAGGTTTTCACCCTGACCGGCTGGCCGGGCGTCGCGTTACTGAGCGCGCTGCCTTCCGACGAAATCGAAAAGCCGTTGCCCTGCGCCACCACCCGCACCGTCTGGCCCGCCGTCACCTGGGCGGCGTTCTTCAACATGTCCTGACGCAGCGGCAGGCCCGCGCCCACCCGCATCAGGGTGACCGAGCCGACCGCCTGCGAGGGCGCCGTGACGATCGACGTCGGCAGCAGCGTCAGGTCGCCGTCGCGGCTCACCAGATCGGCTTCCGAGATCACTTCGCCGGGCAGCATGGCGCGGGCGGCGACATAGTAAGTGGTATGGATCGAGACCTTCGCCTGCAGCCACACCGTCCACGGATGCCCGCTCGTGCAGCGCACGCCGACCGTCGTGCGGCCCCACATGCGCGCGCCGTTCGGCATGAACGGCTGCAGCGTGGCGCAGGCCGCGAGGCCGCGCGGGAAGGCCGGCGCCACCGTCAGTTCGACGCGGCCCGGCAGGCCGGCGGCCTGCTGCTTGAGGAAATCCAATGCGGCGGCGTGGATCGCCTCGCCGTCTTGCTGGCCTTCCGGCACCGGCTGCGCGGCTAGGGCGGCTTGAGTGGCCTGAGCGGCTTGAGTGGTCTGCACCGCTTGAACTGCCTGCTTTGCCTGAACTGCTTGAGTCGCTGGAGCCACTTGAACTGCCTGAGCCGCCTGAGCCGTTTGCGACGCTGCCACGGCCCGAGCCGGCTGCGTCCGCGGATTTGCGGCCACTTGCGCGGCCTGCGCCTGACTCAGCGCCTGAATCGCCTGCGCACGCTGTGCCGCTTCGGCGAGCGCCTGCGCCTGGTTGGGCAGCGCCGCTTGAGTCTGTATTTGCGCGACGCCACGCGGCGCGGGCGCGTGGCTCGGCGCGCTGGCGCCCAGTTCGGGCGGCTCGCCGCGCGAGGCGAGACTGTCGATTTCGATGTTGCCGGACGACGCCGCGCCGGGCGCCTCGGCAGGCGCGGCATTCACGGGCCGCACCGCGCCGGCGTAGGCCGAACGCGGCGGCGTCGAACTCACGATCACCGGCATGACCTGACTCGCGGCCAGCGACGGATTCAGATTCACACGGGTCAGGCCGGCGGCGTTCGCCGGGGCGGCGGGAGCCTCGCCAGGACCCGGAATCACGATCGCGCCGCTGGCGTTCTCCAGCGCGGCAAAGCGATCGGTGACAGGCGCGGCGGGTGTTGCCGGAGCCGAAGGCGCCGCCGCGCGGGCGCTGCTGTTGCCGTTGCTGCTGGTCGCCATCTGCGTCATCCGTGCGAGATCGGCGGAATTCTGTTCGCCGGGACCGGGGATCACGATCGGTCCGCCGGCTGTCTGGGCGAGCGCCGCGGGCGCGCTCCACGCACCGGCCACCGCGCACACCAGCCAGACGGCAGTGTGACGCGCAACGATGCGGCGCAGCGGCTGCGGCACATCGAAAGTGGATCGGGACATCGCGATTCTCCAGCGTGAGGCAACGGTACGAATTGCATTCTAGTGACATGGATCGAGCCGCAAACGTTGAATAGAGGCGACCTTCCCCGGTTATTCCGACGATTGCCGCTTGCACGGCCCGCCTAAGATGCATCACATGCAAAAAGCCCTTTTGGGTGGCCGCAGGTGGAGTGCGTGCTGCAGCGCGCCAGGTGCGGGAACGTTATCCGGAGATTTCCATGCTCGACAAACTCGATGCCGAATTTGCCTTTGGCCGTCAGGCGCTCGATGTCCGCTCGTACCGGCAGGAACTGCTGTCTTCGAACATCGCGAACGCCGACACGCCGAACTACAAGGCGCGTGACGTCAATTTCTCGTCGACCCTCGCGGGCGCCTTGAGGAAGACGGACGGGACCACCGGCACGGGCGCATCGAACAACTCGACGCTGGCGCTGAGCCAGCCCGCGGGCGTGACGAGCGGCATGACGATGGCTTCGACCGAGCCGGGCCACATGGCCGGCAAGGCGAGCCTGATCGCCACGGGCGGCCCGAGCGACGACTACGGCCAGTTGCAGTACCGCATTCCGACGCAACCGGCACTCGACGGCAACACGGTGGACCTCGACGCGGAGCGCGTGCAGTTCGCCGATAACTCGCTGCATTTCGAATCGACCATGACGGAACTGTCGGGCCAGATCAAAACAATGCTGTCGGCGATCACGTCCGGCTCCTGATCGAGCCATGACGCGACGACCCGCAGACACTGGATGTAACCGCTAAAAACCACGCCCACGGGAAGTAATCACGCCGGAACTTGCCGGCACGAGAGGTCAGAGAAGCCATGCCATCGCTGATGAACATATTCACCGTCGCCGGTTCGGCCATGTCGGCCGAGTCGCAGCGGCTCAACGTGACGGCGTCGAACCTGGCGAACGCCGACAGTACGACAGGCCCCGACGGCAAGCCGTACAAGGCCAAGCAGGTGGTGTTCGCGGTCAACCCGATCGGCGGCGCGCGTTCCGCGTCCGGCCAGCAGGTGGGCGGCGTGCAGGTGACCGGCGTGGTGGACGACCCGTCGCCGATGAAAACCACCTACGACCCGGGCAACCCCGCGGCCGACGCGAACGGCTACGTCACGATGCCGAACGTCGACCCGGTGGAAGAAATGGTCAACATGATCTCGGCGTCGCGCGCGTACCAGGCGAACGTCGAAACCCTGAACACGGCAAAGCAGTTGATGCTGAAAACTCTCACGATCGGAACCTGAGGAGCACTTCCTTGACCAGCTCAACCACAATCGGCAACAGCGGGACGACGGTCTCGAAGACGCTGCTCGATACGATGAACGGCACGAACTCGGCGACCAGCGCGTCGAGCAGTTCGGGCAGCAGTTCAGCCAATTCGGGTTCGTCGTTGCAAAACACCTTCCTGCAACTGCTCGTCACGCAGTTGCAGAACCAGGATCCGACCAACCCGATGGACAGCTCGCAGATGACCTCGCAGCTCGCGCAGATCAACACCGTGACCGGCATCAGCCAGTTGAACACCTCGCTGACCTCGCTGGCGACGCAGCTCAATGCGGGCCAGACCTCGCAGGCGGCGCTGCTGATCGGTTCGAGCGTGCTGGCCCCGGGCAGCTCCATTACCGTGGCGAGCGGCAAGACCACCGAGTTCGGCGTGCAGCTCGCCAACGCGGCGTCCGACATGAAGGTCAACGTCGTCAACTCGGCCGGCAAGATCGTCAACACGATCGACCTGGGCGCACAGCCGGCGGGCACCGTGCCGGTCTCCTGGACGCCGGTCGATTCGACGGGCGCCACGCTGCCGGACGGCACCTACACGATCACCGCGACCGGCACCGTGAACGGCGCCGCGGGCACCGGCACCACGCTGACCGCCGGCACTGTCGAGAGCGTCGTGCAGGGTACGGGCGGCGCACCGAGTCTCGTGCTGTCGAATGGCAATACGGTTGCCCTGACCTCGGTCGCGGCAGTCCTCTAAAGCAACCAGTTCAACCGATTTACGACATTCCCCGGAACGGAGACCGTCATGGGTTATCAGCAAGGTTTGAGCGGCCTGTCGGCTGCATCGAGTGATCTCAACGTGATTGGCAACAACATTGCCAACGCGGACACGATCGGCTTCAAGAGCGGCACCGCGGTGTTCGCCGATATGTATGCGAATTCGGTGGCGACGGCCGTCAACAACCAGGTCGGCATCGGCACGCAGCTCGCGGAAGTGCAGCAGCAGTTCTCGCAAGGCACGATCAATACGACCAATCAGGCGCTCGACGTCGCGATCAACGGCAACGGCTTCTTCCAGATGTCGAACAACGGCGCGCTGACGTATTCGCGTAACGGCGTGTTCCAGTTGAACAGCAGCGGTCAGATCGTCAATGCCCAGGGGCTGCAGTTGATGGGTTATGCGGCGAATTCCAGCGGCATCATCAACAGCGCGCAGACGGTGCCGCTGACCGTGCCGACCACCAATATCGCGCCGACGCCCACCACCAGCATTTCCGCGCAGCTCAACCTGAATGCGCAGGATGCGCTGATGCTGGGCACGCCGAAGGCGGTAGTCACAACGACGGGCTCGCTCGCGAGCAGCGGCGCGACGATTACGACCGCTTCGGCCGGCACGAATGCCGACAGCTACACGGTCAACTTTACGAGCCCGACCTCGTACACGGTCACCAACACCACGACGGGCACGACGGGCGCAGCGACCACCTACACGGCAGGCACTGCGATCACGCTTGGCACGGGTGAAGAAGTCACGCTGACCGGCACGCCGGTCGCAGGCGATTCGGTCGCGATTACGCCGACCCCGACCACCTTCGACGCGACCAATTCGTCGACCTACAACTACTCGACCTCGACCCAGGTGTACGACTCGCTGGGCGGCTCGCAGACCGTGAACATGTACTTCGCGAAGACGGGTTCCGGCGCATGGGACGTCTATGCGGGCGTCTCGGGCGGCACGGCAAGCCTGATCGGTACGGCGAGCTTCAGCACCTCCGGCGCACTGAGCGGCGTCACCAGCGTGTCGCCGACGACCACCTCGGACGCGTTCGCTTTCACGATCCCGAACACCGACGGCTCAGGCACGCCGCAGAGCCTCACGCTGAGCATCGCCGGCACCACCCAGTACGGCAGCACGGACGGCGTCAACAACCTGACGCAGAACGGCTTCGCCGCGGGCCAGCTGACGAACTTCACGGTCGGCACCAACGGCATACTGACCGGCAACTATACGAACGGTCAGACGTCCTCGCTCGGTCAGATCGTGCTCGCGAACTTCAACGACCCGAACGGCCTGGTCGACCTCGGCAATAACGAGTATCAGCAGACCGCGCAGTCGGGCTCCGCGCAGATCTCCACCCCGGGCAGCACGAACCACGGCACGCTGCAAGGCGGCGCGGTGGAAGAGTCGAACGTGGACCTGACCAGCGAACTGGTCAATCTGATCACCGCGCAACGCAACTATCAGGCGAACGCGCAGACGATCAAGACGCAGCAGACCGTCGACCAGACGTTGATCAACCTGTAAGCATCACAGGAGCCGAACGCATGACCGACCGTCTGATTTATACCGCGATGTCGGGCGCCACCCAGGCGCTCGAGCAGCAGGCCATTGTCGCGAACAATCTCGCGAATACCTCGACCACCGGGTTTCGCGCCCAGCTCGAGACGTTTCGCGCGGTACCGATGTCGTTCGGCGACGGCAGCACTGTCAACGACCAGACCACGCGTACCTTCGTGCTGTCGTCGACACCGGGCGCGGACGAAACGCCCGGACCGATTCAGCAGACCGGCAACCCGCTCGACGTCGCGGTGCAGGGCGACGGCTGGTTGTCGGTGCAGACCGCCGACGGCGGCGAAGCGTACACGCGCGGCGGCAATCTGCACATCGACCAGAACGGCCAACTGGTGAATGCGGGCAACCTGCCGGTGCTCGGCACGGGCGGCCCGATTTCGGTGCCGCCGGGTGCGGCGATCACGATCGGCAAGGACGGTACGGTCTCGGCGCTCGCGGCGGGAGATCCGGCCTCGGCCATCGCGGTGATCGACCAGTTGAAGATGGTGAAGCCGACGGCCGGCACGCTCACGCGTGGCGACGACGGCCTGTTTCGCACGGCCGACGGCAACCCGGCCGACGCCGATCCGACTGTGACGCTCGCGCCGGAATCGCTCGAGGGCAGCAACGTGAATCCGGTGAACGCGATGGTCTCGATGATCACCAACGCGCGGCAGTTCCAGATGCAGACCAAGATGATCGAAAGCGCGGACCAGAACGACCAGACCGCCAACCAGTTGCTCAGTTTCAGCTAACGGGCGGCGCGCCAGACGTGCACCCAGGAGAATCCACACCGTGAACCGCTCACTCTATATCGCTGCGACCGGCATGAACGCGCAGCAGTCCCAGATGGACGTCATCTCGAACAACCTCGCGAACGTCAGCACCAACGGCTTCAAGGGTTCGCGCGCCGTGTTCGAAGACCTGCTGTATCAGACGGTCCGTCAGCCGGGCGCCAATTCGACCCAGCAGACCGAAGTGCCCTCGGGGATCCAGCTCGGCACCGGTGTGCAACAGGTCGCCACCGAGCGCCTCTACACGCAGGGCAACCTGCAGCAAACCGGCAACTCGAAAGACGTCGCCATCAACGGCAACGGCTTCTTCCAGGTGCAGATGCCCGACGGCACGACCAGCTACACCCGCGACGGTTCGTTCCAGACCAACGCGCAGGGCCAACTGGTGACTTCGAGCGGCTACCCGATCACTCCGACGATCACGGTGCCGCAGAACGCCACCTCGCTGACGATCGGCACTGACGGCGCGGTGTCGATCACGCAGGCCAACAGCTCGACCTCGACGCAGATCGGCTCGCTGCAGCTCGCGACCTTCATCAACCCGGCCGGCCTCGACGCGCAGGGCGAAAACCTGTTCGCGGAAACCAGCTCGTCGGGCACGCCGAACGTCACGACGCCGGGTTCGAACGGCGCGGGTTCGCTGCAACAGGGCTACGTCGAAACCTCGAATGTGAACGTCGTGCAGGAACTGGTCAACATGATCCAGACCCAGCGCGCGTACGAAATCAACAGCAAGGCCGTTACCACGTCCGACCAGATGTTGCAGACGTTGTCGCAAATGCAGGTTTAAGCGCTCGGAACGTGAGACGCCAGGTAAATACGATGTCGCAATTCAATCCCAATCCGGTAGCCGGCGAGGCGCGCAGCGCGCTCCTCGCCACCGCCAGCGCGCTGGTTCTGGCGCTCGGCGGCTGCGCGCAGATGCCGAAGCAGCCGATCGTGCAGCAGCCGATGACGGCTGTGCCGCCGGTGCCGCCGCACGCGCAGACGCCGGGCTCGATTTTCAACCCGGGCTATGCGGGCCGGCCGCTGTTCGAAGACCAGCGGCCGCGCAATATTGGCGACATCCTGACTATCGTCATCCAGGAAAACATCAACGCGACCAAGTCGTCGGGCGCCAACACCAACCGGAGTTCGGCCACCTCGTTTTCCACCACGACCGCCGGTTTTCTCGGCGGCCTGTTCGGCAAGGCGAATCTCAACTCGCAGGGCGCCAACGTGTTCCAGGGCACGGGCGGAGCGAATGCGTCGAACACGTTCAACGGCGTGATCACCGTCACGGTGACCAACGTGCTGCCGAACGGCAACCTGATAGTGAGCGGCGAAAAGCAGATGCTGATCAACCAGGGCAACGAGTTCGTGCGTTTCTCGGGCGTGGTCAACCCGAACACGATTTCCGGCCTGAACGCGGTGTATTCGACCCAGGTGGCCGACGCCAAGATCGAGTATTCGGCGAAGGGCTATATCGACGAGGCGGAAACCATGGGTTGGCTACAGCGCTTCTTCCTTAACGTGGCGCCGTGGTGATCATGAGACTCCCATCTTTCCACCGTCTGCGCCGTTTCGGCCTCGCCTGCGTGGTGTTCGCGCTCGCCTGCGGCGCACTGCCGCCCGCCACACCTGCCGCCCACGCCGAACGGCTGAAAGATCTCGTGGCGATTCAGGGCGTGCGGGACAACCCGCTGATCGGCTACGGCCTCGTCGTCGGTCTCGACGGCACCGGTGACCAGACCACGCAGACGCCGTTTACGACGCAGACGCTGGCGAACATGCTGGCCAACCTCGGTATCTCGATCAACAACCAGTCGGCCGGTTCGTCGAACAGCAGCACCTCGTCGCTCACCAGCATCCAGTTGAAGAACGTCGCCGCCGTGATGGTGACCGCGGTGTTGCCGCCGTTTGCCCGGCCGGGCGAGGCGATCGACGTGACGGTCTCGTCGCTTGGTAACGCCAAGAGCCTGCGCGGCGGCACGCTGCTGCTCACGCCGATGAAGGGCGCGGACGGCGCCGTGTACGCGCTCGCCCAGGGCAACATGGCGGTGGGCGGCGCCGGCGCCAGCGCGAACGGCAGCCGCGTGCAGGTGAACCAGCTCGCTGCGGGGCGCATCGCCGCCGGGGCGATCGTCGAACGCGCGGTGCAGAGCAGCATTACGCAAGACGGCACGATGCAGCTCGAACTGAACGACATGGACTACGACACGACGCAGCGCATCGTCGCCGCAGTCAACAACGCGTTCGGCCAGGGTACCGCCACGCCGCTCGACGGCCGCACGATCCAGTTGCGTGCCCCGACCGATCCGGCCCAGCAGGTGTCGTTCATGGCGCAACTCGAAGATCTCGATGTGAAGCCCGCGCAAGGCGCGGCGAAGGTCGTGCTGAATGCGCGCACCGGCTCGATCGTGATGAACCAGATGGTGACGCTGGAGAATTGCGCCGTGGCGCACGGCAATCTCTCGGTGGTGGTCAACACGCAGCCGGTGGTCAGCCAGCCGGGCGCGTTTTCGAACGGCCGCACCGTGGTGGCCCAGCAGTCCCAGATCCAGTTGAAGCAGGACGACGGCGCGTTGAAGTACGTGAAGGCCGGTGCGAACCTGGCCGACGTCGTCAAGGCGCTCAATGCGCTCGGCGCGACACCCGCCGACCTGATGTCGATCCTGCAGGCGATGAAGGCAGCAGGTGCCTTGCGCGCCGAACTTGAAATCATCTAAGGAGCCGCGATGACTACCGATTCCACTTCAGGCCCGAATGATCTGACGCAGCGCTTTGCGCTCGATGTGCAGGGGTTCGACAGCCTGCGTGCCAAGGTCGCCGCGTCGCCCCAGCAGGGCGTCAAGATGGCCGCCAAGCAGTTCGATGCGAGCTTCATCACGATGATGCTGAAAAGCATGCGGGATGCGACGCCGCAGGACGGCCCGCTCGATTCGCGCGACGGCTCGCAGTTCACCTCGATGATGGACGAGCAGATGGCGCAGCAGATGTCGTCCAAGGGAATCGGCGTGGCCGATGCGATGCTCAAGCAGTTGATGAACAACGCCGGCATGCAGAGCGGCGACGCGGGAGGCGGCAGCACCGCTGCGCTGAACGCGCTGGCCAAGGCCTACGGCAACCCGCAGGCAAACGGCTCGCTCGCGAGCGGCGTGGGCTACTCGCGCAACAGCGCCTTGACGCCGCCGCTGCACGGCGACGGCACGACCAACGTCAACGCGTTCGTCGACAAACTGGCCGCCTCCGCGCAGGCCGCGAGCGAAACCACCGGCGTGCCGGCGCGTTTCATCATCGGCCAGGCTGCGCTCGAATCGGGTTGGGGCAAGCGCGAGATCATGAAGGCGAACGGCGAGCCCAGCCACAACGTATTCGGCATCAAGGCGACCAAGGACTGGACCGGCAAGGTCGTTACGACGATGACCACCGAGTACCACAACGGCAAGCCGCAGCGCGTGGTCGAGAAATTCCGCGCCTATGACTCGTACGACGAGGCCATGGCCGATTATGCGCAACTGCTGAAGAACAATCCGCGTTATGCGCAGGTGCTGAACGGTTCGCACGACGCCGCGGGTTTTGCGATCGGCATGCAGCGCGCCGGTTATGCAACCGATCCGCATTATGCGAAAAAGCTCATGTCGATCATGGACCGCATGAGCTAAGGGCGCCGCGCCCGGTGGGCCTAGGCGTCCGGTTTAACGTTTGCGGGAAATATTTGCTTCAATTACCCTAAACTTTGGGTTCAGACTGCCGCTATTCAGTCAGACCTTAATACCGGGGTAGCTTTTCCTGGTCAAACGCACGTGTCACGGGCCCCGGCACTGGACCTCGGGCACGGGCCCGTACGAACATGCAAACCGGCAAGCCCATGGATACCACTGAGACGAACGGCCAGACGGACGGCTCTATTGAAACCGGCAACGATTTCGGTCGCCGCAATCCGCTCGAGATCGGTGTCCAGTTGCGCAATCTCGTCAACCGCGGCGACTTTTTGACCGCGCAGTACAAGGGAGGCCAACTCGTCACCCGGATTCTCGACGTTAACGTGCGCGAGCGCACCTTCACCTTCGATTGGGGCGCACTGGCCGAACAGAACCGCGGTCTGATCGCGGCTCCCCGCTGCACCTTCCATGCCCAACCCGACGGCGTGCGTGTCGAATTCGCCACCGGTACGCCGCGCGAAACCACGTTCGAAGGCCACCCGGCATTCGAAGCCGATTTCCCGGAAGTGCTGTTTTACATTCAGCGCCGCGAGTTTTTCCGCGTCGACGCGCCGGTGCTCGATCCGTATACCTGCACGGGCCGCTTGCCCGACGGCGAGCGCTTCCGCTTCGAAGTGCATGACCTGTCGCTCGGCGGGGTCGGCATGCGCACCACCGATACGCGCGTCGCGGACCTGCCGATGGGCTGCGTGCTGGAAGATTGCGAACTGAGCCTCGGGGCGCCGGGCAAGCTTTCGCTGGATCTGCAACTGGTGTCGTTCCGCGCCATCGACCTGCCGAACGGCACGCTGCGCTATCAGCTCGGGCTGCGCTTCGTGAGGCTGCCGGGCAGCGCCGAGAACACCTTGCAGCGCCTGATTACGCAACTTGAAATGAAGCGTCGCTCGCTGGTGCGAACCTGATTTGACGCGCGCCGCCACCTCGTTGCGGCGCGCGTATAAAAACCGGTTGCCCCCTCAATTTTGTCGCCAGTGCGCCGATATACATAGAGTCTTGGCAACTCGGTGGGCGCGTTGCCAGCCCTTCAGGATGACGCATGTCCAGCAACCTTATCAATATCGGTCTCAGCGGACTTAACGCAGCCCAATGGGGGCTGACGACGACCAGCGAGAACATCAGCAATTCGACGACGCCCGGCTACGATGTCGAGCGGCCCGTCTATGCGGAAACCAACGGCGAGTACACCGGCTCCGGTTATCTGCCGCAGGGCGTGTCCACCTCGACGATCCAGCGCGCATACAGCCAGTATCTCAACACCGAGCTGAACAACGCCCAGTCGCAAAGCGGCTCGCTCACCACCAACTACACGATGCTCGCGCAGTTGAATAACCTCGTCGGCAGCCCGACGTCGGGGATTTCGACCGCGATCACCAGCTATTTCACGGGTCTGCAGAACGTGGCGAGCAGCCCCGCGAATTCCGCGACGCGGCAGACGGCTGTAAGCGATGCCCAGACGCTCGCCGGCGAGTTGAACTCGGTCGGCTCGCAATATGCGCAAATGGGCCAAAGCGTGAATACGCAACTGGCCTCCACGGTGTCGCAGATCAATACGTACACCGCGCAGATCGCGACGCTCAACCAGCAGATTACCGCCGCCAGCTCGCAGGGCCAGCCGCCCAACCAGTTGCTCGACCAGCGCGACCAGGCGATCTCCAGCCTGTCGTCGCTCGTCGGCGTCCAGGTGGTGTCGAACTCGAGCGGGGACAGCGTGTTCCTGCCCAGCGGCCAGGCGCTCGTAACCGGCACGACCAGCTTCAACCTCGGCACGGCCCCCTCGCCGGCGAATTCCGGCGAGACTTCGGTGACCTATCTGGGCGCCGCGGGTACCACGGCGAGCTCCGCAACGACCCAGTATCTGTCCGACAGCAGCATGCAGAGTGCCGGCGGCACGCTCGGCGGCCTGATCACGTTCCGCACGCAGTCGCTCGATCCCGCGGAGGCGCAACTGGGCGCGATCGCGACCAGCTTTGCTGCCCAGGTCAACAACCAGAACGAACTGGGTCTCACGCTGTCCGGCGGTGCCGGCGGCGCGTTGTTCTCGGTGGCGTCGCCGGTGACCAGCGCCAATACGAACAACACGGGAACGGCGTCGCTCAGCGTCTCCTTCGTCAACGCCACCCAGCCTACGACCAGCAACTACACGCTGTCGTATAACGGCTCGGCCTACACGCTGACGGACAACCAGACAGGCGACACGGTCGGTTCGGCCACCAGCCTGTCGCAGCCGATCGACGGTCTGAATTTCTCGATGACCGGCACGATGAACGCCGGCGACTCGTTCAACGTTTCGCCGACGAGCGGTGCGCTGAGCAGCTTCGCCCTCACGACCACCAGCGGCTCGGCGATCGCGGCAGCTTCGCCGGTGCTGGTGACCGCAGGCTCGAGCAATACCGGGACGGCGACGATTTCGCAGGGCGCCGTCTCGGCCGGTTATTCGCTGCCCTCGACGACGACCACGCTGACATACAGCTCCGCTTCCGGTGGCCTGACCGGCTTTCCGGTCGGCTCGGTGGTGACGGTCAACGGCACCAGCACGACGATTGCCTCGGCCACGACGGTGGTGCCCTATTCGCCCACCAGCGGCGCCACGATGACGATCGCCACGACACCGGTCACCGCCGGCTCGATGAACGGCATCAGCCTGACGCTGAGCGGCGCCCCGGCGAATAACGATACCTTCACGATCGCGGCCAATACCGGCGCGCAGAGCGACGGCCGCAATGCAACGCTGATGTCGAACATCGTCAGCGCACAGACGCTCAACGGCGGCACCACCACGCTCACGACCGCCTACGCGAACTACGTGAACACGGTGGGTAACACGACCAATTCGGTTAACGCATCCAACACGACCCAGACTGCGCTTGTGACACAGATCACGTCGGCGCAGCAGTCGGTCTCGGGTGTGAACATCAACGAGGAAGCAGCGAACCTGTTGCAGTACCAGCAACTGTACCAGGCCAACAGCAAGGTCATTCAGACCGCTGACACGCTGTTCCAGACCATTCTCGGCATATTCCAGTGAGGCGTTGAGCGATGCGCATCTCTACTACGCAGTTTATGAACATGAATGTCCAGACCATGGACAATCAGCAAAGCGAACTGACCCAGTTGTACGGCGAGATCTCGAGCGGCGTGAGCCTCTCCACGCCGGCCGACAATCCTTTGGGCGCAGCCCAGGCCGTGCAGTTGAGCATGCAGGGCGCGACGCTGTCGCAGTACGCCACCAACCAGAGTTCCGCGCTGACCCAACTGGGCTCGGAGGATTCGACGCTCTCCAGCGTCACCCAGACCCTGCAAAGCGTGAACACGCAGTTGCTGAGCGCCGGCGACGCGACGCTCAACGATACGAACCGCAGCGCCATTGCGGCGACGCTGCAGCAGTTGAACACCAGCTTGATGACGCTCGCGAACACCAAGTCGCCGTCCGGCAGCTATCTGTTCGGCGGCTTCCAGACATCGTCGCAACCGTTCACGCAGAATTCGGCCGGCGCGATTGTCTACAACGGCGATAACGGCGTATCGAGCACACAGGTCTCGGACTCGACTTCGATCGCGACCGGCGATAGCGGTGCGTCGGTATTCATGAGCGTGACGCCGGAGACGGCCAGCCCGGTCGCCTGGGCGGCGGCGGCCAATACCGGTACGGCGGTGATCGGCCCGGTCAGCACGACCAATGCGGCGGCTTCGGCAAACGCCGACACCTACGGGATCACCTTCAGCGTGACGGGCACACCCGCCGTTACGACCTACACCGTGTCGGACACCACCAGCGCGGGCGTCACCACGACCGGCGCGGCGCAGACTTATACGACGGGATCGGCGATCACGCTCGGCACGAGCGGCCAGACCGTGTCGATTACCGGCACGCCGGCCAACGGCGACGCGTTCACCGTGACGCCGGCCACCCAGGTGCCGGCCTCGCAAGGCGGCACCAACATCTTCACGACGATCCAGAACATGATCACTGCGTTGCAAACCCCGGCCGATACGCCGGCGACGGCCGCGGCGCTCACCAATTCGCTGAATGTGGGGCTGACGCAGGTGCAGAACACGCTGTCCAACGTCACGACGGTGCAGGCGACGGTGGGCGGGCGCGAGCAGCAGATTCAGGCGATGCAGACGGTGAATCAGAACCAGACGCTGCAGAATACGAGTTCGCTCGCCGATCTGACCTCGACCAACCTGACCTCGACCATCAGCAAGTACACGCAGACGCAATACTCGCTGCAGGCTTCGGAGCAGGCCTTCGCGAAGGTTCAGCAGATGTCGCTGTTCCAGTACCTGAGCTAGTCAGGCAGCCGGGCAGTAGCAGTTAACGAAGGGGTCGGCTGGGCAAGACGGGAGGCGCTGCGGCGGCCTCCCGTTTTTGTTAGCGCAGCCCGGCCGCGACCCGCCCCATCTGCTCGATACCGCTGTCGAACAGCCGCGAGAAGAACGGAATCATGTTCGGCACCATCAACTGCAACAGCAGCATGCCGACCAGCATGGTGAGCGGAAAGCCGATCTGGAACACGCCGATCTGCGGCGCGGCGCGGTTGAGAATGCCGAGCGCGAGGTTGGCGATCAGCAGGGCGGCGACCACCGGCAGCGCCAGCAGCAGCCCCATCGAAAAGATCATGCTGCCCCAGTTCGCGAGCGAGCGCCAGCCGGCTGCGCCGAGCAGATTGCCCGACACCGGCAGGGTCTGGAAGGTGGCGATCAGCGCGCTAATGATCTGCAGATGGCCGTCGAGCACGAGGAACACCAGCATCGCGAACACGTTCATGTAGCTCGAGAGCACCGCGCTCGAACCGCTCGCCTGCTGATCGAAGAAGGTCGCGAAGCCCAGCCCCATGCCGAGCCCGACAAATTCGCCGGTCGCCTGAATCGCCGTGAAGACGAGCTGCATGGTCAGGCCGAGCGCGGCGCCGATCAGGAACTGGTTGACGATGATCCACACGCCCATCGCCGAAAACACGCTGACCTGCGGCAGCGGACCGAGCGTGGGCGCGACGATGACCGTGATGAAGCAGGACAGGCCGATCTTCACGCGCGTCGACACCGACATGTTGCCGAATACCGGGGCGGTCGCCACCAGCGCCAAAATCCGCACGAGCGGCCACAGAAACGCGGCCATCCACGTGTTCAGTTGTGCGTAAGTGACGGAAAACATGGCGGGGGCCTAATGCTTGGTTCGGCTCAGTTGGTGAGCGTCGGAATGTTCGTCAGCATCTCGCGCAGATAGTCGAGTATGGTCGACAGCATCCACGGACCGGCAATCACCAGCGTGACGGCGATCGCCAGCAGCTTGGGGATGAACGAGAGGGTCGATTCGTTGATCTGCGTGGCCGCCTGAAACAGGCTCACCAGCAGACCGACGACGAGCGCCACCAGCAACAACGGTGCGGCCAGCAGCATGGCGACGTACATCGCCTGGTGCGCCAGCGCCATGACTGATTCGGGTGTCATGATGAATGGGCCGGATGCGTTAAACGTTAAAAGGACTAGACGAAGCTCTGCGCGAGCGAGCCGATCAGCAACTGCCAGCCGTCCACCAGCACGAACAGCATCAGTTTGAACGGCAGTGAGATCGTCGCGGGCGACACCATCATCATCCCCATCGACATCAGCACGCTCGCCACCACCATGTCGATGATGAGGAACGGAATGAAGATGGTGAAGCCGATCTGGAAACCGGTCTTCAGCTCGCTCGTGACGAACGCCGGCACCAGCATCGGCAGCGGCACGTCTTCGGGCCCCTGCATCGGCGCGGCGTGCGAGATCCGGGCGAACAGCGCCAGATCGGTTTCGCGGGTCTGCCGCAGCATGAAGGTCTTGAACGGCGCGAGTCCGCGGTTGACCGCCTGATCCATCGGCAGCGTACCTTCGGAGAAAGGCTTGTAACCGTCGTTATACGCCTTGTCGAGCACCGGCGACATCACGAACAGCGTGAGAAACAGCGCGAGTCCGATCAGCACCTGGTTGGGCGGCGTGGTGGTGGTGCCGAGCGCCTGGCGCAGCAGCGACAGCACGATGATGATGCGCGTGAAGCTCGTCATCATCAGCACCATCGCCGGCAGGAACGACAGCACCGTGAGCAGCAGCATGGTCTGCACGCTCAGCGAATAGGTGGTGCCGCCGTTCGGTCCTGGGCTCGTGTTGAAGGCGGGCAGGCCGGCCGCCTGGGCGAACGACAGCGACGGCAGCGCCATCAGCAGGGTCGGCAGCGCGAACGGGGCGAAGCGCCGCAGCACGGTGAGAAGCGTCACAAGGAATTGGCGCCGGCTGGTGACAGGCGCGCGGCCTGAGGCCGCGTGCTCGTGGCGCGCTGGTCGATGACTGAACTGCATTTACTGATCCCTGCCGTCTGGCCGGTTGAAACGTTTGCCGACTTCGCCTTTCAGGGCGTCGCGAAAGCGTTGTCCGAAGGTGCCGGGCAACGCGCTGCCCGGATGCGTGGCAGTACCGGGGTCGGTTGCGCCGAAGGGCAGCGCCGTGCCGGACGGTCCAGCGCCGCCGGCCGAGCCGGCCGGCATGGTGTGCAGCAGGCGCACGTTGCCGGGCGCTGCGCCCAGTACCAGCCAGGTATCGCCGATCTCGACGACCGCGACCCGTTCCTTGCCGCCAAGCGAGGTGCCGCCGACGGTCTTCACGATGCCGCCGCGGCTGCCCGGCTGCAGGCCGAAGCGGCGCGCGAGCCAGGCACAGGCGAACACCAGGCCGATCACGACCAGCAGGCCAAAGACGGTTTGCAGAACCGCGCCGATTCCGAGCGACGGCACAGCCGCGCCGGCGCCGACTGCGGAGGCGACCTGGGCGGGGTGGTTGACCGCATTCATGTCGGCGGCGCTGGCGCTCGACGAAGCGAGGGCGAGCGGCGCGGACAGGATGACGCCAAGGGCGGTGAGGGCGGCGGCTACGGTGTCGAAGCCGCGAGCGCCGGCGCGTGCCATGCTGCGGCTGCGCTTTCCTGACAGCCGGTGCGCAGCGCTGCGCCCACGAGGGCGCGCACTGCGCCCGGCAAGGCGTTTCATCGATTCAGCTTCCGGATGCGCTCGGACGGCGTGATGATGTCGGTCAGACGGATACCGAACTTGTCGTTGACCACCACGACTTCACCCTGCGCGATCAGACAGCCGTTGACCAGCACGTCCATCGGTTCGCCGGCGAGGCCGTCGAGTTCCACCACCGAGCCTTGCGCGAGTTGCAGCAGGTTGCGGATGGCGATCTTGGTGCGGCCGAGCTCGACCGTCATCTGGACCGGAATGTCCAGAATCATGTCGATGTCGTTGCGGGTGGTGTTCGGCTCGACCTTCGAGAGCGGCTGGAACACCCCGGCGGTCGTGGCGCTGACCGTACCGTTGTCGTTCTGTTCGGCGAGGGCGCTGGCCCAGTCGTCGAGCGCGGCCTCGTCGGCGGACGTATCCGCGCCGGCCAGTTGCGCCTCGCCCGGCAGTTCCTTCTCCGGCGTTGCATTCAGCTCAGTCATATCCACCATCCTTAATCGTGTCCGCTGCGCTGATCATTTTCTGGACCCGCAACGCATATTGACCATTGAAAATACCGTAGCCGCATTCCATCACCGGGACACCGTCGACCTTGGCGGTGATGTGTTCGGGGACGTTGATCGGCAGAACATCGCCTTTGCGCATGTTCAGGATCTGTTCGAAGGTGACCGGGACCTGCGCGAGATCGGCGGTCAGCTCGACTTCCGCGGCCTGCACCTGCTGCGACAGCACGCGCACCCAGCGGCGGTCGACATCCACCGCTTCGCCCTGGATCGGCGAGGAGAGGATGTCGCGGATCGGCTCGATCATCGAATACGGCATGCAGATGTGCAGCGTGCCGCCGGTCGAGCCGAACTCGATCGAGAACTGCGTGACGATGACGATTTCGTTCGGCGTCGCGACGTTGGCGAACTGCGTGTGCATCTCCGAGCGCACGAACTCGAACTGCAGCGGCCGCACGCTCTTCCACGACGTCGTGTAGTGCTCGAACACGAGGTTGAGCAGCTTGCCGATGATGCGTTGTTCGGTGGCCGTGAAGTCGCGGCCTTCGACGCGGGTATGGAAGCGCCCGTCGCCGCCGAACAGGTTGTCGACGACGAAGAACACCAGATTCGGATCGAAGACGAACAGCGAGGTACCGCGCAACGGCTTGACGTGGACCAGATTCAGGTTGGTCGGGATCGGCAGGTTGCGGGTGAATTCGCTGTACTTCTGTACCTTCACCGGGCCGACGGAAATCTCCGCGGTGCGCCGCATGAAGTTGAAGATACCGACGCGCAGAAGACGCGCGAAGCGATCGTTGATGATTTCGAGGCCGGGCATCCGGCCGCGGACGATGCGTTCCTGCGTGGCGATGTTGTATGGCCGGACTCCGGCGCGGTCGGACTGCTCCGCTTCCGAGTCGGACTCGCCGGTTACGCCCTTGAGGAGGGCATCGACCTCCTCCTGGGACATGAACTCTTCGTGGCCCATTCCTATTCCTCGTGCGTCCCTTGGCGGTTGATGATGGCAGCAGCGTAAAGCGGCGTCACTGCACGACGAATTCGGTGAACAGCACGTCTTCGACGTTGATGGGCGCGGCGCCCTTGTCGTTCGGCTGTTCGATCAGCGTTTTCAGTTCGGTGGCGAGGGCGCGCTTGCCGTCGAGGGGCGCGAGATCGTCGGGGTGTTTGTTCGACAGCGCGAGCAGGACGCGGCTGCGGACTTCCGGCATATGGTCGGTGAGCTCCTGCTGGACCTTGGGGTCATTCAGCTTGAGGGTGAGACCGATGCGCAGATAGTGTTGCTGGCCGTCGTCGGACTGCAGGTTGACGGTCATGGGTTCGAGCGGGAAGAACACCGGCACGGCGGGCGGAGCGGGAGCTGCGGCGGCCGCCTGGGTTCCGGTGGGGGCCGGCTGATGCCGGGACATGAAGAACCAGACGCCGGCGCCGGCTGCGCCTGCGGCGATCAGGGCGATCAGCGCGATGAGGATGATGCGCTTCATCGGGCCGGGAGCGGCCGGCTGAACGGGGGCTTGCTGGTTTGCGGTCGTCGATGCCATGGATTCTTGCTTGCCTCAGTGCTGGTAGGGTGAATTGTTGTTTAATTGCGCGTCGCGCGATGGGTCGAAAAGAAGGGGGTTTGGGGGGTATCTCTTGTCTTTGCTGTTTTTCGTTTGTCTGGGTTGTTTTGTTTTTTTGCCTGCGCGGCGCTTTGGTTGTTGTTCTTGCTGCGTTGGCCTTTCCTTGCTTTCTTATCGGTCTATTGGCGTTGCCCCTGTGCGGGGCGGCACCTACTTTTCTTTGCCGCCGCAAAGAAAAGTAGGCAAAAGAAAGCGGGCTGACAACCGCTAGCCCGTAGGTGTCCACCACTCAAACCACTGCGGAATGGTCCGCACGAAGACCGACCCTCGCACCACCCTACTTGGTGACAAAGCACTCATCCGTTCCAGCGTCGCGCTTCGCGCCCCGCCGACGGGCATAACGCTTTCTGCAAGCTCTATAGGTATTCCAACGATCTCGGGCTTTGCTTACGGTCGGTATGCTGGCGCCGACGGCATGCCGAGCACATCGCAAATTGCGCGTTGAGCAATTGCTCATGCGCCGTGCGCTAGCCGGGTGAGGAGGTGTCCATCCCATTGCTCCTGGTGCTACTGCGCGGCCGGACCATTGGCCGCAAACCTTGGTAGCTCCGCCTTCCCACGCATACCTACCTACGATGTTTGAAGAAGGAGTTATGCCCTTCGGCGGGGCGCGCAGCGCAACGCTGGAACGGATGACAGCCTTGTCACTAAGGGGCAGTGTGCGAGGGCAGCTCCTCGTGCGGACCACTCCGTGAAGGTCTGCGTGGAGGACACCTACGGGCTAGCGGTTGTCAGCCCGCTTTCTTTTGCCTACTTTTCTTTGCGGCGGCAAAGAAAAGTAGGTGCCGCCCCGCACAGGGGCAACGCTAATAGACCAAAAGCAAAACAAGGAAAGGCCAACACCCCAGGAACAACAACCAAAAAGCGCCGCGCAGGCAAAAAAAATCAAGCAAACGTATCGACTAACCCAACAGACCGCCGAACGGCAACATTAGCGACAGTGGATGCATCACCCTCAGAATCCCCGCCGGAGGCAAGTCCAGACCCAGACCCGCGATTACCGGAGGACCCACCCGACGATTGCCCTTGCTGCCCAGCCTGCCTAGCAAACCCATCACTAACACTGGCACTCCCCAACCCAATTCCGTTCTGCTCCATCGCCTCCCGCAACTTCGGCAACGCCGCCTCCACCGCCTCCCGCACCTGCGGATGCTGCGAAACAAACAGCGCATGCGCATGGTTATCGGAAACCTGCAACACCACCTGCAGCGGCCCCAGGTCCTTCGGGTTCAGCGTCAACTCCGCACTCTGCTGATGCGCGTTCGACAGGAACACCACCTTCTGTCCCAACGCATCTTCCCAATCCGATGTCCCCACCGTCGGCGCCAGTGTGTTCGCCGCCGCTGCCGCCGCCGCCGGGTTCGCGCTCTGTGCCGCCGCCGTCGTTGCGTTCGAGGCACTAGCGGCTGCCGCCGCCTGGCTCGCCGCCAGCGCCGCATTCGCTGCGTCCGCCGTGCTCTTTAGCGTCGACAGGCTGTTCTGCGTATCCGTCGTGCTCGAGGCCGCCAGCGTGTCAGCCGCATTCTTCGCCAGCGTGTCCGCCGTGCTCGTCGTTGTCGTCGCCGTCTGCTCGAGCTTGTCGCCCAGCTTGCCCTTCGCGTCGCCCAGCATCGAGCCGGTCGTCTGCGCCTTGCCGCCCGTCGACGCACGCAGCGCCAAGCCGCTGTCGCCGCTCAGGCCACTTGTGCCGCTCGTGCCCGTCGTCGCGCTAGTCGCGTTGCCCACGTTCGCCGCCTGCGTCGCTACCGCGCCCTGTGCGCCGCTCATCGCGGCCAGCGCCGCCTGCAGTGCGTCGCTGACCGATTTCGGGTCGGAGTCGCCCACGTGCTTGCCGTGGTGCGTGCCGTCCGTCGTAGTGCCGGTCGCGCCCGCCGCGTCGGTTAGCGAACTGGTCGCGTCGTCCGTCGCGGTGGTGTTGGCGCCGTTGGCATTGGCGTTCGCGCTGGCCTGGAGTTGGGCCTGTGCCTGCAACTGGGCCGCTATCGCGGCGGCCGCCGCCGAGGTCGTCGTGTTGCCGGAATTGCCGGTGCTTTGCTGCGTCGCGCCGTTGCTGCTGGTCCCGGTGCTCTGCTGCGTGTTGCCCGACGACGAGGCTGAGGTCGTGCCGCTGTTGCCGGCGCTGTTGTCCGTCGTGCCGGCAGCGCTGCTGCTCTGGCTGCTGGTCGCGCTGCTGCTATCGCTGCTGTTCGAGCTCGGGTCGCTCGGCTGCGCAGCCGCTTGCGCGCTCGCGGAGGCGGCGGCCGTCGATGCCGAGGGCGCAGGTGTCGGCGCCGGGGCCGGGGCCGGGTCGCTCGGCACCGGGTCGCTCGCGCTCGACGATACGTCGTTCTGCAAGTCGATGCTCTGTTGCAAGGTCTGCGCGAATGGCTGGGCGCCGGAGGTGTCCGGTGTGCTGCTCGTCGGTGAACTACTGCTCGAAGAATCGAACAGCGAGCTGATAAACGATAGTGGCGACATGGCTGATCCTGTCTATCCGGTAATCCCGGTCAATGCAATGTGCGGTCAAGGTCCGCCCGAGCGCTCGTGCTTCAGCGCCTGGGTGCTGAAACCGGCGCGCGGGTCAAACGCCCTCGGTGCGCATCCTGAGAATTCGTGCGGCATGTTCGTCGGCGTCGCGCTGTTCGCGCCGCGCAAGCTGCTGCGCTTCCGCCGCGTCGCCGCGTGCCTGCAGTACTTCGTAAGAGCCTAACTTCTGTTTGTGACGCTGCCATTCCGGTTTCGCTGCTTCCACCCGCGCGTCGGCCGCCTGCAGCAGCTTGCGCTGCTGTTCGATGGCGGCGTCGAGCGTATCGATGAAGGCCTGGAAATTGCGCATGTTGCCGGCCGGCATGCCGCTTTGTGCGGTGGCGTTAAAGCGCGCGTGGTATTCGTCGCGGTAGCGCACCAGCGCGTCGAGCTGGGCCTGCACTTCGCTCGCCTCGCGCTGCGCGCGGCCGAGCCGTTGCGCCGCGGCGTCCACGTCGTCCTGGGCGAGGCCGATAAGCGTCTTGATCGGAAAGTGTTTCGCCATCCTCAGGCTCCTTGGGTAAACAGCGCATCGAGTCTCTGCAGACTCGCGTCGAATCCCGCGCACTCGCGGAACCCTTGCTGCAAAAACGCCTCGATGCGCGGATACAGCGCGATTGCGCGGTCGAGCAACTGGTCGCGCCCGCTGGAATAGGCGCCCACATTGATCAGGTCGCGGTTACGTTGGTAACGCGACAGCATCTGTTTGAAAAGACGGGTCTTCTCGAGGTGCGGCTCGTCGATCAGCGCGGTCATCGCGCGGCTGATCGAGGCTTCGATGTCGATGGCCGGATAGTGGCCGGCCTCGGCGAGCGAGCGCGACAGTACGATATGGCCGTCCAGAATCGCGCGCGCCGAATCGGCGATCGGATCCTGCTGATCGTCGCCTTCGGTCAGCACGGTGTAGAACGCGGTGATCGAGCCGCCGCCCGCCGGGCCGTTGCCGGTGCGCTCGACCAGCGCCGGTAGCTTGGCGAACACTGACGGCGGATAGCCCTTGGTGGCCGGCGGCTCGCCGACGGCCAGCGCGATTTCCCGCTGCGCCATCGCATAGCGGGTCAGCGAGTCCATCAACAGCAGCACGTGCTTGCCCTGATCGCGGAAATATTCGGCGAGCGAGGTCGAGTAGGCGGCGGCCTGCATCCGCAAGAGCGGCGAAACGTCCGCGGGCGCGGCGACCACCACCGAGCGCGCGAGGCCGTCCTCGCCGAGAATCTGTTCGATGAATTCCTTCACTTCGCGGCCGCGCTCGCCGATCAGGCCGATCACGATCACTTCGGCGCTGGTGTAGCGCGCCATCGTGCCGAGCAGCACCGACTTGCCGACGCCCGAGCCGGCGAACAGCCCCATGCGCTGGCCGCGGCCGACCGTCAGCAGCGCATTGATCGCGCGCACGCCGACGTCGAGCACCTTGTGAATCGGTTCGCGGTTCAGCGGGTTGATGGTCGGCGCGGAGAGCGGCGCGTCGGTTTTGGCGCCGAGCGGACCGAGCCCGTCAAGCGGCCGGCCCGAGGCGTCGAGTACCCGGCCGAGCAGTTCCCAGCCGACCGGCAAGCGCTTGGCGCCTGCCATCGGATCGGCGATCGGCGCGCTTTCGAGCGGATAGACGCGCGCGCCGGGCAGCAGGCCGATCACTTCGGTGGTCGGCATCAGGAACAGCTTGTCGCCGGCAAAGCCGACCACTTCGGCTTCCGCCATCGGCAGCGAGCTGCCCTGCGGTAGTTCGATCATCACTTCGGCGCCGACCGACAGGCGCAACCCGACCGCTTCGAGCACGAGGCCCGCTGCCCGCGTGAGCCGGCCGCAGGCGCGCATGGGCCGTGCGATCGCATTGCGGGCGCGCAGTTCGTCCAGATGGCCGCGCCAGGCGTTCATGTGCGGGTTGTTGGCGAGCGCCGGATTCGATGCGGGGCGGCTGGCGTTCGCAGTGCCGGCCAATGCGTCGCGGCTGGCGGCGGCAAACGCGGAGGTCGAATGACCGTGGCGGGAGTCGTGTGGCGCGACCTTCGGACGCGGCGCTTCCTGGGGCGCAGGCGGATCGAGCGGCGCCTGGGCGCCGAACGAGGCCAGCGCCAGCTCCTGTTCGAGCGGCGTCAGATCGCTGGCGCGGATCTCCGCGATGGTCGGCTTCACCATGTGCTTGCCTTGCCCAGCGCGGCGGCAACCCGCTGCCAGCGTGTGTCAATCCCGGCATCCACTTCGCCGGTGCTGGCGTGGGCGCGGCAACCGCCGCGCTCGACCGCCGGGTCGGTGCGCACGGACCAGCCGCGCGCCTGCAATTCTTCCATCAGATACGCCTCGACCACCGGCAGGTCGGCCGGGCTCACGACGAGGTGCGGTGCGCCCGTCAGCGCGGGCTCCGCCGCCAGCACTTCGCGGGCGGCGGCGATCAGCGCGGTGGGGTCGTGCTGCACGTGCTGGCGCACCACCTGCTGCGCGATGTCCAGCGCGAGCGCGACGAGGGTTTCCGAAATTTCATGCTGGGCGCCTTCCAGCGCGGTCTTGAAAGTCTCGGCGAGAGCCGCGAGCCGGGCGGCTTCTTCACGCGCTTCGGTCTGGCCCTGGGCGAAACCTTGCGCATGTCCCTGATCGTAGCCGGCCTGGTAGCCGAGCGCCTGGCCGGCCACGTGGCCGGAGGCGACGCCCTGGGCGTGCGCGGCATCGCGCAGGCGCTGCAGTTCGGCTTCGAAAGCGCCGCTGTCGTCGATCTGCTCGGGCGGCGCCGGCGGCACCGGGTCGAACGAGGCCATCTCCCAGCGCTGGTAGGCCGAGAGGCTCGCCTTGCGCGTGGGATCCTGATCAGACATATGCATCTTCCGCCTTGCCGCCTATCGCGATCTGGCCGCTTTCCGCCAGGTTGCGCACGATCTGCAAAATGCGGCGTTGCTGCGTTTCCACTTCGGAGACGCGCACCGGGCCGCGGGCATCGAGGTCTTCCGCCAGCAGTTCGGCGGCACGCTGCGACATGTTCGACAGGAACTTCTGGCGCAGCGCAGGCTGGGCGCCCTTGAGCGAGATGATCAGCGCTTCCGATTCGACTTCCTTCAGCAGCAACTGGATCGCACGGTCTTCCAGGTCGAGCAGGTTCTCGAACACGAACATCTGGTCGATGATCTTCTGCGCCAGTTCCGCGTCGTACTGGCGCACGTTCTCGAGCACGCCTTCTTCGTGGTTGCTCGACATGAAGTTGAGAATTTCCGCCGCCGTGCGGATGCCGCCCATCGGGCTGCGCTTCAGGTTGTCGCTGCCGGACAGCAGGCCGGTCAGCACGTCGTCCAGTTCGCGCAGCGCCGCCGGCTGGATGCCGTCGAGCGTGGCGATCCGCAGCAGCACGTCGTTGCGCAGCCGTTCGGTGAAGCAGGCGACGATTTCCGAGGCCTGGTCGCGGTCCAGGTGCACGAGGATCGTCGCGATGATCTGCGGGTGCTCGTTTTTGATCAGCTCGGCCACGGCCGCCGAATCCATCCACTTCAGGCCTTCGATACCGCTCGTGTCGCTGCCCTGCAGGATCCGGTCGATGATCGCACCGGCCTTGTCGTCGCCGAGCGCCTTGGTCAGCACCGAGCGGATGTATTCGCTCGAATCGAGCGACAGCGCCGTGTGCTGCTCGGCCTCGCGGACGAACTCGTGCAGCACCTCGTCGACCTGTTCGCGCGTCACGTTCTTCAGCGCCGCCATCGCGACACCGATCTTCTGGACCTCGCGCGGTCCGAGAAACTTGAATACCTGCGCCGCTTCCTCCTCACCGATCGACATCAGGAGGAGCGCGCTTTTCACCACGCCTTCAGCGCTCATCGGACACCCAGCTCTTAACGACCGTTGCGACAATCTTCGGATCCTGGCGCGCGATGTTGCGCGCGTATTCCAGGTTCCGCTCGAATTTGTGTTTGTCGCTCTCGAGCGACATCAGGTCGGACTCGCCGTCGTCCTCTTCCGCGGCGCCGCCGCGCAGGCCAGCCGGCAGGCCGTCGAGCAGCATCGGCTCGTCCGGCGACGGCAGGGCGGCAGCGGCGGCCGGCTCCGGCGGCGGGAAGGCGCGGCGCAGGGCCGGCTTGACCATCACGAAGTACAGGAACAGGGCGACGGCGCCAATGCCCAGGTAGGTCGCGATCTGCTTGGCGAGCGCGATCATCTCCGGCGTACGCCACCACGGCACGTCCGCGTTCGGGTCGATCTCGGCGGTGAACGCGCTGTTGACCACGTTCACCGAGTCGCCGCGCTGGGCGTCGAAGCCCATCGCGTCCTTCACTAGCTGGTTGACCTGGGCGAGCTTGTCGGCCGTGAGCGGCTGCATGGTCGCGTGACCCTTGGCATCCACGACGCGCATGTAATTCACCACCACCGCCACCGACAGCCGCTTGATGTTGCCCATCGACTGCTGGACGTGACGCACCGTCTTGTCGAGTTCGTAGTTGGTGGTGGCGTCCTTGCGGTCGCTGACCGGCGTCGTGCTCGTGCCGCTCGCGCCGTTGGGCGCGTTGATCGGCGCGGAGGCGGGCTGCGGCGGCTGGTTCGAGAGCGCGCCCGGCACGCCCGAGGCGCCGCCTTGCGAGAGTTCCGTGTCGGAGCTGGTCTGCTGGCTGCGGATCGCCGCCTGTTGCGGATTGCCGTTCGGGCCGTAGTTTTCCGAAGTCTGCTCGATCTGCGAGAAATCGACGTCGGCGCTCACTTGCGAGTGCGCATTGCCGGCGCCGAACAGCGGCGCGAGGATCGTGTCGATGCGCTGCTGCGTGTTGCGTTCGATCTGCTGGACGTATTTGAGCTGCGAGGCGTCGAGCCCGGCGCCGGAGGGCGGCTGGGTCAGCAGGTTGCCGTCCTGGTCGACGATCGTCACGCCGCGCGGCGGCATGTCGGGCACCGCCGAGGCCACCATATGGGTGATCGCCACCACCTGGCCTTCGTCGAGCATGCGGCCCGGGTAAAGGTTCACCAGCACCGAGGCGGACGGTGCTTCATGATCGCGCACGAATACCGATGGCTTCGGGATGGCCAGATGCACGCGCGCCAGCTTGACCGTCGAGAGCGATTCGATGGTGCGTTCGAGCTCGCCTTCCAGCGCGCGCTGGTAGTTCACCTGCTCGGCGAACTGGCTGATGCCGAACTTCTCGTTGTCCATCAGTTCGAAGCCGACCGAGCCGCTCTTCGGCAGACCCTGCGAGGCGAGGCGCAGGCGCATTTCGTGCACCTGCTCGGACGGCACCAGAATGGCGCCGCCGCCGTCGGAGAACTTGTAGGGGATGTTGGCTTGCTGCAGCGCGGTAATGATGGCGCCGCCGTCCTGGTCGGACAGGTTGCTGTACAGCACCTTGTAGTCCGGTGCGCGCGACCAGAGCCACAGGCCGACGACCACGGCGATCAGCACGGCCACCGCGAAGATCAGCGGGGCGCGCGGATTGCCGCGCATCTGCGTCAAACCGGACAGGCGCTGCGAAAAGTTGCCGCCGAGGCCGCCACCGCCCAGGTCAGCGGCGCCGCCGGCCTGGCCGGCGCCAGGCGTGGCGCCGCCTGGCGCCTGCGCGCCGGCGAGGCCCATGCGGGCGTCGGGGTTGATCAACGAGTTGGCTGACGAATCCATGCGTCGGGTATCTCCGGGATGCCTGGGGTCCTGCCGCCTGCCGCCACACCAGGGTTGGCGGGCGCACGGACAGAGACTTTCACGATTGGAATTATGCGCAGGCACGGACAACCCGATTGCTCGAATAGAGCAGGGTTTCCCCCCTAGTTTCGCGGCTTTCGAAATGGGCCCGCTGATATTCTCTCGGTCAGATCGGCAAAGGCCTTGCTGCGCCGTTCTACCTTCCATCTGGAGAGAACATGACAATGCCCGTGAACGCGCTCTCGTCGGCGCTGCAGCAGATGCAGGCGATGGCCGCGCAAGCCGCCGGCGGCACTGAATCGGTGGCGGACCAGTCCGGTGCGGCGACCTCGAGCGGTTTTGCCTCGGCGCTCAAGGCCTCGCTCGACAAGATCAGCGGCGATCAGCAAACCGCAGCCGGTGAAGCTCGCGCGTTCGAAATCGGCGCGTCCAACGTCTCGCTGAACGACGTGATGATCGACGGGCAGAAGGCCAATCTGGGCTTCCAGTTCGGCCTGCAGGTGCGCAACAAGCTGGTCTCCGCCTACAACGACATCATGCAGATGTCGGTTTGACGGCGTAGCGACTGGCAGGTGTGCCGGCGGGTCTGGAGGTGCCGGAGCCGCCGGTAATCGGTCCGCGAGCGGGGCTCGCGGCCGGGATCTGTTGCGCGGCTTCGCTTCGCCTATGCCTGCTAAATTTTGCAGCATTTCGCCTTAAACCTCCTTACAGCGGCCTAAAGCTTTTCGGTTGCCCATCCGATAACCAGGTACAGGCAGACATCCGGGTGCAACAACGTGCCGCGGAGAGACGTCTCATACTTTCCGATTCCGCAGCAAAGGAGGAGCGCCGATGTTTTCCCCAGGACACGCTGGAGCCAACGCATACGCACGTGTCGGCGTCGAGACAGGGGTGATGGGTGCCAATCCGCATCGTCTGATCGTCATGCTGTATCAAGGCGCCCGCCAGGCTATCGCCCAGGCGCGCATGCATATGCAGCAAGGCGGTGTGACGTCGGTGGCGGCGCGCGGGGAGGCCATCAGCAAGGCAATCCGGATTATTGAAAGCGGGCTGCAGGCGTCGCTCAACGTCGAAGCGGGCGGTGAGATCGGCGAACGTCTGAACGCGCTGTATGGGTATATGTCGCGCCGTCTGTTCGAAGCCAACGTAAAGCAGAGCGAAGCCATGCTGGTCGAAATCGACCGCTTGCTGGCCACGCTCGAAGAAGCCTGGATCGGGATAGCCCCGGAGATCGCGCGGATGGCGGTACAGCCAGCCGCGGAAAGTATGAGATGACTTCGAACGCAGAATATTTTGCCCGCTACGAGGCGATCGCAGCGATTTCCGCACGCATGCTGACAGCAGCGCGCCGCGCTCTGTGGAACGATCTGGTGCCGTTGCAGGAAGAATATCGGCACCTGGTCGACGCGCTGCAAGACGCGGAAACCGGGGTGAACCTCGACGAAGTGGAGCGTGCGCGCAAGTACGACCTGATCCGCCAGATTCTGGCGGATGATGCGGCCATCCGGGATCTCGCGAATCCGCGTATGGCGAACCTGTCGGCGCTGTTCACGGGCCGGCCGGCTCGGGTGCTCAAGGAATTGTACGGAGCCCGCTGAGCTTTTTTGATTGCGATAGATTGACTGCGTTAGCCGCGCGCAGCCAACAGCATCCCCAAAGGAACCGGCATGAACGGAATCGACACGGCCATCGCTTCGCTGCTTGCGAGCCGGGTCGACAGTCTGGTCAACATTGCACCTGGCGCCACCGGCGCCTCGCAAACCGGGGCGTCCGCGTTGAGCACGGATGCCCCGGTCACGCCGGGCGTGCCCGAAGTCCCGGCGCCGCCACCGGCTTCCGCGCAGACGGACCTGTCGGCCGTGGCGCTGGCGCTGAACGCGATTGCCTTGTCCGGCGGCGAGGCGACCCCGGCCGTGCTCGGCCAGTTGCCGATCTGGCCCGCCGCACCGGCGCTCGACGTCGAGATGGCCGAACTTCCCCTCTTCGAATCGATTGATGCCCAGACGGCGGGCGCCGCTGGCGCCGCCGCGCCGGGCGATGCCAATGCGGCCAATGCCGCCGGCACGGTGAACGGCGCGAATGGCGCGAACCTCGCGAATGGCGCAACCGGTGCAACCGGCACGGGCGGCGCCACGACCGGAGCCGCCACGGCGACCACCGCCACCAGCGTGGCGGCCTCGCCGGTACCGGTAGCGGCGCTCGCGGCGGCGCTCGAACATACCGTATCCGGCAGCGGTCTCTTCTACGAGTCGCATCTTGCTCAATGGCTGGCCGGCCAGCTCACGCCCGCCGATCTCGCCAGCGAACCGCAAAACCGTCTTCTCGATGGCGCCGCTCAGTTGCCGCTCAACTGGGTCAACGACGCCGACGGCGTCGGTCAGTTCGGCGCGGCCGCGGCGCAACAGGGCAGGCCGGGGGCGATGCCAGCCGGCAACGGCGGCCCTGACGGCAACGCCGCCACGCGCTCGGCAACCTCGATCCAGTCGCCCCAAGCCGCGCGTTTTGCCGCCGGCGAAGTGCTGGCGAATTCGTTGTCCGAACTGTCTTCGCCGCCCGAGCGCGCGACGCTGCATAGCGCCACCGCGCAGATGGGCGATACGCCGGCCCAAAGCACCCAATCGGTGGCCGCGGCGGTCAATGCGGCGACGGTGCCGCTGGTGCGCCAGCAGCTCGACATGCTCGCCACCGGCCAGTTTCGCTGGAGCGGCGAAGCGTGGCCGGGCGCGAGACTCGACTGGACCATCCAGCAGGAAGGCGACGAATGGGAGCGCGGCGGCGGCGGCGCCGGCACGGAGGAGGACTACCCGTGGCGCACCCGCCTCACGCTGTCGTTACCGCTGCTCGGCACGGTGGATGCTGAGCTGGTCCTCAGCGGCAACCGGCTGTTGGCAAGGGTGCTGGCCAGTCCGCTCGGCGCGACGCGGCTTTCCGAGCAAAGCGATGGTTTCCGGCAGCGTCTTGCCGCGGCCGGGATCGAACTGAGCGGCCTGTCGATTCGCGAGATCGGCGGCGGCGCGCCGGGGACGACGGCGAACGCCGCCGCTGCCGCCGCGGCGGCCCAGGCGGCGGCTTCGGCCTATGCGCGCACGGCGCCGGCCAGCGAGGCGGCGGACGCCCCGCGGCGCGGCTCGAAGCCGGAGCGGCCTGAGCGCAAGGAACGCGCCGAGTGGCCGCAGCGTCAGCCGCGTGCGGTCCGCCCCGAGCGCGCCCAGTGGCCGACCACGACGACCGACACCGATTTCGACTGGGACATGTGATGAGCCGCAGGCATCGCAAAAGCGCGGCCGCGCTCGTCTATGACGCCCAAAGCAGCGAGTTCGCCCCGCGCGTGATCGCCAAGGGCTATGGGCTCGTCGCGGAGATGATCGTGCAGCGCGCCAAGGAAGCGGGCCTCTACGTGCACGAGGCGCCTGAGATGGTGTCGCTGCTGATGCAGGTGGATCTCGATTCACGCATCCCGCCGCAGCTCTATCAGGCGGTGGCGGAACTGCTGGCGTGGCTGCACCGGCTGGAAAGCGGCGCGGCGGACGAGCCGCCGTCTACCGCCGTCGAACCGGTTGACGCCAAGCGCTTCTAGGCGCCCGGGACAGCGGAGCCCGCCCGCGGCCTGGCCTACAGCCGCAGCATCAGCTTGAGCAGTGCATTGACGCGTTTGCCGTACGGCGGCGCGATCAGCCCGCGGGCATTCCAGCGCGCCTGGGTGAGCACCGGCTTCATCTTCGAGAAGGTCACGAAACCCTCATAGCCGTGATAGGCGCCCATGCCGCTCGCGCCGACTCCGCCGAACGGCAGGCTCTCGCAAGCCAGATGCATCAGCGTTTCGTTGATTGCCATGCCGCCGGCGATGGTTTCCTGTTCGACCCGCTCGATGGTCGCCGCGTCGTCGTCGTACAGATACAGCGCGAGCGGCCGTGGCCGGGCGTTGATCCAGGCGATCGCTTCGTCGAGCGTGTCGTACGGCACGATCGGCAGCAGCGGCCCGAAGATCTCCTCCTGCATCAGCGCGCTCTGCTCGGACGCCTCGGTCACGGCGATCAGCGGAAAGCGCCGGGTGGCCGGATCGGCCGCGCCGTCGGCGAGCGGATGGAGTTGCGCGCCGGCCGCCTGTGCTTCGTCCGCGAGACGCTGCAGCCGGGCGAAATGACGCTCGGAGATGATCGACGTGTAGTCGCGATTGCGCGCGAAATCCGGGTACATCGCGGTCATCCGTGACCGCGCCCGTTCGATGAAGGCCTGCTCCTTGCCGCGCGGCACCAGCACGTAGTCCGGCGCCACGCAGGTCTGGCCGGCGTTCATGGTCTTGCCGGCCAGCAGGTTGTCGACGGCGTTGTCGAAGCGCGCATGCGGGCCGATGATGGCGGGCGACTTGCCGCCCAGTTCGAGCGTGACCGGCGTCAGATGCTCGGCCGCCGCGCGCATCACTTCGTGTCCCACCTTGGTCGAACCGGTGAACAGCAGGTGATCGAACGGTTGCGCGCTGAAGGCGGCGGCGAGTGCGGCGTCGCCGTTGACGACCGTGACCTGGTCGCGGGCGAAGGTCTGCGCGATCAGTTGTTCGAACAGTGCCGAGGTGCGCGGCGTCAACTCCGACATCTTGACGATGGCGCGGTTGCCGGCGGTGAGGGCGCTTACCAGCGGACCGGCGGCGAGCAGGATCGGGTAATTCCACGGCACGATGATCCCGACTACGCCGAGCGGCTGCGGCACCACCTTGGCGCGCGCAGGCAGCAGCCATTTATTGGTGCTGCGCCGCTGGGCTTTCATCCAGCGCCTGCCGTGCTTGAGCGCGGCGTCGATTTCCTCTTTCACCACGAGGAACTCCGCGAGCAGGATCTCCTCTTTCGCGCGATTGCCGAAGTCCGCGTTCATGGCCTCGGCGAGCGCGTCGCGGTTGTCGAGCAGCATTTTGCGCAGTGCCTTCAGATGCGCCGCACGCGTCTCCCATGAAGGGTACGGCGCGCGCAGATAGCTGAGCCGCTGCTCGTGCAGCAGCGCTTCGAGCGCGGTAATCCCAGACAGATCGTTCTTCATCTCCACTCCCTTGCTGGATGGTTCGGTGCGCGGTGGGCCGCGCTTATTCGCCGTAGTGCTGCAGGGTGCTGCAGTGCCGTGTGCCGGCTGTAGAACCGGCGGGCGCGCCGTTCGTCAGGCCGCTCATCAACCCGGGAAGGCCCGCTCGATAATCGCCGCATGATCGAAGCTGGCCGGCAAGGTGCCGTACACGCGGCCGCTTTCGCCGCAGCCGTCGGCGAGACGCGTGGCGATGAAGGCATCGGCGACGGCTGCCGGGGCGTGGCGCACGAGCAGCGTGGCCTGGGCGATCAGCACCAGTTGCTGGGCGATCCGCCGCGCCGAGGCTTCACGCGCGTGCGGCGCATCGCTGAGCGCGGCGGCAAGGCGCTGCAGCGCCGCGGCGAGCGCGGGGTGCGCCTGCGCCTCGCTCTGCCACGCGGCGAACAGTGCTTGCGCGGCGTCGGCTTCGCGCTCCATGGCGCGCAGCACGTCGAGGCACATCACGTTGCCCGAACCCTCCCAGATCGAGTTGACCGGCGCCTCGCGGTAGAAGCGCGCCATCGGCCCTTCTTCGACATAACCGTTGCCGCCCCACACCTCCATGGCCTCGCCGGTGAATTCGAGCGTGCGCTTGCAGACCCAGTACTTGGCCGCCGGTGTGACGATGCGCCGCCACGCGCGTTCCTCGGGGGCGCCGGCGGCATCTTCGAATGCACGCGCGAGACGCATGAACAGCACCGTAGCCGCTTCGGATTCCAGCGCGAGATCGGCGAGCACATTGCGCATCAGCGGCTGTTCGGCCAGATGCCGGCCAAAGGCGCTGCGATGCCGCGCGTGGTGAATCGCCTGCACCAGCGCGGCTCGCATCAGCGCCGCGCTGCCGATCACGCAATCGAGCCGCGTGTAGTTCGCCATTTCGATGATGGTCGGCACACCGCGCCCCTCATCGCCGATCAGGATGCCGTATGCATCGAGGAACTCCACCTCGCTGCTCGCGTTCGAGCGATTGCCGAGCTTGTCTTTCAGACGCTGGATCTGGACGGCGTTCTTGCTGCCGTCCGGGGCGAAGCGCGGCACGAAGAAACACGACAGGCCTGCGTGATCGCCGGTGCGGGCGAGCACCAGGTGGGCGTCGCATTGCGGCGCGGAAAAGAACCATTTGTGGCCGACCAGGCGGTATTCGCCGCCTCTTCCACCACCCGTGCCGGTGGCATAGGCGTGGGTCTGATTGCTGCGCACATCCGAGCCGCCCTGTTTCTCGGTCATGCCCATGCCGATCATCGCCGAGCGTTTCTGCGCGAGCGGCAGGTCGCGCGGATCGTGTTCGCGGGCATAGAGCTTGTCGCGCAGCGTGGCGAAGAGCGCCGGCTCGCGCTGCAGCACCGGAATGCTGGCGAAGGTCATGGTGAGCGGACACAGCGAGCCGGACTCGATCTGCGCATGCAGGAAGTAGCCGGCACAGCGCGCCGCCATCGCGCCGCGTTGCGGATCGGAAAACGGCAGGGCATGCAGACCCTCGCGCCGCAGCAGCGCGAGCAGGCTGTGCCATGCCGGATGAAATTCCAGCGCGTCGATGCGCTCGCCGCGCGGACTGTGCGTGAACAGTTCGGGGGTATGGCGGTTCGCCAGTTCGGCGAGTGCGAGCGTCTCCGGCGTGGTCAGCGCGGCGCCGTGGCGCAGCAGCGCGTCACGATGCCAGCCGGCGCCGTCGCGCTCGAGGGCGGCGACGAGGGCGGTATCGCAGGCGAACAGGTTGTAATCCGCGAGAGGCGGAACCTGATTCGTGACGTCGTGCGTTTTGCCGGGGCCATGCCGTTCCATCTGCTGTCTCCGTTTTAGCCGGGTGCGCGCCGAGGGCCGATCGAGGGGGCGCTGTTTTAGCGTTGCGTGCGGTGCCGCTTGTCATCGCGCTCGTGCATGTCGTACCGCGTTTGAATGCCGCCTTTGAACGCTGTCTCCGAATGCCGCAGGACCATGCGATGCCGGCGTTTATGGGCACCGAGCGCTGCCGGGTTGACCTCGTCAAGCACCTTTCATCATAGGGTCGCGCTGCGCATTTCGTTTAGAGGGATCGCTCTGGCGCGAACCCGCCGCGCGCCGGTAACCGTCCCTACAATGCGCAGGAGCACACGTAGACAAGTGTGCACTAGACAGCAACAAGTTGCATGGGATCGGAGTAAACGCCAACGCGCTGACTCCGGTCGCCATCGTGCGCGGGCAACGCGGCCCGCCTCAGGAGGAGCACATGCATTACGACTACATCATCGTAGGTGCGGGGTCCGGCGGCTGTTCGCTGGCGGGCCGGCTGGCGGACACCTGTCCCGACGCGACGATCGCGCTGATCGAAGCGGGGCCGCATACGGAGCACAATCTGTTCGTCAACATGCCGGTCGGCGTTGCGGCGGTCGTGCCCAACAAGCTCAAGACCAATTACGGCTACGAGACCACGCCGCAACCGGCGCTCGCCGGGCGCCGCGGCTATCAGCCGCGCGGGCGTGGCTTCGGCGGTTCGAGTGCGATCAACGCGATGATCTACACGCGCGGCCATCCGCTCGATTACGACGAATGGGCGCAACTCGGCTGCGACGGCTGGGCGTGGGCCGACGTGCTGCCGTACTTTCGCCGCGCCGAGGGCAATCAACGCGGCGCCGATGCGTGGCACGGCGCGGATGGCCCGCTCACCGTCAGCGATCTGCGTTATCGCAATCCGTTCTCGCAGCGTTTCGTGCAGGCGGCGCTCGAAGCGGGCCACCGGCCGAATGCCGACTTCAACGGCATCGACCAGGAAGGAATCGGCTTCTACCAGGTCACTCAGCGCGACGGGCGGCGCTGCAGCGTGGCGCGCGCTTATATCTACGGCCGCAAGCGGCCCAATCTGCACACGCTGGCCGATGCGACGGTGCTGCGGGTGCTCTTCGACGGCAAGCGGGCGAGCGGCGTCGAGATCGTCCGCGGCGGCCAAACGGAAACGCTCGAAGCGCGTGCCGAAGTGGTGCTCGCGGCGGGCGCGTTCAATACGCCGCAGTTGTTGATGTGCTCGGGAATCGGACCGGCCGCGCATCTGCAATCGTTCGGTGTGACGGTGATTCACGATGCGCCGCAGGTCGGTCAGAACCTGATCGACCATATCGACTTCACGATCAACAAACGGGTGGCGTCGATCGAACCGACCGGCTTTTCGCTGCGCGGGATTGCGCGGATGCTGCCGCAGTTCGTCACGTTCATGCGGCACGGCACGGGCATGCTGTCGAGCAACGTCGCCGAGGCGGGCGGCTTCCTGAAGAGCCGCCCCACGCTCGAACGGCCCGATCTGCAACTGCATTTCTGCGCTGCGCTGGTCGACGATCACAACCGCCATATGCATTGGGGGCACGGCTATTCACTGCACGTCTGCGTGCTGCGTCCGCACAGCCGCGGCACGGTGACGCTCGCGAGTCCGGATGCGCGCGAGGCGCCGGTGATCGATCCGCGCTTCCTCGGCGATTCACGCGACCTCGATCTGCTGCTGGAGGGCGCACAGATTGCGCGGCGGATTCTCGACGCACCGTCGCTCGCGGTGTGCGGCGGCAAGGAGTTGTACACGCATCCCGGCCAGAGCCACGCCGAGTTGCGCGAGACGATCGCGGCGCACGCCGATACGATTTATCACCCGGTGGCGACCTGCCGGATGGGCAGCGATGCCGCGTCGGTGGTCGATCCGCAGTTGCGGGTGCGTGGCGTGACGGGACTGCGGATCGTCGATGCGTCCGTAATGCCGACCTTGATCGGCGGCAACACGAATGCGCCGACGGTGATGATCGGTGAACGGGCTGCCGAGTTCATGGCGACGGCGCGGCGCGCAGCAGCAGCGGTGCCGGTAGGAGTGGCCGCGAGCGCGGTGGTTTGAAGGGGTGACCAGGTGAGGCGGCTCCGGCGGCCTTGCTTGCGCAGGTTATTTCAATTATTTCAATATAACGCCGGATGATTTTCTGGATAGCGCGTGCTGTATTAATTAAAGGAGGCTCGTGCCTCGTCCAATCGCTTCACGTAAATGCGCTGTGACGGTTAAATTGGATGGATTGGTGCTTACTTGTCGGATTAATCTGATAAGTCCGATGGCAATCTGTCATTGGCAGGGTCGTCCTGCAAGCGTGGCGTGGGATGAATCCCTAAGAAATAAAACAGCCATCGGAAAATGCCCGAAGATAATTCCGAATTTCTCTCATTAATCTTGCTGAAGCATTTTTGATATTTTCACGACTCTATACTCTCGCGTTGAAAAAGGGCGTGTCAGGTGACGCGCTCAGAAAATCAAGGAAGCGAGTCGATGAGTATTAACGTGATTCAACTGATTCAGTCCGCGTTCCCGGACAGCGTGGTGCGGCAACTGTCCGGGCGTTTCGGGCTGCTGGAGGAGGCTACGGGGAAAGTCATTGCGGCTGCGGCGCCGCCGCTCGTCGCTGCGCTGATGCATAAGGGCGCGACGCTGGATGGCGCACGCTCGCTCTTTACCGCCATCATGGCGCCGGACGTTGACGCACACATTGGCGAACAACTGCCGCAGTTGCTCGCCACGACCGCCGGCCTCAGCCAGCTCGAAGGGGCCGGCCGACAATTGCTCGAGCGCGTGACCGAACGCCGGATCGATGCGTTGAGCGACACGCTCGCCGCGCAAACCGGCGTGCCGGCGCAGTCGACGCATGCCCTGACGGGAATCGTCGGTGCGGCTGTGTTCGGCGTTCTGAAGCGCCACTTCCTTAACGCGCATGGCAGCGTTGGACAACTGCCGCCGCTGCTCGGTCAGCAATTGCCGAATATTGCCCCGTATCTGAACGACCGCCTGCTGTCGGCGCTCGGTTTGGGCGGTTTCGCGACCTTCATGGACACTATCCTGCCGCAACTGACAGCGGTCTCGGCGCATATCGCGCATCCAGTGGCGCCCGCTGTGCCGGCCGCCACGCCGGTGCATGCCGCTCAGCCAGTGCCGCATGTGCCGGTCGACGCCGTTCTTCGTGATGAGCGGCGTTCCCACAAGTGGTTGTGGTGGCTGCTCGCCGCCATCGCCGCGGTGCTCGCGTTCCTGTTCCTGCGAGGCTGCGAGCATGAGCAGGGCGCAGAAGTCGCGGCGCCGGTTGCGTCCGCACCTGCTGCGGTCGCTGCCTCGGCTGCGGGCGTTGCGGCAAGCGATGCTGAGGCTTCGGCCGCTTCAGAAAGGGCGATGTTGGCCGCCGCCGCTGCAACTGCCGCTGCGAGCGCCACCGAGGTCCAACCGCCCGCAGCCGCACCGGCGCCCACCAAAGACAGCCGGTTGAGCTTCACGGTCGATCCCGCCGGCAAGCCGGCACTTACGGCGATTGTCGGCAGTGCGGCTGAGAGAGCCGCATTGCTTGATGCACTGACGAAGAAATTCGGTGCTGAGGGCTTCACCGCCAATATCGCCGTTGACCCGAACACGAAGCCGGCCGACTGGCTCTCGCACCTCGACGCACTCATGCCTCTGATGGCGCAGCCAGGCGCGGAAGTGAAGCTGGACGGCGCGCATATCGAACTGAGCGGTGCGGCTGCCGATGCCAAGCTCGGCTGGCCCGAGCGTCTGAAGTCGCTGTTCGGCGCGTCGTACCAGATCGGCTCGTTCAACGCGGCTCAGGCAGTGGCCGACGTGACGCAGACGTTCCGTGGCGCGATCAAGGGCTTGCTCGCGCCGGATGGCTCCTGCGCGGCGGCCGATGTGGCCAAGGTGCTGAACCTGCAGGTGATCAACTTCGCGAGTGCGGGCGTTCGTGTGCCGGCATCCGCCGTCGACGATCTGCGTCAGTCCGCCAAGGTGCTGATGGCCTGTTCGCTCAAAGGCAAAGCCGTCAAGCTCGAAGTGGCGGGCTACTCGGACAACCTCGGTGGTACGCGGGCGAATCTGCAACTGTCGAAGCAACGCGCTCAGTCGGTGCGGGCGTTCCTCATCAAGACCGGCGTGCCGGCTGATTCGCTGACGGCGCAAGGCTACGGCGAGGTGCGTCCGGTGGCGAGCAACGACACTGCAAGCGGCCGCTTTGCGAACCGCCGCATTGAGTTCATCGACGCCCAGCAGCAACCGTAAATCGTAGTGGCAACCTAAGCGTTTCCCGGCCCGGCGTCCTGTGGCGCAAGCCCAGTGATGCCGATGTCGGGCCAGTGCATCAGGTCATCGCCGGCTTGCTCGCGCAGGGTCTCACGCGCCACTTCGAGCCACGCGCGCGCCGCATGCGAGAGGTAGCCGTCACGCCGCCAGCCGATCGCCATTTCCCACGGAATTTCCGGCTCGACCACTGGCCGGCAGGTGAACTGCGTGGCGTCGAGCCGCCGGCAATAGGGCGCCGGCAACAGCGCGATGCCCACGCCCGCCAGCACCAGCGCCGCCATGAAATCCCAGTGCCCGCTGCGCCCGACGATGGTCGGCGCAAAGCCGGCTGTCCGGCAAGCGTTCAGCACGACGTCGTTGAGTGCGAGGCTTTCGCCATAGAACACGAACGGCTCGCTCGCCAGATCCGCGAGAGGCACCTGCTGCAGGGCGTCCCAGCGCGAGTCGCGGCGTGCGACCAGCCAGAGCAACTGGTGCGTCATCGGCAGCACGTCGATATGTTCGGGGTCGACCGGCTGCAATACGCCGCCCAGTTCGAGCTCGCCGCTGATCAGGGCGGCCTCGATAGCCCGCGAGCCTTGCTCGAACAGCTTCAGTTCGATCTTCGGATAGCGTTGCCGGAAGGCGGCGATGGCCGGCGTGAAGAGCGAGCCGCCCATCGGCGGGATGCCGATGGTCAGTTCGCCACGGCCGAGCGTGTCGAGGTCGTTGAGTTCGGCCTGCAATTGTGCGTGCGCGGCGAGCACATCCTGACCGCGCTGATAGACGATGCGCCCGGCGTCGGTCAGCACCATTTGACGGCCGTCGCGCAGCAAGAGGGGCGAGCCGATCTCATCTTCCAGCGACTTCACCATCTTGCTGATGGTCGGCTGGGTCACGAACATCTGCTCGGCAGCCACGGTGAAGCTTTGCTGGCGCACGACTTCAACGAAATAGCGCAGGGCGCGAAGTTCCACGGTCTCAGCTCCACAATTCCAATCTGGAATGTTCTTTACGGTAGTCAGTCATTATATTTATGTCGGGTCGCAAACGGTCATCCTTTCGACCAACGTCGCCTGTCGGGTTGAACGGGCGAAAAAAGTCGGTCACGAGGTGCGGCCAAACGGCTTGGCAGACGCCACTCCGAGGCATGGAAACGCGCCAGTCGGCGTATGGGCGATGGATGAGCTGCGCGAACGCCTCATGGAAGGCGCTGCTTTGGGAATGGTCCACCGGCCGGTCTGGCCAGCGCATCAACGAACAAGCCGACCCTCGCGGGTGACTGCTGCGTTCGTCATGTGACATGTGCGTAGTCGAATCTGAACAATCCGAAAGTCGTTTATGCCTTCGTTCCTGCTGCTTTGCTCGACCTCGGCATTGCCGCCGATGTGATGACGTGACACCGGTTGCACGCAACACGAATCGTTCAGGGCCGACTACGTAGTCGACGGTTCAGGCGCTTGCAGAATTCTCGCTCTTACCCGCGGCGACGCGCTCGATGAATCGTTCGGCCGCTAAAGTAAACGACTGGCGCCAGATCCGCTCGGCAGCCGCGAAGTCCTTTTCCTTCAACGCTTTTGACAATGCATCGATTCGCTCCTCCGCGTCCTTCTCCCGATCGGTGTAAGACATCTTCAGAAGGTTGTTGAAGCGCACCACTTCGGCTGTCAGCTCCTCGAAATAACGTGTGGTCTTCTCGAGATTGCTCGCCCTGACGATTGCATCCTGGAACTCGAGGTGATTGCTAATCGACTCGCTCTGATCCGGCTCCTTCGCGAATCGAAGCGCGTTTCGAGCAAGACGCTCGAGGTTGCGCAGAACGGCGCTGGTCAGAAGCTCCGGGCTCTTTTCCAGCGCGCCGAGTGCGATCGATCCCAATGCGGAGCGTAGGGCATACACTTCGAGGATGTTCTCCGGGTTAATCTCCGCCACGATAGCGCCGCGGTTTGGCCGCACTTCGACGAAGCCTTCCCGGCTCAGCCGCTTCAGCGCTTCCCGCACAGGATGCCTGGAAACATTCAGTTGATCCGTCAACCGGGCTTCGATCAGGCGCATCCCCGGAGTGAATCGCCCCGAGACAATCGCATCACGGATTTGCTGGGCAGCGTACTCGACGCTGTCCAGCGCTGATTTCGGGACCAGTCCTCCGAAATCAGCCTTCGTCTTGAGAACCACTGCGGATCACCTTGGAGAATGTTGATAATCGACATTATACGGTAGCCCCGGCAATACAAAATTGCAGGGGTAAACGTGTGTCGAAGTCTGTCCGGCGGTTCTCGAATATTCACGAATTGCGGCGCTACGTGATGACTTCGTGGCGTGACGCCGCATCGGCGCCCTCACGCAATCAGAGCGCCATGCGCGCCTCCACTCGACCCATTAAAGCGAGATGCTGAGCCGCTGCTGCGCTTGCTCGCCTGCGCCCTTGTACGCGGTGATCTCGATCTCGAACAGATACTCTGGACCGCCGAGCGGCGAACACGTGACACAGCTCGCCGGATCGATTCCGCGAAAGCGCTCGCCGATGAACTGCATGACTTCAGGCACATCCGATTGCCGCGGGATGAACACGCGCGAGCGCACCACATCCTTGAGCGTCGCGCCGACCGACGCCAGTGCGCCTTCCACGTTCCTGAATGCCTGCTCGGCCTGCCCGACCGCTGTCTCGGGCATCTTGCGCGTCTTATAGTCGCGACCCGCGGTCAGCGACATGAACACCCAGTTGTCGACCACAACCACACGCGAATAACTTTCGCGATCCTCAAGAATGCTTCCCGACTTCACCTTCGTAATCTGCGTCATCTTACTTTTCCCATGGATTTCTGCCTGCTTGTTAAAAACCGGCTGGACTCAACTCCAGCCGCCATCCACCACGAAGCTCTGCGCGCTGCACATGCGGCTGTCGTCGGATGCGAGCCAGAGCGCCATGCGCGCGACGTCGTCGGGCATGACGAGATCTTTCAGACACTGACGGCGCGCAATCTCTGCCTTGCCTTCTTCCGTCACCCAGAGTTCGAGTTGCCGTTTGGTCATGATCCAGCCCGGCACGAGCGTGTTGACGCGCACGCCGTGCACGCCGAGGTCGCGCGCGAGCCCGCGTGTCAATCCCTCGATGCCCGCCTTCGCCGCCGTATAAATGGGCATTCCGCCCAGGCCGACGCGCCAACTGAACGAGCCGACATTGATGATCGATCCCGTTGCGCGCTGGATCATGCCCGGCACGACCGCCTGCGCGCAAAAGAACAGATGCCGCAGATTCAGCGCGATGCGCTCGTCCCAATACTCGACCGAGACGCTCTCCAACTGATGCCGCTCATCGTGCGCGGCGTTGTTCACCAGTACCTCGATGTCGCCGTGCGTCGTGCAATGCTTCGCAATCGCCGCCTGCACCGCGCCGATATCGCGAAGATCCTCATGCAGGAACACAGGCTTCTCGTGGCCAGGCTCGTTCAGCGTATCGAGCAGCGCGTGCGCCGCCGTTTCGTCGCGTTCGATAAAGACGACGCGCGCGCCTTGCCGGTAGAACTGCTCGACGTGCGACGCGCCAATGCCGCCGCCCCCACCCGTGACCAGCACATGCCTGCCTTCGAGGCTCGGATATCGTGCGAACTTCATCCCTATTCCTCCCGTTGCTTGGCCGATGACGCTGCGCGTGCGGCGTCGCCGGCCGGAAACATGCCGCGCGTCGTTCAGTGCGCAGCCGCGATGACTTTGCCGAGCCGCTCATCACCGATGTTTTCGAGCGGCCCGACTTCCTTCTCCACGAGCGGCAGGACGTCGGACACGAAGCGCTCCATCGAGCGCCGCGCGCGGTTCAGCGGCATGCATCCGAACTGGAAATTGCACGCGTAGTGCGTCGGATTGAGGCGACGCAAATCCTTGACGATGCGATCGGCAACCTCTTCCGCGCTACCGACCACCGTGTTGGCCGCGTACTGCTCGATCGTCTGCTCGTCCTTGAACGGCTCGTCCTTGATAAAGCTGCCATCCATCGGCAAATCGTTGAAGCGCAGATGATTCGCCATGCGCCCGACATAGCGCGCGCGCTCGCCCGCATCCAGCGCCTCCGCGCGGCTGTCCGTCACGTGCACGTATTGCATGACCGAGAGCGGTTTGGTTTTCGGATCGACGCCGATGGAGCGCCAGTTCTCGTCCAACTGATCGACCATCTTGTAGAGCACCGGCGATCCGAGCGTGCTTGCCGCAAGGAACGGCGTTGCATCGGTGTTCTTGATGCGCTCGAGCAGCGGAACCTGGCTCGTCGTCACGTACACGGGCGGCATCGGCGACTGCACCGGCCGGACCGCGAACGTCGATCGCGGAATCTTGATGTACTTGCCGTCGAACTCGACTTCACCGTGTTTGAGTACGCTCTCCACGACGTTCCAGTATTCGAGGAACATGTCGACCTTCTCTTCGATCGGCAGACGGAAGCGCTCGAACTCGAATTGCTGATAGCCCGTGCCCACGCCAATCACGGCGCGCCCTTCCGACTGCACGTCCAGCAGCGCGATTTCCTGTGCGACGCGCAGCGGGTTGTACAGAGGCAGCACGATGACGCCGGTGCCAAGCTTGATACGTTTGGTCCAACCTGCCGCGTGCGATGCCATCATCAAGGGCGACGGGCACATCGAGTAGTTGCAGAAGTGGTGTTCCGCGAACCATGCGATGTCGAAGCCCAGTTCCTCCGCGCCCTGGACCATCGCCTTCGTGTCGCGCATCACCCCGACGGCGCCGTCCGGATGATCGCGCAGCGTCATCAGGCTGAAAATACCGAATTTCATATGTTCTCCTTGCTACAGTCGATTCAATTGATCAAATAGGGACAAGCGCGAGCCTCGCTGCCGGTGAGCTCGCGCGGCCGTTTCAGGCACGCAGTTCCAGCGCGCCGGCGTACGTGCCGTTCTGGTAGATGAGCGGGCTCACCTCGTCGGCGAAGCGCACTTCACTGACTTCGCCAATCACGATGACGTGCGTACCGAACTCGACCGTCTGGCGCACCGTGCATTGCAGCGTGGACTGGGCATCGGCCAGATAGGGAATGCCGGATTCGTCGCTACGCCAGTTGCCGACGCCGAACCGGTCGCCGCCTTTCAGCTTCCCGCCGAATGCACTGGACACCTCCACGTGTGATTGCTTGAGCACGTTCACGTTGAATCGCCCCGACGCCAGCAGCGGCTGGATGACCGACGACGACGCATTCAGACACACCACCATCGAGCAAGGCTCGGTCGATAACGACGTCACGGCCGTCGCGGCCATGCCGAACCAGTTCCCCTCGTGCGCACAACTGATGACGCTGACGCTGGCCGCCAGCCTGCGCATGCATTGGCGGAAATCATGAGAAAGATCTTGGGTAGTCATGGCCTGCCCGATAACTGTTCGTGAGACTCTAATATTGTGGATTATCTACAATTTGTCAAACTGAAATTCGTTGTTTGACGGACACTTACGATGCGATGCTGCTGGTCAGAACCGGTACGTCATGCCGATGTGGCACGTCCGCTTGCGTGCAGGAGACTTGCCGGTACGCAGGCGCGAAGACTGGCTGTTTCCGCTGCCTTACACCGATCTAGATTGGTGATTGCCTACATTTATCGCGCACGAGAAACGCCCGCCTAAATGCCTGCGCACGTTGCGCTACCGCTCTCCCAACGTCAGAGACTGATCCCGCCGTCGATGATGATTGTCTGACCGGTCATCATCCGTGCGCCGAAGCCGAGATAGAGGATCGACTCGGCCACGTCGGCCGGCGTCGCCCAGCGCTTGAGCGGCGTCTTCTCGATGGATTCCGTCTTGTGCTGCTCGGTCCAGCCGATGCCCCACGAGCTGTCCACGACACCCGGCGCGACCGCATTGACGCGCACATTCGGGGCGAGCGCGCGCGAGAGGTTCTTGGTGAGATTGATCACGCCCGCCTTGGCCGCGCTATAGCAGATCGTGCTGGCCACGGACCCGAAGCCCGCAATCGACGCTGTATTGACGATCGCGCCCTTCGCCTCGACCAGTGCGGGCGCCGCGGCCTTCGAGCAGCGGAACACGCTCAACAGATTGGTGTTCAGCATGAACGACCATAGCTCTTCCGTGATCGACTCGAGATCGGTGACGGGAATCGCTTTTGTCACACCCGGCGCGCCCGCATTGTTGACGAGGAGGTCGAGACGCCCCAGCTCACTGACAGCCTTCTTCACCATCGCGTCGGCGCTGTCCGGATTGCCAACATCGCCGGGCGCGGCAATCGCACGGCCGCCTTCTTCGATGATCGATTTGACGGCTTCCGGGCCACGCGAATCGTCCGGCAGAAAGTTGATGGCGACCGTCGCGCCCGAGCGCGCGAGCATCCGCGCCGTTTCCAGGCCGATGCCCGAAGCGCCGCCCGTGACGAGCGCCGTACGATTCTTGAGGTCGAACGAAATCATGATGTTCCTTGCGTTATTCAGAATAGAACTGCTTAAAAAAGAGAGCGGGCCCGAACCGGTCAGGCCATCTGTTCGCGGTGCAGGAAGCGCTGCGTTCGCTCGTCGCCCGGTTGCTCGAACATCTGCTTGACCGTGCCGACCTCGCACACGCGCCCCGAATGCAGAAACGCGATGCGATCGCCCGACTGCCGCGCGAACGAGATGTCGTGCGTGACGACGACCATCGTCATGCCTTCCGATTTCAGCAGGCGCATGGTGTCGAGCACTTCGCCGACCAGTTCGGGGTCCAGCGCCGAGGTGACTTCGTCGAAGAGCATGTATTCGGGCTCCATCGCGAGCGCGCGCGCAATCGCGAGACGCTGCTGCTGACCGCCCGACAGGCGCGAAGGCAGCAGATCGGCCTTGTCGCCCAAACCGACGTGCGACAGATGCTTTCTCGCGATCGCATTGGCATCGGTGCGATTGCGTTTGGCCACCAGCCGCAGCGCAAGCGCCACGTTTTCCAGCGCCGTCAGATGCGGAAACGCGTTGTATTGCTGGAACACGATGCCGAGCTTCCTGCGCAGCTTGTTCACGTTGGTGTCCTTCGCATGCACGTTGACGCCATCGACCGTGATGCTGCCCTGCTGAATCGGCTCGAGCCCGTTGATGCACTGAAGCAGCGTGGACTTGCCCGAACCGCTCGGGCCGAGCAGGCATAGCAGTTCGCCCTTGTTCACGTCGAGGTCGATGCCTTTCAGTATCTCCACCTCGCCGAATTTCTTGTGGACCGAACGGATCTCAATCATGATGCGAAGCCTTTTTGCAGATGCGCGCTGTAGCGCGAGACCGAGTAACAGATGACGAAGTAGAACAGCCCGACGCCCATCAGGAGCGGCAGCGTTTCATTCGTGCGTGAGATGAGGATCTGTGCCGATTTCATGAAATCCACATAGCCGACCACGCTGACCAGAGCCGTGTCGCGCGTCAGGCCGAGCAGCAGCCCGATCCACGCGGAGAGGCCGGTTCGCAACGCGAGCGGCGCGCTGATATGAAAGAGCGTCTGAAAATAGTTCATACCCAGCGAGCGCGCCGCGCGAATATAGGCATACGGCACCGTCGACAGCGCGCCTCGCACGACTTCGGCCGTCACCACCGTCATCGACGAACTCAGCACGATGATGCTCAGCCAGAACGTGCTGAACTGCGCACCGGCCATCGCCAGCGTGCTGTTCGCAAGGATCAGTTGAATGATCAGCGGAACGCTGCGCGTGACATCGACGTACGGCGCCGTCACGATCCGGATTGTCGAAGAAGCATGCCGAAGCCAGCCCAGCACGATTCCGGCTATCGTCCCGACGGCACCCGCGAGCACCGAAACCAGTAGCGTATGCATTGCTCCGATGAACAGGAAATGCAGGTCGCCCCAATGGAGGCCCTGATCGGGCAAGACGAATTCCATATTCATGTCCTCAGTGCACGGCGAAACACGAGCCGCGAGCCGAACTCAACTGCCTTGGCGAGCACGTAATAGATGGCCGCAGTCACGATGAAGAACTCGAAGCTGCGAAACGAGACGGATTGCGCCGCATTGGCCGCGCCGCTCAGTTCCTGGAGACCGATCAGCATGCCGAGCGATGAGTTCAGCAAGGCCCACACCGCCTGATTCGTGAACGGCAGGATCACGTGGCGAAACACTTGCGGGAAGATCACCTGCTGGTATGCCTGCACCTGCGTCATGCCGAGCGAACGCGCCGCCCTCAACTGCTGCGCCGGCACGGCCGCAAGACCGCCGCGAAAAATCTCGGCGAGATAGCCCGCGTTATTGAAGGACAACGCAATGAGCACGGCCAGATAGCTCGAAATATTGAGGCCGAGCGCACCGATGCCGAAATACATCACGTAGACCTGGAACACCGTGGGCGTATTTCGCGCGAGTTCGATCCATGCCGCCGCCGCCGCGTGCGCAGCGCCCTTCGTGCTCTGCCGCGCCACCGACATCGGCATGGCGAACAGCGTCCCGAACAGCATGGAAAGACACGCGATCTGCACCGTCAGCCAGACGCCTGCCGCCAGTTCAGGCAGCGCGTCCCACACGAGCGACCAGTAAAAGGTATAACCGAACACATCTCCTCCCGAAATTTCGACAGCACCTTCCTCCAGCCCGGCCGCCCGCTCAGAAATCCACGCCCTTCACATTGAGCGGTGCGGGGTCGCCCGGTGCGATGTATTTGTTATACAGCTCCTTATAACGGCCCGACGAAACCTGGTTCCACACGAACAGCTTCACCCATTGCAGGAACTGGTAATCGTCGCGCTTGACCGCGATCGAGTCGAGATCGGGAAGATCGACCGGCGAGCCGACGACAAAGTTCGGAAACTTGCCGCTCTTTACCAGCAGATTCGCAGTCGACGCCGACACGAGAATCGCATCGACCTTGCCCTGCTGAAGCGCGAGATAGGCTTCCGTATCGGACGCGAAGCCCGTATAGGTGGTTTTGGAGTCCTGCCAGTCGGCGATGTTGCGCTTGATGAACTGCTCTGTCGATGTGCCGTTTACGCCGCCCAGCGGATGGCCCTTCATGCTCGCGGCATTCTGGATGTTGGCGCCTTTGCGGGACAGCACGACCGTCACGTAGTTGATGTACGGCTGGCTGAACGCGACGGAAATGCCGCGCTGCGCCGTGTTCGTCGTCGATGCGATGAGTACGTCGACCCGGTTCGACACGAGCGCCGGAATGCGATCCTGGGACGGCGTTTCGACCACTTCCGCCGTCGCACCGAGCTCCTTCGCCATGTCGAGGCAGTAGGCGACATCGAAGCCATCCGGCTTGTTGTCGGGTGTTCTGAAGCCGGCGGGCGGTGAATCGAGCATGACGCCGCAGCGCAGCTTCTTCGACTGGATCACCGAATCCAGCGTGGATGCATGGGCCGGGATCAACGCCGCCGCGAGGGCAATCCCGGCGGCAAGACGTACGACTGCATTGAACTTCGACATATCCGTTCCTCTGAGGTTGAACGGGCCGCGATTCCGGCGCGGCCCTGTTGAGTTGATCGATTCCTGCGATCGGGGCTGCTTCCCAGCGCCCCCTTTCTGCATCCATCGGAACAATGGAAAACCCCTACATCTCCATCGTCCAGTCTTGCGCCATGCCCTTCAGAACACCTTCGCCGATTCGCCGGACACACTGCCGAAGCACCGTGATTACGCTGGCGACACGACAAAATTAAGTAGATTGTCTACAATTGTCAACTAGACAAAAAACCTGGCCCGGCATCGTTTCACCCATCCGCAACCGCAAAGGAGACGCCATGCAGTCCGACGAATTCGAAGTTCATGATCCGCGCTTTCGCCGTCTGATCCAGCCGAACGCGCCGCTGCAAAAGCTGACCGGCGATTGCCTGTGGGCGGAAGGTCCTGTGTATTTTCCGGCGGCCGACCTGCTGATCTGGAGCGACATTCCGAACAACCGTATGTTGCGCTGGGCTTCAGGCATGGGCATCGGTGTGTTTCGCGCGCCGTCGAACTACAGCAATGGCAATACGATCGACCGCGAAGGCCGGCTCGTGACCTGCGAGCACGGCGAGAGGCGCGTGACGCGCACCGAGCACGATGGCCGTGTGGTCGTGCTGGCATCGCATTTCGAAGACAAGCGCCTGAATTCGCCGAACGATGTGGTGGTCGATTCGCGCGGCGCAGTCTGGTTCACCGATCCCGACTACGGCATCCTGAGCGACTACGAAGGCTATCGCGGAGACAGTGAGATCGGCCGCTGCAACGTGTACTGTATTTCACCCGACAATACGCGCGTTCGCCTCGTGTGCGATGACTTCGTGAAGCCAAACGGACTCGCGTTTTCACTGGACGAATCGCTCCTCTATATCGCGGATTCGGGTGCGACTCATGACGATGATGCTCCGCGCCATATCCGTGTATTTGATGTCGCGCAGGACGGATCGCTGAGCGGTGGACGTGTGCTCATCCAGATGCAAAGCGGCGTGCCGGATGGATTCCGCATCGATGAACAAGGAAACATCTGGACGAGCGCGGAAGACGGTGTGCATTGCTACGCGCCAGATGGCGTCTTGTTGGGGAAGATCCTGATTCCTGAAGTCGTGTCGAACCTGACCTTTGGCGGTATCAACCGGAACAGGATTTTCGTGACGGCTACCTCCTCGGTTTATGCGTTGTATCTGGGCATTCGCGGCCCAGACCGTTGAAAATCGATCCGGCCATGACGATGCGTGGCTCTGAGATTCGGCCGTCGCGCTGCCGGCAGGACGCAGATCGCTTGCCGAGCGGCAGCTTGCCCGTACGCGATTTTCCGGCACACTAGCGGCATCTTCGCTCAGCCTCACATGCCATGCCCCATTCGTTTAAGCCTACCGTCGAACAGCACGCGGTCGTAGATGCGGTTCTTGGCGGGGGCGACCTGAAGATCAAGGCGTATGCAGGCGCGGGAAAGACTTCGACGCTGCGGCTGATTGCCGACCATCTCGCCGGCAAGCGCGGCAGCTATCTCGCCTTCAACAAGGAAATCGCCGGGCACGCGCGCCGCGGCTTTCCGCCCAACGTCAGCGCGCGCACAGTGCATTCGCTCGCGTATGCATCCGTTGCTCCCGCCCTGACCGCGCGCCTGAGCGTCCCGGCCGAGCCACCGCACGAACTGGCTGCCCGCTATGGGCTCGGACCGGTTCAGGTGCCGACCATCACCGGCAAAACCGTCGAAGTCACGCCGTTTGAAATGGGTCGGATGGTAGCCGACGGCCTGGGCCGTTTCTGCCGCTCGGCGCAGTTGTGTCCCGAGGCTTACCACATCCCCGTTGACGAGAAGGTAGATGAAAAGGCGGCCGACTACCTGCGCGAATCGTTGCTTCCCTGCGTAGTGCGCCTGTGGAATGAAAGCACTGACCCACGCGGGCGCAGTGCGATTGCGCCGGACGTCTATCTAAAAGTCTGGGCGCAGACGGAGCCGCATATCAATGCGGACTTCATCCTGTTCGACGAGGCGCAGGACAGCGATGGCGTCATGCTCTCGGTGCTTCGCCTCCAGCGCCACGCGCAGATCATCTACGTCGGCGACCCCTACCAGCAAATCTATGAATGGCGCGGCGCAGTCAATGCAATGGCCCAGATCGACGCGCCCGAGCGTGCGCTAACCGAATCCTTCCGCTTCGGACCTACGTTCGCCGCGCTCGCCAGTCGTGTTCTCGCCCTGCTTGGCGAGCGCACGCCGATTCGCGGCCAGGAGGCCATTGGTTCGATCATGGTGGAGGATCCGAATATTTCACCGCCCGTCGATGCCATTTTGTGTCGCAAGAATGTGACGGCGATCTGGCAACTGGCCTCAGGTATCGAAGCGGGTCACAAGCCGGCGATCCGTATGAGCCCTACGGAGATCGTGGCGTTTGCAGACGGCGCCGATCAGTTGCTGGCCGGCAAGCGAGCTTTCCGGCCAACGGCATTTTCGTTGTTCGAAACCTGGAAGGATGCTCAGTCGTTTGCCCAGAGCGCGGTCGGGCGCGACTTACTACCGATCGTGCGAATCGTCGACGAGTGCGGCACCGCCTATCTTCGGGAGCTGGCGCGACGGGTTACGCCCGAGGCAGACGCCGACTACGTGATCTCGACCGTGCACCGCGCGAAGGGGCTGCAATGGAAACGGGTGAAGGTAGCCAACGATTTTCGCTTCAAGACTGTTGATGGGCGCCTGACGCTGGACGAGGACGAGATGCGCCTGCTTTACGTGGCTGTGACGCGCGCACAGCATGTGCTGGACATCTCCGAACTACGTGAGGAGCTTTTACGGCTGTTTAACTCGCGTCGGTGATCACGCAGGCTTTCTCCTTATAAGTGCGGCGCTCAACGGGGATGTTTCGTGCGGCCGGGGAGGGGCCACCGTCATACCCGGTGGCTTCCCGTGGAGAACCGACATCTGCTGGCGGTAGCTTCAGGAACCGGCAAACAGACCGCGGTATCGGAAGATATGACTGTTCCTAACCGACCCTGAACTGCCCTTCAGGGTTCTCAAAAGCAGTCGATCGCAATCTGTAACGGCGGGCGCGGCAGCGTCAATCAACCGACGGATTCGTCCGCTATATGACGTGCTCAAAGGGCGTTGGATTTGCAGATCGGGGCGTTCCTGCTTGGATCTCAGCGAGCGCGTTGTTCAACGCGTATATCTCGGCAGGCTTCCCGTCTAACCCTCCACTTCGGGGGATCTTTGTTGCGTGCCGGCTCATCCAGCGCAGCAGCGAAGCCCAAAACCGCCTTGTTGGTTCTGCATTGGAGCCGTTTGAGTACCGTGCTCCACTCCATTCGATGGAGGAAATAGCGATGGCATCTGGCTGTGCTTGCGAGCGTTCATGCACGTTCAACCAGATAATCCCGGGATGCCCCGGACCGAAAAACGGCTGATTCGGATCAGCACCTTGTCGCTGCTCTGTCCACCCCGTCCAAGGATCGTCGATCACGCCAAGAAAGTCGCCGTATGTGGCGGGCATTAGCGGCAGCGGTCCGCTTGGCACGTACCAAAGACAGTTTCGTCCGGTTTGCAAATGCACTGGGCAGTATGCGCGCCATTTCCCCGCGCTCACCGATTGAATCATCGCGACATCGCTCGATTGATTCAGAAAGCTCTCAAGGCGTGACATATCTTCAATGCACGCATAGAAGGGAAGCCAAGGCATCAAACGCTCCGACTTGACAGGTGATCGCCACCGCCTCGCGCTTGCGAGACGCCCCGATTGTCGACGATCTGAGAATGCATGTCGAATGGCATAAACCGGACAGCCGTTCCCGACCAACGCAAGCGGACGCTCGGGCGGCGACGCGGGCTTGTCCGGCATCGAGAGCGTCAGCCGCGTCGAGCCGCTTCGATCGCCGCTATGTCGATCTTTCCCATCCCCATCATGGCTTCGAAAGCGCGCTTGGCTGCCGCTCGATCAGGATCAGCGATCGCGGCCGACAGGGCGCGTGGAGTGATCTGCCACGACAGTCCCCACTTGTCCTTGCACCAGCCGCATGCGCTTTCCTGGCCGCCGTTTCCGACAATCGCGTTCCATAAGCGGTCCGTTTCGGCCTGGTCATCGGTCGCAACCTGAAACGAGAATGACTCGTTGTGCTTGAACGCCGCACCTCCGTTCAGACCGAGACAAGGGATACCCATCACCGTGAACTCGACCGTCAGGACATTGCCCTGCTTGCCCGCAGGATAGTCGCCAGGCGCGTGATGGACGGCTCCCACCGCGCTGTCTGGGAACGTCTCGGCGTAGAACTTCGCGGCGTCCAACGCGGTGCCGTCGTACCAGAGACAAATCGTGTTCTTGCTGACCATCTCGATTCTCCTGAATTTGGACAGATGCGCGCATTCAAGCCGCGCAGGCACTCGGACTGCGGCAACTTGCGTACCGGGGGGCGACGCGCATGAGCGATGGTCCACCACGGCGCTTATTGAGTGGAATCGTATGCGCTAACAATATCAGGCTCATGGCCTATGCGCACTTTCGCGGTGGCAACGACAGAAACCGACCCACAACGGCCGCTCACAGTTCTCGAATGCGGACAGTCACTCGCCGCCGGCCAAGCCAACGCCCCAATATCGCTATCAAGAACGCTATTACAGCAAACAACCCAGATTGCTTGATCCCACGTGAGACGTTTTTTTCTACGTTTTGCTGCGTAAGTTTGTAAAACTCATTGCCGTTCGAACGTAAGCGCACCACTCGTGTGCCGCAGAAGTCAATGTGCAGAGGAGCGCCAGCCGGCAGACCGCCCAGCAGCCTCCTTAAGGCGGGACCTGAGGCGGGATCGCGCGAGCCTTTCCCATCCGCCCATAAAAGGAGGCGTTTCCCACCATTGTCCAAGTATGCGGCACGGCTTCCCAGCACTACCTCTTCGATGTCTAACACTCCGTCATGGCTCACAACGTCGCACGGCAATCCGATCGGTTTTTCGTACCAAAGAGAAAATGCGAGCATCAGTGCAGCTACGCCGGAAAGTATCCCGAACAGATATAGAAAAACACCCAATGCGTTCAAAATACGTCCAAGTGGTTTCCACGGTCTATTCATGGTGCAATTCGCGCTCTTTTAGGTCGGGCGATCGATTGTCGATGAATTGGGCGACGGTGTCGAACGTCTCAAACTGGCCGGCCGCTGCCTCTTGTGGTCGGCATGTCTCGATTGCGGATTCAACCGTTCAATGCAACGGATTGATGAAATCGCTAGGTCGGTGTATCGATCGTCAGCCACTCGGCGGCCGAAGATTTCGTCCGCGTCAATTGCAAGGCCACCGAGCCAGCCCGAAGTCGGCTAAGAAAAGCATTTTAATCCGCGGCTTGAGACCAAGTCCAAAGCGGAATACGTCGAAATCATGAATCCGCTGAACCTGCCGCATTCAAAATTGATGGCTCCCGCGATCCCGGCGAACCTCGCGTGTGGCGAACCGGACCCGTTTCCGAAAGCGCAGATCCGATCGCTCGTCTTTTAGGGCTCAAGATATTCCAAAGACTGCCGTAACCACGGATGAGCGCGTAAAGCGCCGTCTCCTCAAGTACGGTGCCCCAGGGCACCTGGTTCGATCAAGGAATCCGTGATGCTCTTCTCCCGCTTGTCCATCAATGGCCGCATCGGCCTGGCGATGGCCTTTCTTGGCGTTTTGCTGGTCGGCATCGGCGCGTTCGGACTTGCCGGCATGACCACGAGCAATGACGCGAACCGCCGGACCTATTCGGAACAAATGCCGAAGTCGATCGCAGTCGGCGAGATGACGATCTTCGTCGGCCGGCAGCGCACCTCGCTGGACCGGGCCGCGATCAATCCGGGCTCGGAGGACGCGCGCAACATGTACGACAAGGAGAAAGAGGTCCGGGCTGCTGCCGATCAGGCCTGGAAGCGATATCTGGCGTTACCGCGCGATGCCGGTGAAGACCGTCTGGCCGCCGAGGTCACCCGTCAATATGATGCGACCGAGCAAGAGCTGGACAAGTTTCGCGAGGCCACCGTGCAGGGCAACCGCGACGAGATACTGAAGTCTCTATTCAGCGTCGGGAAGATCTACACCACCATGCAGGGTGCCGCGCAATCCCTCACAGCGTACCAGTTCAACCAGGCAAAAAGCGACTATGAGACGACCGAGCGTACCTACCTGCTATTGCGCACGGGTTCTCTCATTGCAATCGTGATTGGCGTGCTGGCTGCTCTTGTCAGTTGGGTCATGTTGCGGCGTGCGATTCTTGTGCCCCTGAACGAGGCGGTCGGCCATTTCGAGCGGATTGCCGGCGGCGATCTGAGCCACGCAATCGAGGTCCGCTCGCTCGACGAGATGGGGCGCATGCTCAACGGTCTGGTGAAGATGCAGGAGAGTCTGACGCGAACCGTGATCTCTCTGCGCGACGGCAGCGTAGCGATTGCCACTTCGACGCGTGAAATTGCTGCGGGCAACGCGGATTTGTCGGCGCGGACCGAGGCGCAGGCCGCGTCGCTCGAAGAAACCGCATCGAGCACCGAGCAATTGTCGAGCACGGTGAGCCAGAACGCCGATAACGCTGAACGCGCCAGCGAGTTGTCGTCGGTGGCGTCGGAAATCGCCCGTAAGGGACATCAGGTCGTCGGGAGCGCCGTGACCACGATGACCGAGATCAGTCAGAGTTCGTCGGCCATTTCTGAAATTACGTCGATGATCGAAGGCATCGCCTTCCAGACCAATATCCTCGCGCTCAATGCGGCGGTCGAGGCGGCACGCGCCGGCGAGCAGGGACGCGGCTTCGCAGTCGTGGCGGGCGAGGTGCGCACGCTGGCGCAGCGCTCTTCCGTGGCGGCCAAGGAGATCAAGGACCTGATCGTCAACTCGACGTCGCGCATCGATGCCGGCGCGACGCTGGTGAACGAAGCCGGCAATACCATGAACGAAATCATCGGGGCTGTGGGCCGCGTGAGCGCCATCATCGGCGAAATCACCTCGGCGTCGAAGGAGCAAAGTCACGGCCTGAGCCAGGTCAGCGCCGCGGTCAACAGCATGGACCATGCGACCCAGCAGAACGCCGCCCTCGTCGAGCAGGCTGCGGCAGCCGCGCGCTCGCTGCAGGACCAGGCACAGGCGCTGGCGGAAACGGCCGGCTCGTTCAAGCTGCGCGCTTGACATGGCATCGCGCTGAAGCGCTGGGTCGATGCGGCTGTGACGTTGTCATGGCCGCATCGCTCGCGCCATGTTGTGCCGATCGCACGATTTCATTCCCTCAATCCAGGAGAAAGCCTTCATGTCCGATGACCAGGTGCCGCGTCGTCGCTTTTTACGGCAGGTGCTGGCGATTGTGCCCGCCGCGACTGTCGCATCCGGCGCCTCGCTCACCCAGACGGCGTGCAGCAACCCGTCCACGCCCGCGTCTGCGAGTGCCGAAACCGCGTACAAGCCCACCTATTTCACGGAGTCCGAATGGCGCTTCATTGGCGCTGCGGTCGATCGGCTTATTCCAGAGGATGCGCACGGTCCCGGCGCGATCCTGGCCGGTGTGCCTGAATTCATCGACCGCCAGATGGAAACGCCGTTCGGTCACGGCAAGCTCTGGTACATGCAGGGCCCGTTCCATCCCGACCAGCCGCCCGAAATGGGCTACCAGTTGAGCCTGACGCCGCGCGATATTTACCGGCATGGCATCAAGGCCTGCGACGACTGGTGCATGAAGCAATACGGCGGCAAGACCTTCGCTGAACTGGACCGGCCTACCCAGGAAAAGGTACTCGGCGACCTCGAACACGCGAAGATCGAATTCGATACCGTCCCGGCCCGCACGTTCTTCGCCTACCTGCTTTCCAACACCAAGGAAGGCTTTTTCGCCGACCCGATTCATGGCGGTAACAAGGGCATGGTGGGTTGGAAGATGGTCGGCTTCCCGGGCGCGCGCGCTGATTTCATGGACTGGATCGATCAGCCTGGCGTCAAGTACCCGTATGGACCAGTTTCGATTGACGGTAAACGGGGTTGATGAATGGCAATCAAAAAGAACAAGGTCGACTGCGTCGTCGTAGGGTTCGGCTGGACTGGGGCTATCCTCGCGCAAGAGTTGACCGAGGCGGGCCTGAACGTCGTCGCGCTCGAACGCGGCGCCATGCGCGATACACCGACTGACGCCGAATATCCAAAGGTCGCCGACGAACTCACGTACTCGGTGCGCGGCAAGCTGTTCCAGGAGCTCGCGCGCGAGACGGTCACGATCCGTCACGGCGTCGACGACCTGGCCGTGCCGTACCGTCAGCACGCTTCATTTCTGCTGGGCAATGGGGTGGGCGGCGCCGGTTTTCACTGGAACGGCATGCATTACCGTGTTCTGCCCGAGGAACTGCAGTTGCGGACGCGCTATGAAGAGCGCTATGGCAAGAAGTTCATTCCTGAAGGCATGAACGTCCAGGACTTCGGCGTCACCTATGACGAACTCGAACCGCACTTCGACTTCGCCGAAAAGGTGTTCGGCACCTCGGGCAAAGCCGGCAACCTGAACGGCACGATCCAGCCGGGCGGCAACCCGCACGAGGGCCGGCGCACGAGCGAGTTCCCAACCCCGGCGCTGCAGAATTCATACGGCGCCCAGCTATTCGGCAAGGCGGCGCAAGAAGTCGGCTTTCATCCGTATCCGGCGCCGGCGGCCAATGCCTCTGCGCCTTACACGAACCCTTATGGCGTGCGACTCGGCCCGTGCAATTTCTGTGGCTTCTGCGAAGACTACGGCTGCTACATGTACTCAAAGGCTTCGCCGCAGAGCACTATTTTGCCGGTGCTGCTCAAGAAGCCGAACTTCGAACTGCGCCCCCATTCGTATGTCACGAAGGTACTGCTCGACTCCGACAGGAAGAAGGCGACCGGCGTCACGTATATCGATGCGCAAGGGCGCGAAGTCGAACAGCCGGCCGATCTGGTGATCGTCGCGGCGTTCCAGATGCACAACGTCCGCCTGCTGCTGCTCTCGGGCATCGGCAAGCCCTATGACCCGAAGACCGGGGAGGGCGTAGTCGGCAGGAATTACGCGTATCAGATGAACGGTGGGGTCAACGTCCTGTTGCCCAAGGGGACGCAGCTCAATCCGTTCATCGGTTCGGGCGCGGGCGGGATCGGCATGGACGACCTCAACGGCGACCAGTTCGACCACGGTCCGCTCGGCTTCGTGGGCGGCGCGAGCATTCGCCACATCCGCACCGGCGGCCGGCCGATCAAGACCACGCCGACCGTTCCGGGCACGCCCACCTGGGGCAGCAAGTGGAAAGAGGGCGTGACCGACGCCTATCAGCGTTATATGACCATTGGCATGGCGGGTTCCGTGATGCCGTATCGGGACGCCTATCTGGACCTCGATCCGACCTACCGGGATGCCTACGGCCTGCCGCTGTTGCGCATGACCTTCGACTGGCACGACAACGAATACGACATGCTCGGTTACATGGGACACCGAATGGAAGAAGTCGCGAAGGCGATGAACCCCGAGAAGTATTTCGTGGCAGTGCGAAAGAAAGGCATGCATTACGACACGCGCCTCTATCAATCCACTCACACGACAGGCGGTGCGGTCATGGGCTCGTCGCCGCAAAACAGTGTGGTCAACAAGTATCTGCAAAGCTGGGACGTCTCGAACGTCTTCGTCATGGGCGCATCCGCCTTTCCGCAAAATATGGGATACAACCCGACCGGACTAGTCGCCGCGCTTGCGTACCACTCGGCCAAAGCGATCCGCGAGCAGTACCTGAAAAACGCGGGTCCGCTGGTGCAGGCCTAAAGGGACGACCATGAAAGCGCAGAAAAATCTTCTCGCAGTGCTGGTGGCGGCGGTTGTCGGCGGTGCGGCATGGACGGCTTATGCATTCGCAGACAATCCCGTTTTCATCTCAACGACCGGTGCAGCTGTGACCACTGCCGTCGCCGGCGTTCCTGCGGACCAACGGCCACTGGTGGAGCGAGGCCGGTACCTGGCAGGCGCCGGCGACTGTATCGCCTGCCACACGGCGAAAGGCGGCAAGCCCTTTGCGGGCGGTCTGGGGATCGCGTCTCCAATCGGCCAGATCTATTCGACGAACATCACGCCGGACAAAGATACGGGCATCGGCAACTACACGCTCGAGGACTTCGACAAGGCGGTGCGCCACGGCGTCGCACAGAACGGGGCGATGCTGTATCCGGCGATGCCGTACGTCTCCTACGCCAAAGTTACGCCGGCGGACGTGAAAGCGCTTTACGCGTACTTCATGTACGGCGTGCAACCGGTCGCACAGCAAAACCGGACGCCAGACATTCCGTGGCCTCTCTCGATGCGCTGGCCGCTGCGGCTCTGGCGCGCGGCGTTCGCGCCGGACGTCGTTACGAACGAAACGCCAGACTCAAACGATCCGCTCCTGCGCGGGAAATATCTGGTGGAAGGTCTCGCCCACTGTAGTGCCTGTCACACGCCACGCGGCATCACGCTGCAGGAGAAGTCGCTGACGGACGACGGTAAATGGTTTCTTTCCGGCGGGGTGGTCGACGGATACCTCGCCAAGAGCCTGCGCGGCGACGTGAACGACGGTCTGGGAAGCTGGAGCGAGGCGGATATCGTCGCGTTCCTGAAGAGCGGGCGCACCAGTCATTCGGCTGCGTTCGGCGGCATGGCCGAGGTGGTCGAGGACAGCACGCAGCATATGAGCGACGCCGACCTCGACGCGATGGCCCGCTACCTGAAGACGCTGGCGCCTGCGGCCGGCGGCGAGAAGGCGCTGGTCAACGAAGACACGGCCGCGAAGGCGCTGCGTGCCGGTTCCGACAGGAGTAACGGCGCACTGACCTTCGTCGACAATTGTGCGGCCTGCCATCGCACAACGGGCAATGGTTATGGCGGAACGTTCCCGAAGCTGGCATTGAGTACGACGATCAATACGGCAGACCCCACGTCGCTGATTCACCTCGTCCTGGTTGGCGGCGAGATGCCATCGACCGAGGCCGCACCGACGCACTACGGCATGCCGGGCTTCGGCGAGCGTCTGACCGATCGGGACGTGGCTGACGTGCTGACCTTCGTGCGTTCAAGCTGGGGTAACCATGCTCCAGCGGTAAGCGCCGAACAGGTCGCGAAGGTTCGCAAGACGGTGGGTGTCGTAGCGGTGCCGAAACGGGCGGAGAACGAGTAGGCCGGGGGGGGAAACAACGGGAATCACATACGGAACCTATACTGATCAATACATGAGCCTGTCGCAAGAGGTGCCGTAGGCCGGAGAATATTGTCAACCAGCAAGGCAACAGAGGTTCGCAATTGAACAACGAACAAACAGATAGTTTGGAAAGGTATCTGCACACTCATATTCCCCTGTCGGCGACAATGCAGGTGTCTGTCTGTTCTGCATCTACCGAATCCGTTGTGCTCTCTGCACCTTTAGAGCCGAACATCAATCATAAAAGTACCGTGTTCGGCGGAAGCGCCTCGGCCGTTGCGATCCTCGCCGCATGGTCGCTTCTCCACCTGCGGCTGGTAAGTGAGGGGTATCGCTGCGAGGTAGTGATTCAATCCAACCACATGGATTACGATCAACCCATCACTGGGGCGTTTACGGCCACATCGTCGCTTACAGATCCTTCGGTTTGGCCTGCATTCCTGAAAATGCTCATCCGCAAAAAACGTGCGCGCATCGAAGTTCAATCTACCCTGACCTATAGCGACGCCGTTGTCGGCCGGCTTAAAGGTAGCTTTGTCGCCTTCCTGCGAGAAATGCCGTGACCCACGGAGAGGCTGCGCCAGGCGATTGCTGGACCCCGTTTTCCCAAGTCGCCAATTGCGCGTGGGAAAGAATGATGTGCGCAAAATGTTGAATCAGATTACTTGATGTCGGTGATGACTTTTACCCCGCTCTCGCCGCCCTCATGAAGCGCTCGACCTTCCCCTTCTCGACGGGATTCCACCACACGCCGCCAGTCTTCAGCGAACTCGCGACGATCACCGCATTGGCCACCGCCAGGATCTGCGCAACATTGTCTTCGGTACAGCCGCTGCCCACCAGCAGCGGCAGCTGGGTCGCCGCACGCATCTGCCGCAGATAGTCGACGCTCGCCGCATCGCCGGTGCGCTGACCCGTCGCAATGATTGCGTCCGCGTCGAAAAACTCGACGTCGCGCACCAGTTCCTCGAGCGAACGGTCTGCGACGATCGCATGCGCACCGTGCTTCACGTGCGCATCCGCGAATACACGAATGCCGTTCGCACGAAGCTGCGCGCGATAGCGCAACGCTCGCGCCGCCTCGCCTTCGATCACACCTTCGTTGGCCACGTACGCGTTGGCCCACTGATTGACCCGTACGAACGCGGCGTTGCTCGCCGCAGCGATGGCGAGCGCGGGAATCGAAGCGTTCGCGAGCACGTTGATGCCGATCGGCAGCCCCGTCTCGCGCGCGATCCGGTCCGCGGTCACCGCCATGAACGCGGAGGTTTCGTGACCGATGTGGTCCGGCTTCGCGAACGGCACGTCGCCGTGATTCTCGACGATCAGGCCGTCGACGCCGCCCGCCGCATAAGCTCGCGCATCGGCGAGCGCCGCCGCATAGAGCGCTTCGCTCGTGCTGCCGTCATAGCGCGGCGCGCCGGGAAACGCTGGGCAGTGAATCACGCCGATCACGACGCCGCCTGCACGCCCGAAGATCTGTTCGAGACTGTCGGTGCGGCCGCGCCCCACCACTGTTTGAGTATTCATCGCACCACCTGCCCACGGGTTGGAACGGCGATCAGCTCGCGCAACCGCTCGCGATCGGGAAAGCTTGCCTGCGTGCCGCGCCGGCCGACGACGAAGGCGGCCACCGCCATCGCGCCCGGCAGCGCATCGCCGATCGACAGGCCGCGCGCGAACCCGGCGACGAGCGTGCCGCAGAGCGCGTCGCCAGCGCCGGCCGTATCGATCGCGTCGACCGACGACGCGCGCCAATGCGCGCACACGCCTTTGCCGTCGCACCAGACGACGCCATCGGCGCCTAGCGTCACGAGCACCTCGCCGGCGCCCGCGCGTTGCAACGACAGCGCGGCCTCGCACGGATCGTGCTGTCGCGTCAGCGTCGCAGCCTCGATCCGGTTTACGACCAGCACATCGACATCGTGCAGCAGCGGGCCGCAATCGAACTGTGTCGGCCCCGGGTTCAGCAGGGTCCGGCAGCCGCGTTGCCGCGCGTGATGCAGCAGCGCGGCGGTGACGGCTTCGCCGAGATTGCCCTGCAACACGACCCAGTCGCCCGCGCGCGCGATCGCGTCGAGCAGCGCCGGCTCGGGTACGTACTGATTCGCCGCGTCGTTGCGCGTCACGATCATGTTTTCGCCGTGCGCGTCGACCGTCACGACCGACAGGTCGGTCGTGCAATCGAGCCGGGCGACATGCGTGGTGTCGATGCATTCGAGCGCGAGCATCGCGACGATCCGCTCGCCATCCAGATCGCGGCCGAGCGCGGCGAGCAGCGTCACATCCGCGCCGGCACGCGCCGCGATCACAGCCTGATTGGCGCCCTTGCCGCCGAAATCCAGCGCGCTTTCGACCGCGAGCGACGTCTCGCCAGGTTGCGGCAGCGCGTTCACGCGCAGGATCAGATCGACCGCGGCATTGCCCACAACGCAGACGCGGGCGTCGCTCAGGAGCGGTCTGTCGTCGTTCACGGGTGCGCCACCCAGTCGGAAAGGATCGAGCGGTACAGGTCCACCGCCGCGCGCAGCCGGTCGATGCGGCAAGACTCGTCGGTCTGGTGCGCGAGTTCGGGCTCGCCGGGACCCAGATGTCGCGTGAGCGCGACCGCGTTCAGTGTCGTCATAGGCCGTCCCTGAACGCCGTGTGCAGTTCGCCTTGGTGCTCGTACCCGCCGCCCGCGGCCGTCCCGTCTTTCGACGTGAGCCAGTCGAGACAGTTGCGCCACAGCCGCGCATAACCTTCCCACGCCGAGAACTCGGGCGGCAGCCAGTGCACGGACATGTCGCTCGTCCACGCCAGCGTGCGGCCCGCGCCATACTGCCCCGCCGCGAGCAGCGGATGGTCCGTGTCCGGCACGGTCGCGATCAGCGTCGCATCGGACTTCAGCTCGACCTCGTTGTAGCCGAGCAGATGCGGCCAGTCCGTGCCGAGCCCCTCGACCACCGGATGCTGGGCGACGACCTTCGGCGTGAAGCCTTCCGGCACTTCGACGCGGTCGTCCCACGGCAGGCAGTGCACCGGCAGCACCGCTTCGACGGGCGTGTTGCGGAACCGCGCGCTGCCGTTGATGCCCTGGAAGCTCAGATAGCCGCCGATCATCATCAGCCCGCCGCCCGCGTGCACGTAGTCGCGCAACAGCTTCAGACGGTTCGGCGTGCGCCGGCTTTGCGCCCACGTGTCGGGATGCAACAGCAGCGTGTTCGCACCGATGTCCGACAGGATGATCGCGTCGTACGCCTGCAGACCTTCGAGCGTCGACGGGAATTGTGTCTGTGCGTCGTGGCTCGGCATGTGTGTGACCGCGTAATCGGAATCGCCGAACAGCGCGAGGAATTGCTGCGAGCCGGTGTGATAGGTCACCGACGCGAACAGGTCGAAGCCTTTCACGTGCGTGGCCGTGCTGGTCCAGGACTCGCCGGCGAGCAGGACGTTTTTCTTCATGCGAATTTCTCCGTGGTTGCATGGCGGCGCGCAAACACCCGCATCGGGTTCTTCACCAGCATCGTTTCGATCTGCCCGTCGGTCACGCCGTGGCGGCGCAGCCGCGGCACGAAGTGCTCGAGGATGTAGCCATAGCCGTAGCCGCCGTAGCAGGTCAGCATCATCTTGAGGAACACGTCCTGCGACATCAGCACGCGATCGACGAAACCCGCGTCGATCAGCGCGCGGATCGCCCGCGCGTTCTCTTCGTCGGAAGGCGACTGCGCGTCCTCGTCGGCGTAGTAGTAGTCCATGCCGATCATGTCGTACTCGAGCCACGCGCCGCGGCGCGCGAGTGCGTGTTGATACTCGACGTCCGCGTGGCTCGGGTTCATGTGGCACAGCACGGTGTGCGCAAGGTCCGCACCCTCTGCTTCGACGATATCGAGCACCCGGTGTCCGTGCCGTACCCAGCCCGGCAGATGCACGGACAACGGCACGCTGGTGGCGGCGCTTGCCCGCGCCGCTGCGCGCAGCGACTTCTCCTCCGCCGCGGTGAAGGCCGCCGACACGCCGATCTCGCCGATCAGGCCGGCCATCACGTCAGGTTTCCGCGGGGCGCCGCCGAGGTCGTAGATCAACTGCGCGGCGAGCTCGTCGATCGAACGTTCGCGCACATAGGCGGGATGCGACGGCTCGAGGTAAAACCCCGTCGACATCACGATGTTGAGGCCCGTACGCCGCGCGATGCGCTGCAGCGCGAGCGGATCGCGGCCGATACCGAGGTTGGTCGGGTCGACCACCGTACGGCCGCCGAGGTCGCGGAACCTGATCAGCTCGTCGGCGGCGAGCTCCGCATCGAACAGTTGACAGTTGTCGCGGTTCATCAGCGGATTCATCCGCAGCGCGCCGAGAATGCCGATGTGCACCTTCTGCTCGCCGATGTGCCGCTGACTGCAGCAGGCGGGCGCGACCCACTTGCCGGCCGCGTCGATCAGGATGTGCTCGTGCATCAGCGTGATGCCCATCTGTTCGACCGGAAGCGGCCCGAGCACCGTCATCACGCAGCCGCTGTCGACACCGATCCGCAGCTCGTCCGCGACCCCAAACCCAGGTTTGGCTTCAGTCATCGCTCACCCCTTGCGCCGGCGCTGCGGCGAGAAGATGCGCGTATTCATCCAGATCGCGAACAGCATGATCGCCCCCTGGATGATCTGCGTGTAGAACGGCGACACGTGCACGAGGATCAGGCCGTTGCCGAGCACGGCGATGGTCAGCGCACCGAGCAGTGTGCCGAGAATCGTGCCGCGGCCGCCGAACAGGTTGGTGCTGCCAAGCACCACCGCCGCGATCACCGCGAGCTCGAAACCGACACCCTGGTTCGACGAGCCGCTGCCGAGCCGCGCCGTCGTGATCAGCCCCGCAAGCCCGGCGGCCGCTCCGCTCAGGATGTAGACCTTGATGATCACGCGGCGCACGTCGACGCCGGCGCGGCGCACGCCTTCCGCATTGGTGCCGATGCCGACGATGTAGCGGCCCAGGCGCGTGTACCGCAACACCACCCAGCCCGCGAATAGCACCGCGATCGCGATCACGGCCGGCAGCGGCAGCCCGAGCAGCCACTCGCGGCCGAGATCGACGAACCAGCCGTTGCTGTCGACCGGCACCGAGTAGCCCTGGGTGATAAGGAGCGCCGCACCGCGTACGATCGACAGCGTGCCGAGCGTCACGATGAAGGCGGGCATGCCGGCGATCGCGATGAAATAGCCGTTGACGAGGCCGATCAGCGCGCCGAGTACGAGCCCGCCGATCAGCACCAGCGTGTCCGGCACGCCGGCATGCAGCGCGATCGCGGCGAGCGCGCCGACGAATGCGAGCGTCGAGCCGACCGACAGATCGATGCCGGCCGTCGTGATCACGAGCGTCATCGAGGTCGCCACGATCAGGAGCGGCGCGCTCTGCCGCAGCACGTTCAGCAGGTTGCCCGCGGTGAGGAAGGTGTCGGTCGCGAGCGCGAACGCGATCATGCAGATCAGGAAGAAGCCCGCGATGCTGGCGACACCCGCATGCCGGCCGAGCCGGTGCGGCAGCCGCGCGCGGCGGGGCGCAGGAGAATCGGACACGGTGGTACCCATCATCAGTTCCCTGCGAGTGGGCGCGCGGAACGCGCGGTGAACTTGTGACCGACGATCAGCTCGACGATTTCCTCGAGACTGGTCTCGCCGATCGGACGGTCTGCCACGGCGCGCCCCTCGTACATGACCGTGATGCGGTCGCAGACCAGAAAGAGGTCCTGCAACCGGTGGCTGATCAGGATCACGCTGACGCCGCGCGCGCTGACCGTGCGCACCAGTTCGAGCACCGCCTCGACTTCGGCGACCGCAAGCGCGGCGGTTGGTTCGTCCATGATCAGCACCTTCGGATCGAACGACACCGCGCGCGAGATTGCGATCGCCTGGCGCTGGCCGCCGGACAGGTTCTCGACGTCGAGCCGCGTATCGGGGATGCGGATCCCGAGGCCGTCGAGCATCGCGCGCGCGTCGCGATGCATCTTCGCGTGATCGAGCATCGGCATGCCGCATACGCGCCGGGTCGGTTCGCGGCCGAGAAACAGGTTGCCGGCGACGTCGACGGTATCGCACAACGAGAGGTCCTGATAGACCATCTCGATGTGGTGCGCGCGCGCATCGCCCGGGTCGCCGAACTGCACCGGTACGCCGTCGATCTCGATCGAGCCGCTGTCGGGCACGACCGCGCCCGACAGCACCTTCGACAGCGTCGACTTGCCCGCGCCGTTGTCGCCGACGAGGCCAAGTACCTCGCCGGGCGCAACCTCGAGATTGACGCCGCGCAGCGACTGGATCGCGCCATACTGCTTGGCGATGTCGCGCATGCGAACACGCAGCGGCGCCGCCATGCCGGAACTGTTCATCTGCACTCCTGCTGCGAACGGTGCGCCCTTCGCGAGGCGCACGCTTACTTGAAGACGCTGCGGTACTGGTCGACGTTGGCCTTCGTGACGATCGTCACCGGCACCGAGATGTTCTTCTGGACCGGCTGCTTCGCGATCAGCTTGAGCGCCGCGCCGACCGCCGCCTTGCCCTCGCCCTCGGGGTCCTGCTGGACGACCGCCGTGACGAAGCCCTGATCGATGCCCTTGATCGCCTGCGCACTCAGGTCCCAGCCGACGATCTTCACGCGGTCGGTGACACCCTGCGCGGAGACGGCCGCGACCAGGCCGATCAGCGCCGGCTCGCCGGTCGCGTAGACCACCTGCACGTTCGGGTTGCCGGAGATCAGGTTCTCCGCCGCGGTCTGCGCCTGATCCTGCACGTTCTGGCCGTCGACGGTTGCGACGATCTGCGCGCCGGGCGCCGCGGCGATGCCTGCCTTGAAGCCGTCGAGACGAACGTTCTGAATGTACGAGTTGAGTGCGCCGACCACCCCGACCTGGGCCTTGCCGCCGAGCGACTTCTTCACGTAGTTCGCCGTGTAGGTGCCGATGTCGGTGCCGACCTTGCGGTTGTCGACGCCGACCTGCACGTCGTTGTCGCCGCCCACGATCGCATCGATCGCGACAACCGGGATACCGGCCTTCTTCGCTTCGGTGATCGCGGGCTTGATGCCGTTCACGTCGATCGCGACGACGAGGATCGCGTCCACCTTCTGCTGGATGTACGTCTCGATCGCGTTGTTTTGCGCATTCGGGTCGTTGTTCGAGTTGAAAATGGCAAGGTCCGCGCCGGCGGCCTTCGCCGCCTTCTGCGCGCCGTCGTCCATCTGCGTGAAGAACAGCGCTTCCTGATTGATCTGCACGAGGGCGATCTTCTTCGGTCCGGCGGCAAGTGCGCCGACAGCAAACAGCGACACGGCGGACGCGACGGCGACCGTCGACAGTATCCGGCTCAACATCCTGGCAGCGCTCATCAACTTCCCCTTGATGACAGGTCGAAGGCACAGGGCGGCCCTACGCAATGGGCGCGGACCCTGCTTCGGCGGGTAGGACTGCGGGAAGGCGCATCGAACTCGCGCCTGCTTGTAAACCGGTTTACACGAACACTACTGCCGAGAGCAAACTGTTGTCAACGACGTCAAAAATAATGAATGGAAAGGTGTTTCCCGGAGCGACGCGGACCGTCAGCCGGATTCGCGGGCACGCGGCGGCGCGACCGACGCGCGCTCGATCAGCTGCACCGGCAGCCGCTGCACAGTGGACGGCGTGTCGCCCGCCAGGCGCGCGAGCAGCATTTCGACGCCCTTGCGGCCGAGGTCGCGTGTCGACTGGCGCAGCGTCGAGATCGGCGGCATCAGCAGGCTGGCGAACTCCATATCGTCGAAGCCGACGATCGACATGGCAGCCGGGACCTCGATGCCCCGGTCGCGCAGCACTTCGAGCATGCCGACCGCGAGGTAGTCGCTCGATGCGAAGATCGCAGTGGGAGGCTCCGGCAACCCGAGCAGTTCGCAGAGCGCGATCGCGCCGAACTCGCGTTCGTAGGAGCCGAAGCGCACCAGCGCTTCGTCAAACGCGATGCCCGCCTGCGCGAGCGCCCGCCGGTAGCCCTCGCAACGCTCCTGCACGGTGAAGAGGCCGTGAGGACCACTTACGTGGCCGATGCGCCGGTGCCCCGCTTCGATCAGATGGCGGGTGGCGAGGTAGCCGCCCTGCACGTTGTCGACGAACACCTTTGGCGCGTCCACGCCCGGCACGTCCTCGTCGATCAGCACGATGTTGCGGCGCCCGCCGATCAGCCGGCTGAGCGAACCGTCGTCGGGACGGTTGGAGACGAGAATCAGGCCATCGAGATGCTGGGTGTCGAGCCAGCCGATATACAGCGACTCGCGCTCGAGCTGGTTGCGCGTGATGCAGAGTGACAGGCCGTATCCGTGCTCCGATGCGGCGAGCTCGACTTCGTCGGCGATTTCAGCGAAAAACGGATTCGCGACGTCGGGCATCACGAGCCCGATCGTTTCGCTGCTGCCGAGGCTCAGGCGGCGCGCGAGGCTGTTCTGCCGGTAGTTGAGTGCGACGATCGCGGCATTGATGCGTTCGGCCGTTTCGGGCGGCAGCGCGAGGCTACCGTTCAGGTAGCGGGAAACGGTGGCTTTCGAAACCTTCGCGTGTTCGGCGACCTCGCGAATCGTAGACACTTTGGGCACTGCCGGATCCTTGGGAACAAAGCGCCAGTGTAGCGCGGGCATCGCGCCAGCAGTCCGGCGGCGGCCCGGGCTTCAGGGTCCAACCGTTCCACGCTTTGCCGACCGGCCGCCGCCACTGTCCAATGTGGCGGCTTATCCAATCCATACCGGCGTTGACCGGATAGCGCTCGGCGAATCCAGCACCTGCAAAAAAATGGCCACGGTAGTCCAGTTCCTTAAGGCGTCGATGAAGATTGGCGCCGCCGTTGGCCGGCCAATAGCCACAACGCGGAGACAAGAAAATAGATCGCGCCCACACCTGCGTAGCCGGCCACTTTGACAATCGCGGGAGGCACTGATTCATGGGCCTGCGCGATGAAAAACGCCCCCGCCAGTGCCGACTGGCCTCCGCTCAAAATCATTGCCCATTGCGCACCAAAGCGCTTCCTGCGGCGGACAGCAGTGGCGAGCTGAAGTAATCCGGACAAAACGGCCCAGACTCCGAATACATCGAGCACCAGGCTCGTGTCGACGCTCAACACAACAATCACCGCAATCGCTATCGCCGCGCTCGCGAAGACATTGAAAGCCTGAGTAAAATTTTCGCGCATTCCACCGCTACGCGACATGTCGACGTAATTGGCCAGCGCATCCCAGACGGGATACACAATGAGCAGTGCGGCTCCGATCGCCGTGACATGCTGCCCGATGGCGAACGCAAGCGCGACCCAGACGACAGAAAACGCGGCACGCGTAAAGTAAAGGTGTTTGAGCCACCGCTCATCCTGCAGGCGAGTGGTATCCGAAAGATGAGTGGCCATTGAAGCTCCCTTAAAATTTTGCCAATCGCGTCGCCTGATGCGACGCGCCAAGCGCTTGCTGCGATGACCTGCCGGCAGAACCGCACGAGCGTCATCGGGACGAAAAGTCTGTATGGATAGAGATCATGGCATTCGGCCTGCGTTGCCGGCATCGGTCAAATGACCGATGCGTTCCAAAAGGTTGGCGTATAGTTGGCGTTCTGTTCGACCTGCACTGATCAATCCATCCCGATGACCGACGACAACGCCACCCTTTCGGCGGTGCGCGTGTTCGATGCTGTGAAAGCACTCGCCTTTATCGGCGATCTAAGCATGGGACAGCCCACTGGCCATTCGCTACGCACTGCATGGCTTGCGACACGCCTCGCCGAGGCATCCCGGATGGACCCGGCTACGAACGATGCGGTTCGCGAGACTGCGCTGCTGCGCTGGTCGGGTTGTACGGCGAACGCGGCGGGTTTCGCCGACGTTTTCGGTGACGACATCGCCATCCGTATTGCGATGCTTGAAGACCGCCAGGGCTGGACCGAGCCGCTCAAGGCACTGGGTGGAGTGAGCGCGGTGCTTTCTCCGCTCGCACAAATTCACTGTGAAGTCTCCGGCGAGGTAGCGCGCATATTGGGCCTTGCGCACTCCACAGAAACGGCGTTGCGGCGCATCTTCGAGACGTGGGATGGGCATGGCCTCCCCGCTAGTCACGCCCGCGAAGCTGTGCCGGTAGTGGTGTACATCGTCGCGCTCGCCGGCGACATGGAAACGTTTAGCCGGACCTATGGCATCGAGCGAACGCTTGATCTGATCGCGCAGCGCGCCGACGCACGGTATCCGGCACAACTCGTCGAGACCGCAGCGCGCAATGCAGCGCGCTGGCTCACGGAACTGGAACATGCGTCGGCCGCCGATCTTGACGCCATGCTGATGACATCCCGCATGCAACAGGACACCGCCGTGGAGTTGATCGCCGACGTCATCGATCTCAAGCTGCCGTGGATGACAGGCTTCTCGCGCGCAGTCGCTGCGACGGCGGCGGAATGTTGCTCCCGGCTCACGTCGGACAAATCGGTATGCGCGCGCGTCTATCGCGCGGGGTTGATTCACGGTATTGGCCGTGCATCCGTGCCCAACCAGATCTGGAATATGAACGAACGTCTGTCCGAAAGCGCATGGGAAAAGGTCAGGCTGGTGCCGTACTGGACGTCTCGCGCCGGCAAGCAGGCCGGCGCACTCGGAGAAGCGGCCGAACTTGCGTCGTATGCGTACGAAAGGTCGGACGGTTCGGGCTATTTCCGTGGGGCGAGCGATCAATCGCTGACGCTGGAAGCGAACGTGCTGGCGGCAGCGGTGACGTTTGTCGCATTGCGCTCGATCCGTCCGTGGCGCGCGGCGCTCTCCGCCGAGGAAGCCGCACGACAGTTGCGTGATGAGGCCACACGCGGCCGGTTGAACGTCGCTGTGGTCAATGCGCTGCTGTCTGACGATGCGCTCGTCGTCAGACAGCCGGTCAGCAGCACGTCGCAGAGCGTGCGATTGACGGCGCGCGAAATCGACGTGCTACGTGTGATTTCGCGAGGGGCCAGCAACAAGGAAGCCGCACGTGAATTGACGCTCAGCCCAAGCACGGTGCGCACCCATGTCGAAAACGTGTTTCGCAAGCTCGAATGCTCGTCGCGCGCAGCGGCAACCCTTAAGGCATCGACGCTGGGCCTGCTTTAACGACCACCCTCGCGCGCCAGAGTCGCGCTGCGACGCCGGAAATCATTACATCGGCGGCGCTACGCCGTCCTTTTCGACCACGACAAATTGCGCGTTAGGGGCTCCGTCGTTGGCCGGGGCAGCGACGACAAACACTTTCTTGCCTGCAATCAGGTCGGCGCGCGTGGCAGGTGCAAGAGTGACGACCGGTACGTTGGTCGGCACAGTGACGGTGTTGCTGCCACCCTTGTACGAAAGTTTTAGATCGCGTCCGCTGGCGCCCTCGACGACCGTGTCCACATTGGCATTCGTCATCGAGCTGTTGGCGCCGAGATCGTATGCATAGTGCCCTTCGCCCGTTCCGCGCGCGACATCGGGGAACACCAGCACTTCCGTGGCGGTCAGCTTGCCGTCGGGACCGGGCATAGCCGCGGCGCCGACATAGGAGCCCTGTTTGATATCGGAGAGCTGGATCGCCTTCACCGCGCTGACCTTTGACGCGTCGCTCAAGGTGATCATCACGGTGTCGCCGCTGCGGCGATGGACGGTCAAGGTATTGCCCGAGAACGACACGATGTCGCCGCGAATGCGCTCAGGCTTTGTCGCTGGAGATTGTGCGAACGCTGCACCAGCAAGCGAAAGTGCAACGAGGGAAGCAGCAAGCTTGATACGGATGGACATATATGCTCCGTTGATATGACGGGATAAAGGCTGTTGGTGGGCTGGCGGGTCAGGATCCGCCGAACCAGTTGTAGCCCTGGTTTTCCCAATAGCCGCCGGGAAATTCGTTTGTCACCGTGATGGCGACGATATGCTTCGGGTTCTTGTAGCCAAGCTTGGTCGGCATGCGCAGCTTCATCGGGAAACCATACTTCGCCGGCAAAGTCTGGCCATCGAAGGTCAGCGTTAGAAGCGTCTGCGGATGCAGAGCCGTCGGCATATCGATGCTCGTCCAGTAGTTGTCGGCGCAATGCAGTGCGACGTACTTCGCCGTGGTATCCGCACCGGCCATCGACAGAAAGTCGGAGAAACGCACTCCGCCCCATTTGCCGATCGCGCTCCAGCCTTCGATGCAAATATGCCGTGTAACCTGACTGCGCTTTGGCAATGCGTTGAGTTCAGCCAGAGTCCAGGTGCGCTTGCCTTTGACGAGCCCTGTGAGTTCTAGCCGATATGTCTGTGCATCGATATCCGGCACTTGATCGATGTCGTAAAAGGCGTTGAACGGGAAAGGCCGCGTGATCATCGATTCCGGATACGTCGGCGCCAGAGTGCGTGGATCAAACAGCAACGCCTGCGCGCCGTCGTTGAACGAGGACATTGTGCGCAACAGGTTGTTCACCGACTTGTCGTTTGTCAGATCGCAGCCGGACAACAGCGCCAGGCCGCCGAGAGTCAGGATGCGCTTGCCGAACAGGCGCCTTGAAGCTGAACCCAGTTCTTTTTGTGCGTCCTTGATGATGGACGCTGCGTCGAGCATCCGCTTATCTTGACTCGAAGTCATCGTCATCGGCCCCGGATCATGGTGAGTAACGATCGCGGCACCAGCGCAACCATGACGATGTGTATCGCGAGAAAACCTACCAGTACGCTCATCGCGGCGAAGTGGACGATGCGCGCATTGTCGAAGCCGCCCAGTAGCGTCCGTAGAACCGGAAACTGCACCGGCTTCCAGATCGTCAGACCGGACACGATCACCAGCGCAATGTCTGCAACGACGACGAGATACGCAAGTTTCTGCACGGCGTTGTACTGACCGAGATTGCTGTGGTTGAGTTTGCCGCGCAGCGCTGCGACGAGATCGGTTGCAACCGCGCGAATCGTGAGGGGAAACATGGTCCGGCGCAGCCGTCCAGTAATGATCCCCAGGACCAGATACGCGACGAAGTTGGCAACGAGTATCCACATGACGGCGAAGTGCCAAAGCAGCGCACCACCTAGCCAGCCACCAAGAGTGATCGATGCGGGAAACCGGACGATCTTGAATATGGGCGATGCCTCGTAGACCTGCCAGCCACTCATGCACATGAGAATGACAGCTGCGGCATTAATCCAGTGAAACGTGCGGACCCATACGGGATGAACGGTTGCGCTGTTCAAAACGATCTCTTTGTGGACGACGTGGAAAACGCACTGCGGCCATCGGCCATCGGCGAGCGCGGCCTGATGCACATTGCCGGTCCAGCCAGATTCCCCGCTGTAGTGCCGGAGCACCATCCAGTCGGGGTTCGCGATTGGTATGAACGCAAGGATCGCAGGGAAGGCGCCGCCAGGGTATCGGTCAAATGACCGATGGGCAGGTCGCCGGAATGCGTGCGAGGGACGCTCAGAAGGTTTTCTGCCGTTGTCACTCGCGAGCGCGGTAAGCTCGCGCTGCGTCGCCAGGCTCGGTGGTCGCTTCGGAGTCCGTGGTCGTTTCGGAAAACAGTTTGGCCGGTCGGCAATCACGCCGGTACAGACATTGCGCCTTCGTTTCCGATTCCGTCCTGGGACTCTTCATCTTTCCACTTCAACACGTCGATCACATGGCGCCCGTGTGCCGAAGTCGGGCGCGTGCTATGGCCAGGCACGTGTGCGGTGGAGTTAGGCTCTCAAAATGGCCAACGTGTGCGCGACGCGGTCGCCTCAGGTCGGCCCATTCGAGCTCCTCGGTTTGCTTCAAAGCGGCCGCTCAGCCGCCGAAAACTCCTGCCTCGTCTAGCATCTCGATTAGCCCTTCCGGATAGATAGTCTCGCTGGTGGTGGACAATTCCTCCCGGCTCCACCATTGGTGATCCGCCATCACTTCCATCTCTTCCGCAGTCCAGCCGTCACGTGAAATGGATTCCGTGTCCGTGTTAACGACGAAATACTGTTCGACCGCGAGTACGCGCTCGCCATCTGGCAACTGCAAGGGCACTTCGCGCCGTCCGACCGGCATGGATACCTGCGCCTCTCGAATGCCTGTTTCTTCACGGAGCTCTCGTATTGCAGCGTCCGCGAACGTCTCGCCATGCTCGACACCGCCACCCGGCGTTGCCCAGTAGACTTTGCCCGCTAGCACACCAGTTTTGTGCACGAACCGGAACAGCAGCACTCGCCGCTTTGGAGTGGTGATCAGCAGCCTGGCCGAAGGACGTTCGCGCATCGGATTCAATTGGAAGTAGATGTCAATGGAAGTAGAGTATGCATCGGGAAGCGATCCTTCACCGACATTCGTCGCGTCAGCTCGACAGCGGCGGCTTTCGATGTGAAGCAGACGTCCATACTTTCTGCGGACAGAAACGCAACCCGTTGCGCTCCGCTTCTCCATCCTCTACTCCGTAGACTTTTATCAAGGGGTGGTCCGCAGAGACGCGGTCCCAAGCCGCCGACCTATTAGGAATTTGCAATTGCAACGAGTTCGCCGAGCTTCGTACTTAACTCCCTGATATGTTGCGTTGGGGAGGCAATAAGCAGTTGCGTGAGCATAACGCCGTGCTTGACCTTGTCGTACTCGACTCGGGTTTCCGTGGCGTCCGAAAAGAGGTCATGCAGAACTTCTGCACCGTGCACGAGTTTCAGCCAATCGTTGCCCGGATACGGCACAGGATCAGACGGGTTGAAGTATTTCTTGTCTATGGCGTGCTGTTGTAGCCACGCGACAACTGTTTCACCTGAAAGAGGAGCCGTGCGTGTCGGGTCTTCTTGGTTGATAACTGTTGCAATGTTATTCGCGTCAAGCAGGTAGTTTTCGTACATGCGAAGCGGCAACCATACAACCCGTCCATTGCTTCTCCTATTAATGTCGTCAACCGCCTTCTGGGTGCGCTGCTCGCGGTCCAGGATGAAAGCTACAGAAGGAGGGAGCAGCGACTCGGTTCCCGACAGTCGCTCGTATATATCAAAGACACGGGTCGTATGTTTGCTGCTGAGTTCGTCGGTACTTATGAGGCCGAGTATTTGGACGCCCTGTAAAGGTACTTTTGCTACGCGCTGCAGTAGCTCAGGGAAGCAGACCTCTTCGGTTTTTCCCTCGACCCAAAGGATCGAGTCAGCACCGTACACGTCGTTGAGACGCACGCCAACATCGGCGAGGGCCATGCGAAGATCGTTCTGCGAGTTGTAGTCAATCGTGACGACACTACTGGCACTATTCTCAGACTCCCTGCGAACCAAGAACAGCCGATCCATCTCTGTCATGCTTATCAGCGAAGACGAATGAGTGGTAATGACATACTGATGCTGAGCGTAAGTCCCCAGTATTTCAAGTAGCTTGCGGATAGCGCCGGGATGAAGAAAGCTCTGCGGCTCGTCTATAAGTATCAGAGAAGGTTCTGAGTTGATGACCACATACAGGATGGCGAGCACCTGACCGATGCCCGTCCCGCTCTCCTGTAAAGGAACGGCGAGGTCGGAGCGCTCGGAGTCGGGAGGAATGGTCCATACGTTCACTTCGATTCGATCGTTTTCGACCGGAACCGCTGTGATGTCAGTGATGTGGGGAAAAATCGTCCTCACATGTGACATAAAGCGCTCATATCGGTGCCGGTTGGACGAACTGAAGACGTTCAGTACGGCAGCGAGGTTACTGGCGTTCGGCTGAAGCACTGGCGTATGGCCGACCTTGCAAGCCCCGAGGTTAAGCCTCTCTGCCCGAAAGGCATACGATTGGTCGCGAAGGGCATTTGCGAAGGCTGCCTCAGGCCCTTGGGCCGCTCCACCGAGTTCGCCGGAGAAATGCAGGGCCACGCCGTGCGGACACGCGACGTTGGTAATACTGGCATATCTGCCTGCAGATACCGGTGGCAAAGGCCGGAAGCCTGACAGTTGCCCTTCGGCTTTGCCGTTCTTCCAAGTTACGACGAGCGTATTGGTGTGAGTTAAGGCTGTCTGCGCGACTTGGAGCGCCTGTTTGCCCCCATTAGCGGGGCAACCTATATTGAATTGCGGCAGTTTGGCGAATAGCTTCTCAACTTCGTCCTTATTTAGCTCATAGGTCGCAGTCACTTCCGATTGCAGCGGCGGGACCGCCGTGGGGATAGGCACCGTGGTTAGGCTGCGATGGGGGAGGTGACCTTGTCGAAGGCCAATCGCTTCGATCAGGGCACTCTTGCCCGCATCATTGCGACCCGTAAAAATGTTAAAGCGCGGTGCGAGGGCAATGTCCCCCGTATCCACAAAGCATTTATAGTTCTTTACCCGTACCTTCTGCATTAGCATTGTCAGTCCACTCCTTTTATTGATTTTCTGCAGCAGTGTACTCTGCGTGATTACTTCCTCTGTAGCTCGCGCACGACGCGTAAGCGGCGCAGCCCATGGCGAGAATCGTGAGTCCAATTACGCCGACGACTCGGACGGCCGAACGACCGCTCCCCGGAGCGAGAGAGACGCTTGAAAGTCTTCTTTGGTGCCGATACGAGCGGCCGAAGGTGGCCGAACCCGGAAGTTCGGCCAGCGCCCGTCAGTCACCTGCCCTACCTCGACGCGAACTCCCCTTGTCGACTGCGGATTCAACCGGTCGAAGCGACACAATAAAAGCCGCGTGGGCGTCAGCATCTCCGTGCGGTTTTTACCAGTTGTCAGTCGGCATTCTCACGAATGATCCTGTCGATTATCTCGGGGTCGTCCACCTCGCCTTCGGAACCCCTAAATACGCAGACCTCCGTGTGTCCGTCGCGGAACACGTCAATCTCAACGCGCATTCCGATAACCACGATGGAAACCAGCACGGTATCGGGTCGATTGCGACTCAGGGAGTAGTGAATCTTCGCTGCATCGAGCCGGTCCAGCAGATCGAATAGTGGTGTTGCTGTCGTCATCACTGTTCAGGCTCTACCTCGAGAAAGTCAAACTCCACGAGCAATTCAGCGCCGAGCGTGGCCTGAACTGACGCGATGTTTTTCAGCGGCTTTCCCTTCCCCCACGAGTACGACTTGTCCAGCGCGGCCAGCACCTGCCTGTACTCATCCGAGTTGAAGTCGGTTAGTACCTTGATCGAGGAAATGATGTTCTGGATCAGGAAGTCGTTGCACCAACATCGCGTCGCGCCTTTAAATAACAGCCGAGCCCGGTCTTTCTTGTTATCGAACATCAAGTGAAGCTCGACGACCTGCTTGTCCATGTCTGCGGCCAGACTGAGGAGATACCAGTCGTGAAACGATTCGTATCTTTCGATAGTTGTCATTGCGCTCATCCGTCAAGGGTGCCACGAGTCTGACTTGAGTTCTGTCGCCATGCATGATCCTTCCGCAGTGGTTCCGGGCAGCCAGTTGCCCCCGGCTGTGTTGGTAACCGAAGCGTTAAAGGCTCATCCTATCGTCCGAAAGACACGCCCGACACAGGTACGACAATTTTTGACATAGCCAGGTTTGCCAAACGCACTGTGGTTGCGTGGAGCCTGGAAGAGGCCGCCGTTCTACGTGCCCGGCTCCCAGTTAGTGATGACCAGTTCGCGGCTGGTCTGAGCTGCATCAGGGCCGCTGGAGGGCCGATCCTCCCCGGACTCGGAAGTTTGCCGGTCGCCGCCGCTCGCCAGCTTCGCAGCAAAGTTGAATTTCCCTGGCCGACACGGAAGCGGCGGCCACGTTGCTCGAAAGGAGAACCTCACCGTGTGGTGAGACCAGGAAACCTGCCCAACTCCCACGCCGGCGATCGAGGAGACGACGGTACATGGCCGCGTTCATACGCATGGACGAGAGATAAGGACTACGCATAACTTGTTTCGACAGTGGTGAGGCATCGGTTGTCGGCAATCTTCCATCTGCTGTCGACCGGTTGAATCCGCAACCAAACCCCGAAATTCCTTTACCGCTGCCTGGCGCCGGTGTCGGAGTAACATCGAATTTCCTTAGCCGACCCAGTGCAGCCACTCGAATTGTCCAGTAGCGGCCATTCAAGAAAAGCGCTGTCGAACTTCGTTTACGGCGATGTTTTCTTCGCCAAGACGAGGTAATGCATCCGACCGTTCATATCTTCGGCATATGTCAGAAGGAAATCGCCAGGCGGGACCGTCATGTCCGGAAACGATTTGATGACGCCGCCATCTTTGACTGTCCGGTCCAAATCCGTTACGGAGCCAAGGCTGTAGAAATTGACCCCATAAGCCGGTGTGTCGCACATTACGGATGCATACGATCGAGCTTGCACAACATAGCCGCGACACTTCTTGCTGCCGTGCAAGACGGCAGCCTGAGAAGCCGCGTTCATCATTGACACGTTCGGACCGTAGGTACCAATTGTTTTCTGAACCACTACGCTCGTGAAGTGGCCGCTGTTCAGCCGGCTGTCGACCACTTCGTAGGTGCCGGCCAATGCGTCTGTTGCGGCTCGCAGATCGGATTGCTGTTGTTCGGCGGGACGGGAATCGTGGAAACTCACGCAACCGAACAAAGGAAAGGCTGCGCAAACCGCAGCGATGTAACGAAGGCACATGATGTTCATTGGGGTGGCTGGCAGTGGCGCGGTCATCCTGAATGTTCCCTTACGCCTCGGCGTTGTTATTGAAGGTGTTGCGAGCAGGAGCATACATAAAGAGATAAAACCTCGCGAGAAAGACGGTCAGCGGCTTCAACAGCATCGGCCGCGGCCATCCGTGCCCCTTGAACAATCAATCCCTCGGAGTACGCCCAGATGGTGCCAAATATCAAGGCAGACCAGTTGAAGCCGCTTTTAACTCTCCGCTCAGGCATTGTCGGGTGGATCATCAGGGACGATGTCATGGTGCATGGAGGACGAGAACGGTGATATATCGTTTATCGTCCTGAAATTGACGTTCTTTAATCGCCCGGTAGCGAGTGGTCCAATACCGGAATATTTATTGGTCGACGATCTTTGCCGGCACGTCCAACGCCCGCTTGCGGCCGAACTCGCTCAGTGCTTCCAGGCAGCGAGAACAGCGCAGAGTCATGAGCTGCGCCGTCGGCCCGCAGCGATCGGGAGCGGCATCCGGCAGAAATCGATCCAGCTCGGCATCAAGGCTTGCGTCGAGCTGGACGAGTTCCTTCGATCCGATGGTCAGCAAGCGACGCAGTATCAGGTTTTTGGCGATCGATCTTCCGTGCCGCGTTCAAGGCGCCGCTGCTACCGGCCGATAACACACTTACGCGTTATTGGACGATCACGATGAGCCACGAAGACAAAGATTTGGCCGGCAGTTCACTTCAGGCCGCATTCCTGCGCCACGAGGACAGCCTTGCACCGCCCGGGCGCCTGCTCGGCGAGGACAACCCCGCCGTTTATCGCACGCTGCTCGAATCCACCCGGGCTATCCCCTGGAAGATCGACTGGGCGACGATGCAGTTCGCCTATATCGGCCCGCAGATCGAAGCGCTGCTCGGCTACGCGCCGTCCACCTGGAAAACGGTCGAGGACTGGGCCGCGCGCATGCATCCGGACGACCGTGAGTCCGTGGTGAATTTTTGCGTCGCGCAGTCGCAGGCGGGCACCGATCATGAAGCGGACTATCGCGCACTTACCGCCGACGGCGGCTACGTATGGATTCGCGACGTTGTCCACGTCGTACGCAAAGAGAACGGCGACGTTGACGCGCTGATCGGTTTCATGTTCGACATCAGCGAACGCAAGCGCACGGAGGAACGGCTTGCGGAGCTCCAGCGCGAACTGGAACGCCTGTCGCTGTCCGACAGCTTGACGGGCGTCGGCAACCGTCGCATGTTCGACACGGTGATCGCGCGCGAATGGGCGAGCGCGGCGGCATCGGGCAAGCCGCTTTCGCTCGTGATGATCGACATCGATTTCTTCAAGTCATACAACGATTATTACGGTCACCTGCAGGGCGACGAATGTCTGAAGCGCATTGCGCGCGTGCTCGGCGAGGCCGCCGGGCCGAACGCGTTCCTGGGCCGGTTTGGCGGCGAGGAATTCATGCTCGTGCTCGCGGAAACCGACGCCGATGACGCCGTGCGCGTCGCGGAGCGTTGTCGCACGCTGATCGCGGATGAAGCCATCGCGCATCTGCGCTCGCCGCACGGTCAGCGAGTCACGGCGAGCTTCGGAGTGGGCACCGTTGTGCCGAACGAAGGCATCGATGTCATGGCGTTCATCAATCTGACGGATGCGCAGCTCTATCAGGCCAAGGACCAGGGACGCAACCGCATTTCGGCGGTGGACCGGGCAGGTATCGGCGGCGAAGGATTCAAGCTGCAGTCGCGCTGATCCTTTCTTTGATAGTGCGACGAACGACCGTTTCTGGCCGAGCAACGCAGACGCCCTGCGCGGAGCTCGTCACGGGCAAGTGAGCGAGGCAAAGGCCATAAAGTGACCCAGCACGGCCTGTGGATATATCGAACGACAGTGTGCCCTCACGCACATAAGTCACAGAAATAGAAAGCTAATGAGGCGCGCGCTCGCCTAGCATCAAGAACGCGCCTCGCAGCCTCGTGGCGATCAGCCAGATACTTCGGAATCCCCTGGCAAGGCCCTCGAATGGAACACACATTGTGAAAACGATCACCAGTCTGGCTTTAGCAGCCATCGCCGTGGGCTTTTTCCTACCTTGTGCCGCACAGGAGTCGGGAGCCGTCAAGCCTCAAATACTGCTTCAGCAAATGGTAGATGGCATGCCGAGAGGCGAAAAGCAGGAACTACGCGTCCTGACAGCGACTTTCAAACCCGGCGATAAAACCGTCTTTCATACACACAGGTTTCCGGTGACGGTCTATGTGCTGGAGGGTGCCTTCACTCTGGAGATGGAAGGCATGGCGCCAGTCACCGTGAGGCAAGGTCAGGCGATGGTAGAGCCACCGCATGTGAAGATGACCGGTTATAACCGCAGCAATAGCGATTCGCTCCGCGTTGTTGTATTTTATGCCAGTGACCCAGACACACCATTTCTCGATCCATTGCATTGATCTGCTCGGCGAACACTATGACATGTGCGGCCCACGGTCATTTAGCGGCGAATTTATCCTCTAGCCGATGACGCGCGGGTATTGGGCGACACGCGACGGTCTGCTGTCTGGGTGCGGACCAGACGTTCGAGTGTCCATGTGAAAGCACGGTCGAGCGACCGTAGCTGGCCGTTCTGCGACAGTTCGGTAGCCCCTTGCATCCCGCCGCCGTCGCTGCGGCGCACAATGACAAATCAACCGCGGAATACGACTACCCAAATCGTTCAAGCTTTGCCATTGCCGCGATGCGTTTCGCCGAGTGACCGGAGCCGACTCAACTGCCGCCCACCTAACGTTTTCAGGACGAGCCGCCCGCCACGGACGCTATGATGACCAGCATCTTTGCGCCCATGCTTTCACGCCGCCTTCGCCACGCCTGTCTACGCCCATGCTGCCCATCTCCATCATCATCCCCTGCTACAACGCAGCAGCAACGCTTCCCCGTACGCTGGAAAGCTGTGTCATCCAACCAGAAGCAGCACAGATCATCGTCGTAGACGACGCCTCGACGGACGCATCGACCGAGGTGGTACGCCACTACGGCGAGCGCGATCCCCGCGTCGGTCTGCTGCAGATGCCGGTGAACGGCGGTGCGGCACGGGCCCGCAACTGGGCGGCGATGCATGCCACGCAGCCGCTCCTCGCCTTCATCGACGCCGACGACGAGTACTTCCCCGGCGCGCTCGCGGCGGCGAGCGGCTATCTCGCGCAAAACCCCACCGAAGCCTCGATCCGCCTCGACGTCGAATACGCCGGCTTTCCAGCCGAGATCGTCGGCCATCCGCTGTTCGAGGACCACGCCGCGACACTAAGCAATACCGTGCCGAGCAGCCTGGTAATTCGCCGCCCGGTCTACGCCGCGTTTGGCGGCTTCCCGATGGACGCTTTTTTCCGCCGCAACGGCGGCGAAGACGGCGCGTTTTCCTGGGCGCTGCGCGAGCTATTCGGCAACCAGCGTCTTACCGATGCCAAGCGGGTGCGCATGCACTACCATCCGCGCATTCACGCCGAGCGCTACTTTCGCATCTGCTTTGGCATGCAGGCGCCGGTTCAGGCGGATCTCGAGGAGTCGTTCCGGCTCTCGGAAAAGTTCGTCGAGACGGCGAAGGTCAACCTCGCGCAACTGCGCTCGCTGAGCGCTGCCACCGGCACGGCGGGCACGGCGTCCTAGCCAGCCCCGGCCCGGTTTGCGCGATTTGCCGCCAGGACAACGCCGCTTTAGCCGCTGCGACACGTTTTTCCACCCGTAACCGAACCGACACCCCGAAGCCATCTCGATTTGCTACAATCGCCGTTCGTCTCCGAGGAGCGTTGCGACGGGTACCGCGAATCTGCATTCGCCGGCCGCCCGCCAGGCTCGGAGGCTTTCAATCGGAGGGCCAGGATGCGCCATGCGCTATCCCATCCACCGCATCGAACGGCGCTCACGTCAAATTTCTAGTCATTTTTAGAAAGGAGGGCGTGATGAACGCCGCAGTCTACGATTCCAAAGATTCTCAAGATTTCCTCGTTGCGGACCTGTCGCTGGCCGACTGGGGCCGCAAGGAACTGAACATTGCCGAGACCGAAATGCCCGGTCTCATGCAAACGCGCGAAGAATACAAGGCGCAGCAGCCGCTGAAGGGCGCGCGCATTGCCGGTTCGCTGCACATGACGATCCAGACCGGCGTGCTGATCGAGACGCTGACCGCGCTCGGCGCCGACGTCCGTTGGGCATCGTGCAACATCTTCTCGACCCAGGACCACGCTGCTGCGGCCATCGCCAAGGCCGGCACGCCCGTGTTCGCGTTCAAGGGCGAGTCGCTCGACGAATACTGGGAATTCTCGCACCGCATTTTCGAATGGCCGAACGGCGAGTTCGCCAACATGATCCTCGACGACGGCGGCGACGCCACGTTGTTGCTGATCCTCGGCTCGAAGGCCGAGAAGGACCGCTCGGTTATCGCCAAGCCGACCAACGAAGAAGAAATCGCGCTGTACAAGTCGATCGAACGTCATCTGGACGCAGACCCGACCTGGTACTCCACGCGCCTCGCGCACATCCAGGGCGTGACCGAAGAAACCACGACCGGCGTGCACCGTCTGTACCAGATGGAAAAAGAAGGCCGCCTGCCGTTCCCGGCCATCAACGTCAACGACTCGGTCACCAAGTCGAAGTTCGACAACCTGTATGGCTGCCGTGAGTCGCTGGTCGACGGCATCAAGCGCGCTACCGATGTGATGATCGCCGGCAAGATCGCCGTGGTCGCAGGTTATGGCGACGTGGGCAAGGGTTGCGCGCAATCGCTGCGCGGTCTGGGCGCCACCGTGTGGGTGACGGAAATCGATCCGATCTGCGCACTGCAGGCGGCGATGGAAGGCTACCGCGTCGTGACGATGGAATATGCGGCTGACAAGGCCGACATCTTCGTGACGGCCACCGGCAACTACCATGTGATCGATCACGACCACATGAAGGCAATGCGCAACAACGCGATTGTCTGCAACATCGGTCACTTCGACTCGGAAATCGACGTCGCGTCGACCCGTCAGTACCAGTGGGAAAACATCAAGCCGCAAGTCGACCACATCATTTTCCCGGACGGCAAGCGCGTCATCCTGCTGGCTGAAGGCCGCCTCGTGAACCTCGGTTGCGCCACCGGCCACCCGTCGTTCGTGATGTCGAACTCGTTCACCAACCAGACGCTCGCACAGATCGAACTGTTCACCCAGGGCGAGAAGTACGAGAACAAGGTGTACGTGCTGCCGAAGCATCTCGACGAGAAGGTGGCGCGCCTGCATCTGGCGCGCATCGGTGCGAACCTGACCGAGCTGTCGGACGCGCAGGCAGGCTACATCGGCGTCGACAAGAACGGTCCGTTCAAGCCGAACCACTACCGTTACTAAGCCGTTGCCAGGCCGGCACCCGGCTGGCCGGCAGGCTCGCTGGTGAAAGACATGGCAGACAGGGCGGCGCGGCTTGCTGCGCCGCCTTTGTCGCCATGCCGGCCCGCTCCATTCAATTCCGGACTCTCAGCCCAAAAGGAGCTTTACATGACCGTGCTGCTGACCTGGGTGATCAACGCGCTCGCGCTCCTGATCATCACGTACCTCGTGCCCTCGATCCACATCCGCAGCTTCGGCACCGCGCTGATCGTCGCCGTCGTGCTCGGCCTGATCAACGCCGTGTTGCGCCCGATTCTGATCCTGCTCACGCTGCCCGTGACGATTCTGACGCTCGGACTCTTCATCCTGGTCGTCAACGCACTGTGCTTCTGGCTGTGCGCGTCGCTGCTGAAGGGCTTCGAAGTATCGGGGTTCTGGTCCGCGTTCTTCGGCTCGATCCTGTACAGCATCGTCTCGTGGCTGCTGTCCGCGCTTATCTTCGGCAACCGCAGTCTCGGCTGAAGTGAGCTTTATTTCTAGAACGGCGATTGAGTCATGAATCCGCTCGAAATTTCATTCGAATTCTTCCCGCCCAAGACGCCGGACGGTGTCGAGAAACTGCGCGCCACGCGTGCGCAGCTCGCGCCGCTCAAGCCGAAGTTCGTCTCCGTCACCTTCGGCGCGGGCGGCTCGACGCAGCAGGGCACGCTCGATACCGTCGTCGAGATGGCGAAGGAAGGGCTGGAAGCGGCGCCGCATCTGTCCTGCATCGGTTCGTCGAAAGAGAGCCTGCGCGCGATCCTCAACGAGTACCGCTCGCACGGCATCCGCCATATCGTCGCGCTGCGCGGCGACCTGCCGTCCGGCATGGGCGAGGTGGGTGAGCTGCGCTATGCGTCGGAACTGGTGAGCTTCATTCGCGCCGAGTTCGGCGACTGGTTCTGGATCGAAGTGGCCGGCTACCCGGAGTACCATCCGCAGTCGCGCTCGCCGCGCCAGGATCTGGAGAACTTCGCCCGCAAGGTGAAGGCCGGCGCCAATTCGGCGATCACGCAGTACTTTTTCAACGCGGACGCCTATTTCCGCTTTGTCGACGACGCGCGCAAGCTCGGCGTCGACGTGCCGATCGTGCCAGGCATCATGCCGATCACGAATTTTTCGCAGTTGATGCGCTTCTCCGAGATGTGCGGCGCGGAAGTGCCACGCTGGGTGGCGCGCCGGCTGGAAAGCTTCGGCGACGACCGCGAAGCGATTCGCGCGTTCGGACTCGATGTGGTCACGGACCTGTGCCAGCGTCTAAGCGACGCACGCGTGCCGGGACTGCATTTCTATACGCTCAACAACGCAGCGGCGACCAAGGCCATCTGCGAGCGGTTGGGCGCTTAAAGCGTCAGCTTCACACCGCGCGGCCGGCCGGCTGCGCGGTTCCTGCCTTTCATCCCATCTCCCGCCGCTTTACCCAGCCTGATTACCCCGCCTGATTTGGTGCGTTGCCGCAAAGCCGCGCTTTTGCCGACCGCGCTCGGGGTACAACTCTGGATTGAACCCGAATATTGTGCTGTCTATGATCGAAGCGCAACCAACCCGGTTGCTGTCCGGAGAACGTCATGACAGTGTCATCCATGCTGTTCGCAGTTCGCCAGTATTGCCTGCCCGCTCTGACAACCCTGGCCGTCGCCACGGCATGCTTCGCACCCGTCACCGCGCCCGCCGCCGCGCTGCCCGATAAAACCCTCGTGTTCTGCTCCGAAGGCAGCCCAGCCGGCTTCGACACCGCCCAGTACACCACCAGCGTCGAGTTCACTGCCGGTTCCTATACGGTCTACAACCGGCTGGTCGAGTTCGCGCACGGCAGCACCGACATCGAGCCAGGCCTTGCCGAGAGCTGGGATGTCTCGCCGGACGGCCTGCAATACACGTTTCATCTGCGCCATGGGGTGAAGTTCCAGACCACCTCGTTCTTCAAGCCGACCCGCGAATTCGACGCGGACGACGTCGTTTTCACCTACGAGCGGATGCTCGATCCGGATCAGCCGTTCCATAAGGCGTATCCGGTGCCGTTTCCTTACTTCAGCGATCTGGGGCTGGCGAAAAATATCAGCAAGATCGAAGCGCTCGACCCGTATACGGTGCGCTTCACGCTCAAACAGGTCGACGCGCCGTTCCTGCAGCAGATCGCCATGCCGTTCGCCTCGATCCTCTCGGCGGAATATGCGGATCAGTTGCTGAAGGCCGGCAAGGCCTCCGACATCAATCTGTTTCCGGTCGGCACCGGACCGTTTATCTTCCGCAGCTACACCAAGGACGACACGATCCGCTTCGACGGCAACCCGGACTACTGGAAGCCGGGCATCGTGAAAGTGAGCAAGCTGATTTTCGCGATTACCGTCGATCCGGCCGTCCGGTTGCAGAAGCTAAAACGCGGCGAATGCCAGGTGATGAGCTATCCGCGTCCTGCGGATATTGCGTCGGTCAAGTCCGACCCGTCGCTGGCGATGCCGAGCGAGGTAGGCTTCAATCTGGGCATCCTCGGCTACAACACGACCAAAAAGCCGCTCGACAACGTGCTGGTGCGCCGGGCGCTGGACATGTCGATCAACAAGAAGGCGATCATCGATTCGGTGTACCAGGGCGCCGGCCAGATTGCGACCAATCCGATGCCGCCGACTCAGTGGGGCTACAACAAGAGCCTGAAAGACGCGCCCTATGATCCCGACAAGGCCCGTGCGCTGCTGAAGGAAGCCGGTTACCCCGACGGCTTCGATCTGACGCTGTGGGCCATGCCGGTGCAGCGGCCCTACAACCCGAACGCCCGGCTGATGGCCGAAATGCTTCAATCCGACTGGGCCAAGATCGGGGTGAAGGTGAATATCGTCACCTACGAGTGGGGCGAATACATCCGCCGGGCCCACGCCGGCGAACACCAGGCCATCCTGATCGGCTGGACCGGCGACTACGGCGACCCCGATAACTGGCTGGGCGTCCTGCTGGGCTGCGCTGCGGTGAACGGCAGCAACTTCTCGAAGTGGTGCTACAAACCCTTCGACGACCTGATCACGGGCGCCCGCAGCACCACCGACCTGGCGCAGCGCACCAAGGACTACATGGACGCGCAGGTGATCTTCAAGGACCAGGTGCCGTTTACGCCGATTGCCCACTCCACCGTCTATCAACCTATCTCAAAAGAGGTCACCGGCTTCAAGATCGATCCGTTCGGCCCGACGCAATTCCTTGGCGTCGGACTGAAATAGGCGGATATGGGCGCTTTTGCTCCTGCTTGACGCTCATAGCGCGTCGTGAGGCCCCGGCAATCCGCTTTGACGGGCCTCAATTTATGCATAACAAGTGTTTCCGATCGTGAACAGAAGGAATTTCCTCTGCTTGTTGCCGCAAGCCATGCTCAAGTAAGATCGCGCTACGCTGGTGCGAGCCGGCATTGAACCTGGAGGAAACATGAAGCAAAACAATCTGTTGCGCGCCGCGCGGATCACGACGCTCGTCGCAGCCGCAGCGGTATCGGCGGTGGGCGCGAGTGTCGCGCGTGCCGAGATTCCGAATAAAACCCTGGTCTACTGCTCAGAAGGCAGTCCCGCGGGTTTCGATCCGGCCCAATACACCACGGGCACGGACTTTACGGCCAACACTTTCACGGTCTATAACCGCCTCGTCGAATTCGAGCGCGGCGGCACCAAGGTCGAGCCGGGCCTTGCCGAAAGCTGGGATGTCTCGCCGGACGGCAAGACCTACACGTTCCACCTGCGCCACGGCGTCAAGTTCCAGACCACGGCGTACTTCAAGCCGACCCGCGAATTCAACGCGGACGACGTCCTGTTCACGTTCAACCGCATGCTCGACCCGAGCATGCCGTTCAACAAGGCGTACCCGGCGCAGTTCCCGTACTTTACGGACATGGGCCTCGACAAGCTGATCACCAAGGTCGAAAAGGTCGATCCGTATACCGTGCGCTTCACGCTGAAGGAAACCAACGCACCGTTCATCCAGAACATGGCGATGGAGTTCGCGTCGATCCAGTCGGCTGAATATGCGGATTCGCTGCTCAAGGCCGGCAAGGCTGCCGACCTCAACCAGAAGCCGGTCGGCACGGGCCCGTTCATTTTCCGCAGCTACACGAAAGACGCGACGATCCGTTTCGACGGCAATCCCGATTACTGGAAGCCGAACGACGTGAAGATCTCGAAGCTGATCTTCGCGATCACTCCGGATGCCGGCGTGCGCGTGCAGAAACTGAAGCGCGACGAGTGCCAGGTGATGAGCTATCCGCGTCCGGCCGATATCGCGCCGCTGAAGACCGAAGCCAATGTCGCGATGCCGTCGCAGCCGGGCTTCAACCTCGGTTACCTGTCGTACAACGTCCAGCACAAGCCGCTCGACAAGCTCGAAGTGCGCCAGGCGCTCGACATGGCGATCAACAAGAAGGCGATCATCGATTCGGTCTACCAGGGCGCAGGCCAGTCGGCCACCAACCCGATGCCGCCGACCCAATGGTCGTATGACAAGAGCCTGCCGAGCCAGTCGTACGATCCGGACAAGGCCCGTGCGCTGCTCGCCAAGGCGGGTCTGGCGAATGGCTTCGACGTCACGCTGTGGGCGATGCCGGTGCAGCGTCCGTACAACCCGAACGCGCGCCTGATGTCGGAAATGATCCAGGCCGACTGGGCCAAGATCGGCGTGCGCGCGAAGATCGTCACGTACGAATGGGGTGAGTACATCAAGCGCGCTCACGCAGGTGAGGACGACACGATGCTGATCGGCTGGACCGGCGACAACGGCGATCCGGACAACTGGCTCGGCACGCTGCTCGGCTGCGAAGCGATGAACGGCAACAACTTCGGCAAGTGGTGCTACAAGCCGTTCGACGACCTGGTCCAGAAGGGCCGCACGACCGTCGATCAGGGCGAACGTACGAAGATCTATACGCAGGCGCAGCAGATTTTCGCGCAGCAACTGCCGTTCTCGCCGATCGCGCACTCGACGGTGTATCAGCCGGTCAGCAAGAAGGTGATCGATATGCGCATCGAGCCGCTCGGTTACGCGCGTTTCGACGGCGTGGGCGTGCAATAAACGCGGCCTTAAGGTGGGTCGTCAGGCCCACCGCGAGGCCTGCTTGCTGTAAAACTGACGCAGTCCGCTTTTCGCACGGTTAGAAAACTGGTCGAAATGGTCCGGCGACCGGGGTCACGAGCCCTCGTCGCCGGTTGTGTTTTCCGTTCATCAAGACCATAGGGACGAACCATGTTCCGCTTTGTTTTGCGCCGCATCGGCATGGTGATTCCGACCTTCATCGGCATCACGATCCTTGCGTTTGCGCTCATCCACCTGATACCCGGCGATCCCATCGAAGTGATGATGGGCGAACGCGGTGTCGATCCGGCCATGCACGCGGCCGCCATGCATCGCCTGGGGCTCGACGAGCCGCTGCCGTTGCAATACATCCACTATCTCGGACGCGCGGTGCACGGCGACCTCGGGATGTCGATCATCACCAACACCAGCGTGATGGGCGAGTTCCTCGCGCGCTTTCCCGCCACCGTGGAGCTGTCGATCTGCGCGATGCTGTTCGCCCTGATCGTCGGGCTGCCGGCCGGCGTGTTCGCCGCGCTGCGGCGCGGCACGGTGGTCGATCACGGCGTGATGGGCACGGCGCTCACCGGCTATTCGATGCCGATCTTCTGGTGGGGCTTGATCCTCATCATGCTGTTCTCGGTGAAGCTCGGCTGGACGCCGGTGTCGGGCCGCATCGCGGTCGAATACGACATTCCGCACATCACCGGTTTCATGTTGATCGACTCGCTGATGTCGACCGATGAAGGCGCGTTCAAGTCGGCCTTGAGCCACCTGATCCTGCCCGCCATCGTGCTCGGCACGATTCCGCTGGCGGTCGTGGCCCGCATGACGCGCTCGTCGATGCTCGAAGTGCTGCGCGAAGACTACATCCGCACGGCGCGCGCCAAGGGCTTGCCGCCGGGACGCGTGATCGTCGTGCACGCGCTGCGTAACGCGCTGATTCCGGTGGTAACCGTGATCGGCCTGCAGGTGGGCACCTTGCTCGCCGGCGCAGTGCTGACCGAGACGCTGTTCTCCTGGCCGGGTATCGGCAAGTGGCTGATCGATGCGATCAGCCGGCGCGACTATCCGGTCGTGCAGGGCGGTATCCTGTTGATTGCCACACTCGTGATCGTCGTGAATCTGATCGTCGATCTGTTGTACGGCGTGTTGAATCCGCGCATTCGCCATACGAGGTAAAGCCGTGGCTGATATACAAAACACAGTCCCTCAGTCAGTGACCCCGCCCAGCGGCCGGGCGCTGGCCGCCCGGGAGTTCTGGGCAAACTTTTCCCGCAACCGCGGCGCGGTAACGGCCGGTGTGGTCGTGCTGGTGCTGATCTTCATCGCGATCTTCGCGCCGTGGATCGCGCCGCACAGCCCGATCGAGCAATACCGCGACTACGTGAAGATCCCGCCCGCGTGGCTCGACGGCGGCAACTGGAAGTTCATCCTCGGCACCGACGAAGCCGGTCGCGACATGTTGTCCCGCTTGATGTATGGCGCGCGTCTGTCGTTCTGGATCGGTTTCGTCTCGGTCGTGCTGGCGTTGATCCCGGGCGTGGTGCTCGGTTTGATCGCCGCCTTCTTCGAGAAGTGGGCCGATACGCCGATCATGCGCATCATGGACGTGCTGCTCGCGCTGCCCTCGCTGCTGCTCGCGGTGGCGGTGGTGGCGATCATCGGTCCGGGCCTCATCAACACGATGTTCGCCATCGCAATCGTGGCGTTGCCCGGTTACGTGCGTCTGACGCGGGCTTCGGCGCTCGGCGAGTTGCAGAAGGAGTACGTGACGGCCTCGCGCGTGGCAGGCGCCGGCACCTTGAGGCTGATGTTCTCGCAAGTGCTGCCGAACTGCACCGCGCCGCTGATCGTGCAGGCCACGCTCGGCTTTTCGTCGGCGATTCTCGATGCGGCCGCGCTCGGCTTCCTCGGTCTCGGCGTGCAACCGCCGGCGGCGGAGTGGGGTGCGATGCTCGCCTCGGCACGCGACTACATCGATAACGCCTGGTGGATCGTCACCTTGCCTGGCCTGTCCATCGTGATCTCGGTGCTGGCGATCAACCTGCTCGGCGACGGGCTGCGCGACGCGCTCGATCCCAAACTGAAACGGATGGCCTGAATGGACAATCTACTGACCATCCGCAACCTGGCGGTGAACTTCAACGGCCTGCCGGCCGTCGACCGCATCAACCTGGACGTGGCGCCGGGCGAAGTGGTTGGCGTCGTGGGCGAATCGGGCTCGGGCAAGAGCGTCACGATGATGGCGCTGATGGGCCTGATCGACGCACCGGGCAAGGTCAGCGCCGACGAGGTCAGCTTCGACGGCAAGGACCTGCTGAAAGCCTCGCCGAAGGAGCGCCGCAAGATCATCGGCAAAGACATCGCGATGGTGTTCCAGGACGCGCTCACGAGTCTGAACCCGAGCTACACCGTCGGCTACCAGATCAAGGAAGTGCTGAAGCTGCACGAAGGGCTGCGCGGCGCCGAGTTGCACAAGCGTGCGATCGAACTGCTCGACCAGGTCGGCATTCCCGATGCGAAAAATCGCATCACGTCGTTTCCGCACCAGATGTCGGGCGGGATGAATCAGCGCGTGATGATCGCCATGGCGGTCGCCTGCAATCCGAAGCTGCTGATTGCCGACGAGCCGACCACCGCGCTCGACGTGACGATCCAGGCACAGATCATGGAACTGCTGGTCAAGCTGCAGAAGGAACGCGGCATGGCGCTCGTGCTGATTTCGCACGATCTCGCCGTGGTTTCCGAAGTCGCGCAGCGCGTGGCCGTGATGTACGCGGGCGAGGTGATCGAAACCAACAAGGTGCCGGATATCTTTGCCGCGCCGCATCACCCGTACACGGAAGCGCTGCTGGCGGCGATTCCCGAGCACAATGTCGGCGCAGTGCGGCTGGCGGCGTTGCCGGGCATGGTGCCGGGCCGCGACGACCGGCCCAAAGGGTGTCTGTTCGCGCCGCGCTGCAAGTACGTGGTGGACGACTGCACCAAGGCGCGCCCGGCGCTCGACCCGCTCGCGGGCCATAGCGAGGCGGCCAGGGTACGCTGTATCAAGCCGCTGAATCTCACCGGCGATGCCAACGTCCACACTCAAGGAGGCGCACGATGAATGCAGTACCCGAAACGCGGCGCCAGGCGAGTCAGACGGGCGACCACGTGCTGGTGGCCGACCAGTTGGCGCGGCACTACTCGGTGAGGCGCGGCATGTTCGGCCACGGCACCGTCAAGGCGCTGAACGGCGTGTCGTTCTCGCTCGACCGCGGCAAGACGCTGGCGGTCGTCGGCGAATCCGGCTGCGGAAAATCGACGCTCGCACGCCAGTTGACGATGATCGAAGGGCCGACGGCCGGCCGTCTGATGATCGACGGCGAAGACGTGGCCGGCGCCGATCACACGCGCATCGCGGCATTGCGGCGGCGCGTGCAGATGGTGTTCCAGAACCCGTTTGCGTCGCTGAATCCGCGCAAGACCGTCGAGCAGACGCTCGGCGAGCCGCTCGCCATCAATACCCCGTTGAGCGCGAGCGAACGCGCCGAGCGGATCGCGCAGATGATGCGCACCGTCGGCCTGCGGCCGGAGCACGCCAAACGCTACCCGCATATGTTCTCGGGCGGTCAGCGGCAGCGCGTGGCGATTGCGCGCGCGATGATTCTCGATCCGCAGATCGTCGTGGCCGACGAACCGGTTTCCGCACTCGATGTGTCGATCCAGGCGCAGATTCTCAATCTGTTCATGGATCTGCAGGAGCAGTTCAAGACCAGCTACGTGTTCATCTCGCACAACCTCTCGGTGGTGGAGCACATTGCCGACGACGTGATGGTGATGTACTTCGGCGGCGTGGTCGAACTCGGCGACAAGAAGCGGATTTTCTCGAACCCGCGCCATCCGTACACGCGGGCGCTGATGTCGGCGACGCCGTCGATCTTCGAGGCGGATCGCAGCATCAAGATCAAGCTGCAAGGCGAGATGCCGTCGCCGCTCAATCCGCCATCGGGCTGCACGTTCCATCAGCGTTGCCCGTACGCGATCGAGCGCTGCCGCAGCGAGGAGCCGAAGCTGCGGGAAGTGGATGGACGTCAGGTGTCGTGTCACCGGGCCGAGGAGGTGGGGGACGTGGATGCCTGAAGCGTCGGCGGCGCGTCGTCCTGCGCGCCGCCTGCGTGAAGGCGGCTGTCACGCCGTTTTCACGCGGCGCTGGCGAGCCTGGCTGTTAGGTTGTGCCACGCTCGCCAGCCTCTCGTTCGGTTCTGTCCGGCCCGTCGCCACGGCGTATGCTGCGGGCGCGGCTGCGAATACCCCGGCGCAAAGCGCCCGGCCGGCACTGCCGGTTCCCGCGGCGCCCCTGCCACAGAGTTCGCCGGGCCGGCCGCGTGCGAGCTTGCCCGGTTTCAATCCGCCGCCGTATTCGTCGAGCACGACGACGGGCGGTCCGGTGCGCACCCAGCCGGCGCGCATGCCGTTCTATGTCGCGACGCGCGGCACGACCACCATCTACATCCTCGGTACGCTGCACGTCGGCGATCCGGCCGACTATCCGCCGAACCAGCCGTTCCGTCCGCAGATTCTCGCTGCGCTGGCCGCTTCCCAGACTCTGGCGCTGGAGCTCTCACCGGACGATCTGCTGGTGTCGCAGGACGATGTGTCGAAATACGGCGTGTGCCGCTACGAGTGCTTGCCGAAGCTCTTGCCGGACGCGTTGTGGCGCAAGCTCGCGCTGCGCTTGCGGGGCAATCCGGCGGCGCTCGATGAGATCAAGAAGATGCGGCCGTGGCTCGCTTCGCTGCTGGTCGAAACCTACGATTCGTTGAGCGCCGGGCTGCAGACCGAGTACGGCACCGAGGCGCAGTTGCAGAACGTCTACCTGCACACGCGCGGCAAGATTGTCGGGCTCGAGACGCTCGGCGAGCAGATGCGCGCGTTCACGAGCCTGTCGCTTGCGCAGCAGCGCGAGATGCTGGCGCAGGATCTGGTGCAGACGCCCGCTGAAAACCTCGCCGATGTGCAGACCTTGCACCGGCTCTGGAAGGTGGGCGACGCCGATGCGATTGCGGCGTGGCAGGCGGCCAAGTCCGAGGTGCTGGCGCGCGACAAGCGGGTGTCGGCTTCGATCGACAACCGGATCGTGTATGAGCGCAACCGGCGTTTCGTTGCGCGGATGCTGCTGATTGCCGGGTCGAACAAGCCGGTGTTCGTGGCAATCGGGGCGCTCCACCTGGGTGGGCCAAAAGGCGTGCTGCAGTTGTTGCGGCAGCACGGGTTTGTGGTGGAGCCGGGGTGAAGAGGCGCGCCCGGACCGCGTTGATCCGGGCGCGGCCATGCGCTACAGGAACATCAGGAAGTTCAGCAGGAAAATATTCACCACCAGCAGTGTCAGCGCCGTGGGCACCTGCACCTTGATCACCGCGTTCTTGTCCGGCAGTTCGAGCAGCGCGACCGGCACCATGTTGAAGTTCGCGGCCATCGGCGTCATCAGCGTGCCGCAGTAGCCCGAGAACATGCCGATCGCCACCATCACCGCCGGATTGCCGTGGAACACGCCGACCAGAATCGGCACGCCCACGCCGCCCGTCATCACCGGGAATGCGGCGAAGCCGTTGCCCATCACCATCGTGAACACCGCCATGCCGATGCAATACACGGCCACCGCAACGAACCGGTAGTCGAGGTTGATATAGGCGGTCGTCACGTGCGCGACGGCCTTGCCGACGCCCGCGTCGGAGAACACGAGGCCGAGCATGCCGAGCATCTGCGGCAGCACCGCGGCCCACGACAGCGCGTCGACGAGGCGGCGCGCTTCCTTCGCCGACTGGCCGACCGTGTCGCGCGTCATGACGCAGGCCACCGCGAGCGCGATCACGCAGCCGATGCCGAAGCCGATCAGCGTGACGTTCTTCTGCTCGATCAGGGGCGTGCCGCCGAAAACCAGATGGCTCGCCGCGAGCGTGATCAGGACGGTGATGACCGGAATCGTCAACGCGGGAATGAACAGCTTGTTGCCAAGGCGCGCCGCGCTCGCCTGGCGGGCCTCCAGCGACAGCACCCTGGGCTTGCCCGCCGTCACGCCGCCGAACCCGGCGATCAGCGCCATCGCGACCACCAGCACGCCGACCACCGAGGGCGGCAGCAGGTCGCCGATCAGGAAGATCAGCGCGTACAGGATCCAGAAGCCGCCGGCGCTTAGACGGCGCGGGTGCTCCTTGTCGGTGAGAATCATGCCGCCGATGATCAGCAGGACGATGCCGAGCAGCCAGAACAGATAGTTGATGGTGAGCGTCATGCCTGGTCTCCTGTCGCGGACGGGTTTGGCGCAGCCGCCTGCGCAGCGGCATCGCCGCGCAGCTCGCGGTCGAGCTTGCGATCGAGCAGATACAGGCGGAAGCCGTGAATCAGGAACGCGCAGATCGCGGTGGGGATGCCCCATACGGCGACGTGGATCGGTTCGACCTCGATGCCCGCTTCGCGCAGGAAGGTGGTCATCAGCACGATCGCGCCGAAGGCGACGAAGATGTCCTCGCCGAAGAACAGGCCGACGTTGTCGGTCGCGGCAGCGAAGGCGCGCAGACGGTGGCGTACCGCGTCGGTGAGCTTGCCGTAGCGGCTTTCGGCGGCGCCCTCGGTCATCGGCGCGATCAGCGGACGCACCATCTGCGGATGGCCGCCGAGGCCGGTCAGGCCGACCGCCGCCGTCAGCTCGCGTACCAGCAGATAGACGATCAGCAGGCGCCCGGCGGTGGCGGCCTTGATGCCGGCGATCCACGTCTGCGCCCGCTCGCGCAGGCCGTGCCGTTCAAGCAGGCCGATCACCGCCAGCGGCAGCAGGATGATCAGCGGGATGTTGCGCGTCTTGATGAAGCCGGTGCCGATGGCGGCGAGGATTTTTTCGGGTGGAAAGTGCGCGGCCAGCGCGGTGACGATCGCGGCGGCGGCCACGATCAGCATCGGATTGAAGCGCAACACAAAACCGACGATGATCACGGCCACGCCGATAAGCGGCCATAGATTGACTGCTGTCTGCATCAGGATCTCCAAACAGGGTTGCTAACCTTGCCGCTGATGGCGGCTAACGTGAGGCGCGGCCTGGGGCTGTGTGCCCTGCGCCGTCTTGCTGTGCGCGGCTCTGAGTGGCCGCGTCAGTGTGCTGCAATTGCCTTTGTCTGTACGTCTAGAGGTTTACGTCTGCTGCTGCCTGCTGTGCTGCGGGTACGGTCTTGCGTACTACTGGAGCGTGCTGCGGGTGCTGCCTTGGTGGGTGCTTATGGTGTTGCTTAGGGACGTGCTGCGGGTCTTGTCCCGGGTCTTGCGATGTACTGCACCTGGCGAACGCCCCGCGCGAAGCGGGGCGTCGCGTACTTCATGGTTGACCGTGGCGCGTGCTGCCCAAGCTCAGGCTCAGGCACGCACGGCGTTGGCCGCATGAACTTCGATGCCGGCGCTTTCGAGCGCGCTGCGGATGCGGCGCGCAAACGCCAGCGCATGCGGACCGTCGCCGTGCAGGCAGATGGTCTGTGCGTTGAGCGGCACCCAGTGCCCATCGACGGCTTGCACGCGTTGCTCGCGCACCATCGCGAGGGTGCGCTCGAGCACCTCGTCTTCGTCGTCGAGCAGCGCGCCCGGCTCCTTGCGCGGCACGAGCGAGCCGTCGGCGCGATAGCCGCGGTCGGCGAACACTTCCTCGATGGCGATCAGGCCGGCTTCGCGGGCGGCCGTCACGAGACCGCTATTGGCGAGCGCGAACACCGCCACCGACGGATCGAAGTCGTGCACCGCGGAGACGATCGCGTCGGCGATCTTCGGGTCGCGCGCGGCCTGGTTGTAAAGCGCGCCGTGCGGCTTGACGTGCGCAATGCGTCCGCCTTCGGCCTGGGCGATCGCCGAGAGCGCGCCGAGCTGGTACAGCACGCCTGCGTAAATCTCGCCGGCGGGCAGGTCCATCTCCTTGCGGCCGAAGTTCTCGGGGTCGTTGAAACTCGGATGCGCACCAATCGAGACGCCTTTGCGCACGGCCCAGCGCACGCAGTCGTGCATCGCATTGGCGCCGCCCGCGTGCCAGCCGCACGCAATATTGGCCGAGCTGACGAGATCGAGCAGGGCCTCGTCGGAGCTATAGCCCTCGCCGAGATCGGCGTTCAAATCGATTTCCATAATTTCCTCTACTGGGTCTTACAACGCTGCCACTGCCGGTTGGCGTGCGCAGCGCTCTTCATGCATCGCGATTGCGGCATCGATCTGCCGCAGATACGTTCTTTCTTCAACTAAAGCCTGACGCGCCTCATGAGGCGTGGTCGGGATAAAACGGACCGCGCCGTTCAGGCGCACCTGGGCGAGCTTCCACAGATCGGCCTGAATCACCGCGCCGATCTTCGGATAACCGCCGGTGGTCTGCGCGTCGCTCAGCAGCACGATGGGCTGGCCGTTAGGCGGCACCTGGATCGTGCCGGGCATGACGGCGTGCGAGAGCAGATTGGTGTTGTGCGTGCGTTTGAGTTCGGTGCCGGCGAGCCGGTAGCCCATGCGGTTGCTGTTCGGCGTGACGAGCCATTCGTCCGACCAGAACGCCTCTTGAGCGGCAGCCGGAAATTGCTCGTACTCGGGCCCTGGCAGCACGCGGATCGGCACCGCCCAGGCGACGCCGGACGGGTGGCGGCCGCGGCGCAGCGGCTCGTGGACCAGCACGAACTTGCACCAGGCCGGCGCTTTCACGCCGAATTCGGGCGCCTGTGGACTAAAACCGCTGCCGGCGCGCGGCGACGGTACGCCAACTGGCAGACGGTCGCCGTCGCGCAGCGCGCGGCCGCCGAGGCCGCCGAACTGCCCGGCGAGGTCGGTGCTGCGCGAGCCGAGCATGGGCAGCACGTCGATCCCGCCGGCGATCGCGACGTAGCCGCGCATGCCGCGCCTCGCCGCTTGCAGTGTCAGTTCCTGGCCGGCTTGCACCGGCAGGCTCCACCATGAATAGACCGGTTTGCCGTCGAGCGTGGCGCCGAATTCGGTGCCGGTGATCGCGATCCGGGTGGCGCGCGGAAAGCGTAGCACGGTCGGCCCGAATGTGATCTCGAGGCCGGCTGCATCCGGCCGGTTGCCGACGAGGCGGTTGCCCACTTCGAGCGACAGCCGGTCGAGCGCGCCGCCCAGTGCCACGCCGAGGTGCCGGTAGCCGTGCCGTCCAAGATCCTGAACCGTGGTCAGAAGACCCGCGCGAATCACGTCGATCATGCGTCTATCCCTGCAACGGTGAAGCGCACCCGGTCGCCCGGCTGCAGCAGGGTGGGCGGCGTGCGGGTGGGGTCGAACAACGGCGCCGCGGTGCGGCCGATCAGTTGCCAGCCGCCCGGCGAGGTGGCCGGATAGATCCCGGTCTGCTCGCCGCCGATGCCCACCGACCCCGCCGGCACCTCGAGCCGGGGCGCGGCCCGGCGCGGCGTGTGCAGCGCTGCTTCGAGGCCGCCCAGATAGGCGAAGCCGGGCTGGAAGCCGAGGAAGAACACCACATATTCACCCGCCGTATGCCGCCGGACCACTTCTTCGGCCGACAGGCCGGTGTGATTGGCCACGACCTGCAGGTCCGGGCCGAACTCGCCGCCGTACTGCACCGGAATCTCGACCTCGCGGCCCACCGCCGGCGCGCTGCCGCTAGCGTCCCACGCGGCCTGCAACTGGCCGGTGAGGGCGGCGCTATCCGCCTCCAGCGGATCGAACACGATGGTCAGGTTGTTCATGCCGGGCACCACCTCCAGCACGTGCGGCCAGTTGCGCGCCGCCGCGGCGGCGGCCCAGACGCGCTGCTGGCAAGCGAGCGTGGCCGGCGCGGGTGCCTCGCAGACGAGCGCGGCATCGCCGAACTGAAAGATTCGTGGTTGGGTCATCGCTGCTTCATTCGGGTCGGAAAACCTTGCAAAGATGCAAAGGGGCAAAAGTACGCAGTGCACCGCGCATGACTGGCTATCGGCACCAGGAACGCTATCCATGATGCATAGGGTACATTCTCAATAAAATATCGACAATTTATCAATAAGAGTTTTTTCCAGGCATCGCTTTCGGGGCGCGCGGCGTACACTGCGCTGTCAAGAAAAATGCTGGACCACCCGAGCGCTTGCCTGTTGTTTGTCTGCGGCGAGGCGGCGGGTTGGGGGACCTCACTTCTATTCGTGTAACGAGAACACCTGTCATGTCGCGCCAACCGACCAAAATCGTCTCCTCGGAGCATCTCGTGTCTGAAACGAGCGCGGAGCTGTCCGAGCTGGAGTACGGGCTCATCATGGCGAGCAACGCGTTCAACCGCTGGATGGTGCGATGCATGTCGGCGGCGGGCGAAAAGGACATGACCGCCATCGAAGTCTCGCTGCTGCATCACGTCAGCCATCGCGAGCGCCGCAAGAAGCTTGCCGATATCTGCTTTGTCCTCAACATCGAGGACACCCACGTTGCGACCTACGCGCTGAAGAAGCTGGTAGCTAGAGGGTATGTAAAAAGCGAAAAGACCGGCAAGGAAGTGTTCTTTTCGGCCACTGAGGCCGGCCGCGCACTTTGTCTCAAGTATCGTGAGGTGCGTGAAAGCTGCCTGATCGCCACGCTCAGGGAAAGCGGCCTGACGAATGAGCAGATCGGCGAGGCCGCGCAACTGATGCGCAACGCCTCCGGGCTCTACGACACGGCGGCGCGGGCGGCAGCCTCGCTTTGATGGCTGGCCGGAGCCGCGGCGTTATGCCGGCTGGGGATAGCAGGCGGCTTCGGTGACGATCAGGTCGAGCGGAATGTCGTGGGCTTCGCGTTCCAGCGCATCGACGCGGCAGGCTTCGTAGGCCACACCGACCGTGACCGGCCGGGTCGCGCCGGGCCATGCCGCCAGCGTGCGATCGTAATAGCCGCCGCCGTAACCGAGCCGGTAGCCGGCGGCGTCGAAGCCGACACACGGCACGAACAGCAGATCGGGCGTGACGGCAATCCCTGTGGCGGGTTCGGGAATCCGGTGGTGGCCGGTTTTCATTGGCGTGTCCGGCGCCCACGCGTGGAACTGCAGCGCCTCGCCGCGCTTCGTGATCACCGGCAGACTGGCTTGCCGGTGCGCGCCGAGCGCGAGCCAGATGGCGATTGCCGCACGTGCGTCGAACTCGCCCGGAAGCGGCCAGTAAAACCCCACGCAAGCAGGTTCGTAAACTTTTAATGCATCGAGCAGGCGGCGGCTCAGCGCCTCCTGGGCGGCGGGCTCGAGAGCCGCATGCAGACGTGCTTTCAGCAGTGTTTTACGGAGCGCGTTTTTCGATTCCGGAAGAGGGTTGCGTGCTATGCTTGGGCTCAATTCGCGCTCCAGAAACAACGATGTCAATACGCCTCTTTCGAGTATATCGCGCGGTCGGTCTTGCGCTCGCCGCTGCGGCACTCGTCGCGTGCAGCACGGCCTCCGCCGGCAAGCCTGTTCCGCCTTCGCAACTCTCCAACAACGACCAGATTTTCGTGCAACTGCGCGAAGCGGCGCGCAATAACGATCCTGCGCGTGCCGCCCAACTGGCGGCGATGATTCCGGACTATCCGGCGCCGTCGTACCTGGAGTACTTCCAGCTCAAGCCGCAGTTGTTCGATTCGAGCGGACATGCGAACGTCGACGCGCCGGATGCGCCGGTGCTGTCGTTCCTGCAGAAGTACGACGGCCAGGCGATTGCCGACCGCCTGCGCAACGACTACCTGGTGGTGCTCGGTGCGCGTCACGACTGGAATAACTTCGACCAGCAATACGCGCGCTTCGTGCTGAACGACGACACGCAGGTCAAGTGCTATGCGCTCGAATCGCGCGCCGCGCACGGCGAAAACGTGGCGGACGCGGCGCGGGCGCTCCTGGTCGAGCCGAAGTGGTATGGCGACGGTTGCGTCGATCTGGTCACGGCGCTCGCCATGAATCAGCAGTTCAGCACGGACGACGTCTGGCAGCAGATCCGCCTTGCCTACGAACAGAACTACACCAGTACCGGCAGCAAGCTGGTCGACGCGCTCGGCAACCAGCGTCCCGACCCGATGCTGTTCGATCAGGCGGCGAGCACGCCGCCGTTGCTGCTGGCGCGCGGCGTCGGGCCCGATACGCAGTCGCATCAACTGGCCTTGCTGGCGATCACGCGGATGGCGCGCAACGATCCGGCAATGGCCGCGGCCACCTTTGCGTCGGTGGCGCCGTCGCTCAGTTCGCCGGAGCGCGCGATCGGCTGGGGCACGATTGCCTACCAGGCCGCTGCCAAGCAGATGCCGACCGCGGTGGACTGGTACCGGTTGTCGGCGAATGCGCCGTTGCTGTCCAATCCGGCTTACGAATGGCGCACGCGTAGCGCGCTGCTGGCGGGCGACTGGACGATGGTGCGCTGGTCGATCGAGCAGATGCCGGCCACGCTGCGCAGCCAGCCGTCCTGGGTCTACTGGCACGCCCGCGCGCTGAAGGAGGCGGGCAACACGGTCCAGGCCAACCAGGAATTCGAAACGATCGCCTCGGGCTTTAACTTCTACGGACAACTCGCCTCCGAGGAACTGGGCCAGAAGATCACGATACCGCCGAAGACGACGGTGTCGGACGCCGAGGTCCAGCAAGCGGCCAATACACCGGGCTTCGCGCTTGCGCAGCGCTTCTATCAGCTCAACCTGCGGCTCGAAGGCAATCGCGAATGGAACTGGCCGCTGCGCACCATGACCGACCGCCAACTGCTCGCCGTCGCCGAGTACGCGCGCCGTATCGAGCTGTATGACCGTACCGTCAACACGGCGGACCGCACGAAGACCGAGCACGATTTCTCGCTGCGCTACCTGTCGCCGTTCCGCGATATCGTCGAGCGCGATGCGCAGTCCAACGGTCTCGATGTCGAATGGGCGTATGGGCTGATTCGCCAGGAGTCGCGCTTCATCATGAATGCGCGCTCGGATGTGGGCGCGAGCGGTCTGATGCAGTTGATGCCGGGCACGGCAGAACTGGTGGCGAAGAAGATCGGCCTGGGTCCGATCTCGCGCGAGCAGATGAACGACATCAACACCAATATCCTGCTTGGCACCAACTACCTTTCGATGATCTACAATCAGTTCGACGGGTCCCCCGTGCTGGCCACCGCCGGCTACAACGCCGGGCCGGGCCGTCCGAAGGCATGGCGCGAAGGGCTGGCACGCCCGGTCGAGGGAGCGGTCTTCGCGGAGACGATTCCGTTCAACGAGACCCGCGACTACGTCAAGAATGTGCTGTCCAATACGGTCTACTACGCGGCACTGTTCGAAGGCCGTCCGCAATCGCTGAAGGCGCGCCTGGGTTATATCGCGCCGTAAGCGTCGTGGGGGGGGGGGGGGGGGGGG